>NZ_AP022839.1:3385000-3750805 GCF_011764505.1 Legionella antarctica
GTTTCAAGATCTATTTAATAGACGAAGTACATATGCTCTCCCAACATAGTTTCAATGCACTATTAAAAACGCTGGAAGAGCCGCCAACCCATGTAAAATTCATTTTAGCGACAACTGATCCGCAAAAATTACCAGTTACCGTTTTATCGCGTTGCTTACAATTTAACCTCAAACATCTATCAGCAGAATTAATATGCCAACATTTGCAACTAATTCTCAAAGACGAGCAACTTGATTATGAAATCCAGGCCTTAAATATCCTGGCTCAAGCCGCTCATGGAAGTATGCGTGATGCATTAAGCTTGCTTGATCAAGCTATTACCAGCTGTGATGAACAATTGAAGGCCAATGATGTAAAAATGATTCTGGGATATACCCAACAAGATTATGCAATAAAACTCCTTCAGGCCCTGGCGGATCAAGACGCTGCTCTGTTATTAAGTCTAAGCCAGCAAATTGCCGTTGAAGGAGGGCACTTTCAATATGTTCTGGATGAACTGCTTAATTATTTTCATCAGATTACTGTCTATCAAAACATAGGGGATCACAATCCTTTAACTAGCCCGTCAGTAGAAATTAAATCCCTTGCAAATCAATTTTCAGCAGAAGATGTTCAATTATTCTATCAGTTTGCTTTGAAAGCCTGTGAAGAAATTCATCTTGCTCCCACATTAGATATAGGTTTTAACATGACCATTCTGCGTATGTTAACCTTTAGACCAGCACCTTGTGGAACCATACCTCCACTGGCTTTCCAAAAAAATAAGTCAGCAGGCCAAACTGTTATTCACGAGGCCTCTCAAGAGGAACCCATTGAAAAAGTAGTACATCCTCTCATTGATGATACCTATGAACATACAGCAGATACAAAGGAACAACGCGACAAGACAACCGCCTTTTTTATGGAGCAACCTACTCGTGCCAATAACAAAACAGACGATTGGGCCACAATTATACCTCAGCTGAAGCTAACGGGCTTGGCAATGAATGCAATTGAAAATGCCGAATTTATTTCTAAAGAGGGGCGCGATATTATTTTAAGGGTATCAAAAGGCCATCAGTCCTTATTTAGCCCAACAATCCACACTCGAATTGAAACTGCACTCGCTAGCTATTACAATGCTCCGGTAAAAATTATCCTGAACAGTGATGAAGCAGTGCAAGCAAGCCCCGCACAGCAAAAAGAAAGAGTAACTCAGGAAAAACAACAAAAAGCAGAGGACGCCTTATATAGCGATCCTTTATTTCAACAGCTTCAAAAAGAATTTTCGGCTGAATTGGTCAAAAATTCTATTGTACCACTCAAAGATGACTTATAATATTGTAGTTAACCCTAAATAAACGAGGCAGTAATGGATATTAATCAAAATCTTGGCAATCTGATGAAAGAAGCACAAAAAATGCAACAACGCATGCAAGAAGCCCAGGAACAGTTGAGTAAATTGGTAGTAAGTGGTCAATCTGGCGGTGGCATGGTAGAGATTGAAGTAAATGGTCGGCATGATGTGGTTAAGGTCAAAATCAAACCTACCTTGATGGATGAAGACGTAGAAATGTTAGAAGACTTAGTTGCTGCAGCATTCAATGATGCCGTACGAAAAATTGAAAAAGTCTCTAAAGATAAAATCAGCCAATTAACAGCTGGCCTTAATATTCCAACTGACTTAATGGGCGGCGATAAACAGGGGTAAGTCTGATCATGGATACTCTAAACCGTTTGGTAGAAGCACTTCGCTGCCTTCCGGGCGTAGGACCAAAATCAGCACAGCGTATGGTGTTTCATTTATTGCAACATCAAAGACAGCGAGGTTTAAACCTCGCGTCTTGTTTGGAGCAAGCAATGAACGATATACGCCATTGTGACCGATGTAATAATTTCACTGAAAAATCGCTATGCAATCTGTGTCAAAATTCAAATAGAGATCCTTCGGTACTTTGTGTGGTAGAAAGCCCTGCTGATGTATCAGCTATAGAACAAAGTAATGCCTTCCAGGGTAAGTATTTTGTTTTGATGGGAAAAATATCTCCTCTTGATGGACTCGGACCAGATGATATTGGCTTGCCCAGACTTAAAAATCTGATCCTTCAGGAAGAAATTAAAGAAGTTATCCTGGCTTTGAGTCCAGGCGTTGAGGGCCAAACTACTGTTCATTTTATTCATCAACTCTTGCGTGAAGAACCCATCAATATCAGTCAATTAGCTCATGGAATTCCTTCTGGGGGTGAGTTAGAGTTTTTAGATGGTAATACTATAGGAAGTGCACTCCGTAATAGAGCAACGATTAATGTTTAGAATAAGTTACTGGCATCATGCGATAAAGCACTTTGGCTTAATCCTGTTGGTTCTTTTTTTTACTGGATTGGCTCATGCTTCTTTTCATAAAAGTCTATGGCCAAAATGGGAAGTGAATAATCCACTCTCCAAGGAAGCCATTTCCCATCAAGCATGGCAAGACTTCCTCGATCGGTATGTAATCACCAATGAAGAAAAGATCAACTTAATTAATTATGCGCAATTAACTCGCCGGGATTTAGAGTCATTAAAAAATTATATAGAACAATTGTCGCAAATAAATATTGATAATTACAACCGTAACGAACAATTAGCATATTGGCTCAATTTCCATAATGCACTGACTGTACATACTGTTGCCAAATACTATACCGTTACTAATATCCAGGAAATCAATATCTCTCCAGGTTTATTTAGTGTGGGGCCTTGGGGAGCTAATCTGATAACCATTGATAATAGTGTTTTATCTCTTGATGACATTAATAATCGCATCATTCGCCCTATTTGGAACGACCCACGTACTCACTATGCATTGAATAATGCGACCATTGGCGCCCCTAATCTCAATAAACAAGCCTATCAAGGTAATTTAATAGAACAACAATTGAATGAAGCAGCTATTTCTTACATTAACTCACTCAGGGGTGTTCAAGTAATCGAAGGTCGGTTAATTATTTCTAAATTATACGATTGGTATGAAGAGGATTTTGGTGGCAGCAAACAAGACGTTATCACTCATTTACTACAATTTGCGCAGGAACCTCTGCTTAGTCAATTAAAACATACTAACAGCATTGATAGTTATATTTATAACTGGCATATAAACAGCCCTGCTATCAGTATTTCATGAAAAAAAAACATTCAGCCTCTTCTCACTTTTGTTTTTTTTTATTATGTAATGTATGTTTTTTTTTCTTACAGTTAATTTTAATTCATTCGCAAAATCGCGGATTTATTAGTGCAGTTAAACTCCCAATAAAGATTTATCTCGAAATTTTTGCGACAATAGGTATCCATCTCACTCTTTATATTCTCTTATCACTAGTCCAAACACTATTGCTGATTGGGGTACTCAAACGATCTTGGCATTATTTCTCTCCTGAGCAATGGCTAATTATTATCTGGACCTTATGTGTTTGTACCCTATTAAGTGCAAATGCTTATTTTTTCCCTCTTAGTGTATTCAGTAAATTACTATCACCACCGATTCCTGGGTTTTTAATTCTGACATTATTATTTCTCTCATTACTTGGCATAGTTATTTTAGTACTGAATAGTTTATTTTTTCGAGACAACCTGCGTGTACTTTTTTTATTTCTCCTGATTGTTTTTTGCCTTGTATTTCTAACCCACTCACCCCAACCCACTCGAAAACAAGCCCGCCACACTAAACCTAATGTTATTATCCTCGGTATTGATTCACTTAGCCCCGGGAGTATTAATACAAATAATATGCCTTTTCTAAATACATTATTAAATAACAGTACCCAATTTACTAATGCCATTAGCCCATTAGCTAGAACTTATCCTGCATGGACCAGTATGCTTACTGGCTTATATGCGGAACATCATCATGCAGGGGAAAATTTAGTTCCTAAACGCTTTATAAAGAGTAGGGCAAGTATTATTTGGACTTTGAATAAACTGGGTTATGACACTATTTATGCAACTGATGATCGAAGATTTAACAGTATAGATAAAGACTTAGGTTTTAAAAAAATTATTGGCCCCAGATTGGGAGTTAATGATTTTTTACTTGGTACCTTTAATGATTTCCCGCTAAGTAATTTACTCATCAATTCGAGGGTTGGAGCCCAGCTCTTTCCATACAATTACCTCAACCGAGCCAGCTTTTTTTCCTATTACCCGGAAACATTTAGTGGAAAATTGCAAAATGAATTATCGCAGCAGCAGCAGCAACAACACAATAAGCCTATTTTTTTAGCAGTACATTTTGCTCTTCCCCACTGGCCTTATGCGTGGGCCAGTACATCACCAGAAGAATTGAATAATGAGTTCAGTATTGAAAGGCGTGACCGTCTGTACCAGAATGCTCTGCAACGCGTAGACAAACAACTTTGCTCTTTATTTGAGTTTTTAAAACAACAACAATTTTTAGCCAATAGTTTGGTTATCCTATTAAGTGATCATGGCGAAACACTTTATTATCCTGATTCACGTCTGACAAATGCTCAAAACTACCAGGGATCCCCTCCAAGCAGGTTTGCTCAATACCTTAAAAAAAAGACGGCAACCGTATTAAATAAGAGCGCGGGGCATGGCTCAGATATCTTAAGTCCCGGTCAATATCATAGCGTACTGGCATTCAATATTTATGATAATGGGAAAATAATCACCTCAAATCATAAAATAAATCCGAGAGTTGCCCTGATTGATTTAGCGCCCACTATTCTGGATTTTCTTCATCTAAAAAATCAGCAGAATATGGATGGCATTTCACTATTACCAGCAATATTTAACTCACAACACAGCTTACCTGAACGAACCTTTTTTATAGAAAGTGGCATATATCCAAATCAAAAACCATCCAAAGAAAAAACCATGGAAATAGGAAAAGAGTTTTACGAAGTGAACCCCCATAGCGGAGAGCTTGAAATAAAAACTGATAAATTAAAATACTTTGACCAGCAAAAATTATATGGGATTATCGAGGGGAATTGGGTGCTGGCACTTTATCCAGATGATAAAACATATATCGCTGTTATCCAAAACCTGTCTACTGGCGAATGGACTGATGATTTGCATGACGCTTTTGCCAAAAAATCACCTGCAAATATATTGTATCAACAACTGCAACAGTTTTATGGTAAAAAACTCTTCCTTCCCCTGCCATAACTAAGCGCCTCCTTTGTTTCTTAGCGGTTGCAAGTTAGAGCCTAGCGGATTGAGTCTAAATGTAAGCACTCACTTTGTAGCCTCTTTAAACCCTTGAGTTGTATTTTCTATGTAGTTAAATAACTCTTCAACAGTATTGTTCAAGGTAACGGCTTCACTACCATAAAGGGCTATAATTCTAAAAACTGCGTCTCGGTTACGACGTCCTGTATGAATTTGCTGTTTCGCTGGGTCATAAGCATATGACTCTGCTGCTGCATGCCTGATTTTTAATGCCTCACGTAAGGCTTCCATAACACATTGTAATGCTTGAAATACACGAGTAATTGCATTCCTTTCAGTCGTATTGAGTGGAGGCAGCCAGTCGAACCCATTGCCTTTCTCAATAGAAAATAAAGTATATAGTAAATACCGGCTGTCATTATTGGCAAAATAACCATATAAATTGAGGCATTCAGTTGTGGGGAGCTGCTCATATAAAAGAACCATTTTCTGACGAAAAACGGACAGTTTATTATCTTCCGAAATATCATCTTTAACCAAGCGTTGCTGAAGCACCATTACTGCGTCAACTAATCGATTAGGATTAAACCAGAATTTATAGGCTCGTACCAGATCATGCAACCGCTCCATGGTTACCTGCTCTTCACTTTCATGAGTATATTGGACTTTTACCTTTTTAATTGCTGATTGAATGATCACTTTAAATTCTTCATCAACTTCTATCATTATCCCTTGAGGTAATTCCTCACCATGAAATAAGTAATCCACTTCGATAGTGTCGCTAAGCTCGTGATTGATTTTAGCCATCCATGGCTGAAATCGACTCGCAAACGCGACAAGTATGCCTCCGGCGGCCCTGGCCGTCCTGTGTCCGCTTGTTTTTTCACCCCATTCGGGGTTCAAAAACAACGCTACCCCAATGACTGACGCCTTTTCGGATGCCTTATATTTTGCCTGCGGCAAAACATCCGGCTCTAAGGCTACCAGGGACTACCAGCCTCGCTCGTTCCTCGCTTCCTTGGCTGGCAGCGCCGGTTTAAGTCCTTGTTGCAATGCGGTGCTGTATAAATTACTCTCTAATCGTTCAATGTAATGATGTAAGAGACCAACTCGCGCACGCACTGAAACCAACTTTTCCGGATGGATCAATTCGTTAAATAATTTATCGGGATACAATTTATAAAAAAACAGTGCATTTACTAAACTGACCAGGTCCGGTGCAGAAAAATAATCCAGAGCGCCTTGAAGCTGTTGCGGATTCCACTCATGAAATAAAGTCGATGGCTCCAGGCTTTGAACATTACTTTCATTCCAAAAATCAACAACTGCAATCAGCCATGACTGAAGCTCTTCTTGTCTGAATATTTTTTTAAAAAGTTCAGAGTTATTGCTGGTTGTAGATAGTAAAGGAGGGCGAGTTAATTGATTAAAATGATAGTAAAGAGAGGCAATTTCAGCTATTAATCGACATTCCTCTTCTAAAGAAGTCGTTCTGAATAATTGTTGCTTCAGATGCAAAATGAGCAGATATTGCTTATGCCAATTTAATGTTTTACCTGGCATGGGGAATTCGAAACAGGAATTATATTTACTCCCATCAATCAATTTTAAATATTCAAGATATTTATGAGCCAACGCATGGCATAGTGTATTTGCCTCAGGAGGACAAAATCCCTGCTCATTCTCAAGATTCAAATATTTATTGAGGTGGCTCTCCAATTTCTTCATTTGGAATTTAATTTCCGCGAGGCCTCGAAAATCATCTGTATCAAACCAATGTGATAAATCAGGTTTATTTTGAGTCATCCCTGTCTCCTCAAACAGCCCTTCTAATGAAAAAAACATACGCTCTAATTTAAACATATCATTAAAATAAAAATTTGCGCGATATTTATTGTTCAAAGTGGTCGAATATTTGAATATTCTGCAAAAATAGCCATACAAATAATTAAATTTATTTGCAACCATGAGTTAAACTTGGCAGAATTAAAAGTTTTTAGCTATAGGAGCAAATTTGATGTCGCAAGACCATTATTTGCTATTTATTGACGAAACACCTGTCAATGAAGACCTAAAGGATTATTTTTTAAAGTTTAATTTGGATATAGTACAGCAAAGTACTTTGCATCCTATTCATATCGAAAAAGGAATGCCATCAGCTATTTTGATTCATTGGTCCATTTTAAAAAAAGAACCTGAAACCATAAATCAATTTTATAATATTTATCCGGTTCCACTATTAATTATCAACGATATCCCAGATGAACATATTTGTATTTCCATGCTTGAAGCAGGTGCAGATGATTACCTCACCAAGCCCCTTTATGCTCGTGAATTACATGCTCGAATCAATGCAATTTCTCGTCGGGTTATTCGTGCTCAACAAAAAATAGAACATGGTAAAGATGTGATGATATTTACCAATTGGAGATTATATCCGGCATCTCGCCAGGTTTTTCGGGAAAACAATCAAGAATTACCATTAAGTGCGGGGGAGTATGACTTGCTGCTGACTTTTGTTCAACAGCCTCAACGGGTTTTAGACAGAGAATTTCTTTTACAAATAACGAAAAATAGTGACTTAAATCCCTTTGACAGAAGAATAGATGTACAAATAAGTCGTTTACGTCAAAAAATAGAACTTGATGCAAAAAAACCAGTATTAATTAGAACTATTCGTAATGGTGGTTATATGTTTACCGCCAGGGTAGTTACTCTTAAAGAAAGTGATACTGAATAGTGCGGATATTACAGGTAACTTTCAATTTGTAATTTTAATGCCAAATTGGTAAACTATTAACCTTGACAAATCACATCGCTGACGTAAACGAAGTTCATATGCCTAAAAAATTGAGAGTTGATATGGATCAGATGTTGTTTACATCTGATGAAGAAACAGTACTCATAACCAACGGGATTACTACCTGTATCGCTTTTATTGCTCAAGGATCTTTTTGGGATGAAGAAGAGGACGATATGGTTGACTTTTGTGGCTTATATCATTGGTCGGGCTTTAGACGTGTCGATACTCCTCTGGATCAGCAAGCTAAAAATGCCCTCCTTTATTTTTTTAAAACACTGACTTCCTATACAGGGATAGACCGTGGGGAAAAAATTACCATAGACACTCTTTGTTTTATTGGGGGTGAGAAAGAACAACGCGATAGTGATAACGGACTTATTGTTACAGGTACAGAAGCTGAAGTGTACCTCCTAAAACAAGCCGTTAGGGAATTTAATTTTGTAGCCCATCAATTTATAATAGCTAGTGAAAACATAAGCCATCACCATTTTTTAACTGAAGGCGAACAAAGTATTTCCATTAAGCTAACTCTGGATGCTATTAATTGCAAAGTAGAGAGCCCTGAACCTTACAACTCATCGGAGGAAGAGCTTCATCAAGAAAATTTAACAGGATCTAGTTCGCTATCCAGTACTTTAATGTAATGCAAACAGGCACCTATTACTTTTCAGAGGTCGGTTTCAATTTGGGCTATGCAGTAAATAAAAAATCAATAATTACAAGTTCTGTGATCGCCCCTGTGCAGGCTCTTCTTTTTAAGTTAACCAACCATTAACCACAACTTAAAATGCGCTATATTTATACAATTGAGGCGTTCTTGAAGTTAATAAAAATGATGACACAACGAAGGGGTTGGTTACCACCTAACACAACCAATATATTTCTAGTATAACGTTCTGATTATTTAATCAATTTTAGGACCTTGTTAAGGATGATTTATTATGATCGAAATAATATTGGTAATCCTATATTTACTTATATTAAAAAGAGATCTTACTCTATTAAACACCTACATCCAATTGACGACTACTAATATAATTAACGACTATTCTGTTGTTTTCTAAAACCTGGACTCTACAGTGGACCCCATTGTCAAGACAGCGATCCGTTTAATTTAAGATATAACTTTAATTGTATCCTGTCAGAATCGCCGGGTAAGTGTCTGCCACTGAGTCCGGATTAATCCGAGCCGCGCGCGTCAGCAAGCGGAATTCTTTAAAAATATTCAAAATACCTATTGACACGGTTTTTCTGTAAAACTGATGTTTTTCCATATCAAACGTAAGTCATGCAATATGCATGCCCTAAGATCCCCAAGATCACAATGTAGCCCCTTTCACTAATAAAACATCTCCCTCCTGAGGTCAGATTTTTTCTTAGCCCTTAGTGGCGTTAAAACTCGAAAAATGCGTTCAAAAAAAGTCATGTTATGATTGCCGTATCAGCATTAGTAACGCAGTGGTAGATGATGAAACGCCAAGAAATCAAACAAGTTTTAGATGAGTTAACAAAAGATATCGATAGTCTTGCCGACAAAAAGGCCGTGACTATCATTAAGGTATTGGTTAATTTGGTCGAAATGCTTGCCGAAGAAAATGCTTTGCTCAGAGAGGAAAACCAAGTATTACGTGATGAGATAAACCGCCTTAAGGGTGAACAGGGCAAACCTAATATTCGCGGTCAATCCAAAGGTAGCAATGGCGATAATACAGGCAATTCCAATCATTCATCTGAAGGAGATCGCAATAAACGTGGTAAAGGGAACAATAAAAACACAGGCAAAGACAAAAAAAACGTACGTATTGATAGACGTGTTACGATTGCTCTGGACAAAGCAACGCTGCCAGATGACGCCAAGTTCAAGGGTTTTGAGATTCGAATCATCCAGGATCTAAAAATCATCACGGATAATGTTGAATTCAAGCTGGAAACGTATTACTCACCATCTTTGAAAAAAACCTTTATTGCGCCGATTCCTGGCGAATATAAGGGCAGTGAATTTGGTCCTGGGGTTAAAGCGCTGGTCATCACATTATACCGTGATGCAGGGATGACGGAGAGCGCCATTGAGCGCTTTTTAAAAACATGTGGTATTCAAATATCACATGGTAAAATTGCTTCCATGCTGACAGAAGGCAATGATATTTTTCATCAGGAAAAAGAAGATATTGTCGATGCCGGTAGCAACGCAGGCTTGTACCAGCAGATGGATGACACAGGCAGTCGTGTTAACGGCAAAAATCACTACACCCATGTTTTATGTAATGACTTTTTTACAGCATACTTCACTCGTCGTAAAAAAGATCGCTTGACCTTATTGGAGTTGCTGTGTCGAGACCAATTAAAGTTTATGTTTAATCAGGAGGCTTATGAGTTAATGGATGAGTTTGGTCTCGCAAAAAAATGGTTGGATCAAATTAAACCAATGCTGCATGCACAACCCCTCACACGTGAATCAATCGATAGTTTGATGGGAACACTTTTTCCAAATCCAAAAAAACACAGCACGAATCGACGCATAATTCTTGAGTCAGCAGCTCTTGCCTATTATCAGCACTCGAAATACTTCATCCATTATTTAATGACAGATGATGCGCCTCAGTTTAATAAATTGGCCCTACATCATGCGCTGTGCTGGATCCATGAAGGTCGTCATTATAAAAAACTCACTCCATTCTCAGATATGAATCAGAATATATTGGCTGTATTTCTTGAGCAATTATGGGATTTCTACCATGCATTATTGACTTACAAGACGGCTCCATCTCAATCAATGGCCCAACAACTATCAATGCAATTTGATACTTTGTTCGCAACCACGACAGGCTATGATGTTTTAGATCAACGCATTGCAAAGACACGTGCTAAAAAACAAGCGTTATTATTGGTGTTAGACCATCCATTTCTGCCATTGCACAACAATGCCTCTGAATTAGGGACACGGTTTCAAGCAAGGATACGCGACATCAATCTCCAAACGGTCTCCCAAAATGGCACCAAATCAAAGGATACGTTTGCCACGATTGTACAGACGGCCAGAAAACTGAAAGTTAACGTTTATCAGTATATTTACGATAGGGTGACTAAAAAATTTGAAATGCCATCATTGGCTGAATTAATCTTACTTAAAGTGCGGCAGGTTCCATGCACCACATAAGCATCTCGAGATAATTCCGCTTGCTGACGCGCGCGGCTCGGATTAGTCCGGGCTCAGTGGCAGACACTTACCCGGCGATTCTGACAGGATACATAAATTGTTTCTCTATGTTTGGCAATATATTCCATAACTAATAAAACAAAGGTTCTGAAATAGGGAAATTGATTGAAAACATCATTGGGAAACTTGGGCTAAAGCATATTCCTTTATCAGAACTGGGGATGCCTATCGGATAGAACCGTCTAATCACTCGTGTGATGATGAAGCTGGCATTTTTTTGCTAAGACAGCTCAGTTAGTTGGCAAAAAAACAATAAGGAACTATAGTTTATTTAGGGTAGGTATACTAAGGGACTAATTGTGAGAGCGTTAGTTCAAACATTGTTTTTAATCTTATCTGTTGGGTTTTCATTTACTGCATTGGCCGCGAATATTCCATCGGATTGTATGGGTGCTAAAAAATACGATGCCATAAAATGTGTTGCTGATGCAACGCAAAACTGTATTAACAGTGTTTGCCTTACATCAAGTGAAAGAAACTGTCAGGGAAGTTGTGAAAAAATGGCACAACAAAAATGTCGGCAACAAGCCAATGAATAGCATCGCTATGGGCAAAAAAAATTTCTAAAGACTTATTATTAACTGTCTTGCCTGAACGTATTTTATGTACAATTTTGTAAGCTTTTCTGGTAGATTTAATAGCATGAGATTATAATGAACAGTGCTTAAGTCCGATTTCCTTTCTAAAAGCATACACTTGAGAAACGACAATATGAAATATCTTTTTATTTTACTTATTACCTTATTAATAAGTCGTATGTCCTTTTCGCAGCAACCCAAAGCCTATCAACCTGACCTGGAGTCAGTAACAATTGAGTCAATTCTTAGTGCTATTCAAAATCATCAACTTACTTGCCTTGATTTAGTAACTGCATATATTAACCGTATAAAAAAATATAACCTGAGTGTCCAAGGCCAGGCGCCAATCAATGCATTGAGTGAGTTAAATCCCTCCGCTCTAGAGCATGCCTACCAATTGGATACCTCCTTTAAAAAAACCGGTAAGATTTCAGGACCTCTCCACTGTATTCCAATTATATTGAAAGATAATATTGATTCATTTGACACAACTACAACTTCTGGATCATATGCATTACTTGGGAGTCAACCCGTTCATGATGCTTTTTTAGTGCGAAAATTACGTAGTGCCGGTGCCATTATAATAGGAAAAGGTGGCATGGACGAATTTGCCTGGGGAATGTTTGGGATAAGCAGCCGGAGCGGGCGAATTGGTAATGCTTATGATCCTGGTAAAAATCCTGGTGGGTCTAGTGGCGGATCGGCAGCTGCCGTCAGTGCCAGTTTTGCTTTATTGGGCATTGGTACTGATAATAGCGGGTCAGTCAGAATTCCAGCAGCATTTCACGGCTTAGTTGGATTGCGCCCAAGCACCGGATTGATCAGTCAACAGGGTATTTTTCCTATGGGAAATCTGGACGGTACAGCAGGTCCTATTGCACGGACTACTAAAGACCTGGCCATTTTGCTGGATATCATAGCCAAACCCGATCCAAATGATCTTAAAACTCTCGATATTCCCAGAGTAAAAACGTATACGAAATTTCTGAATATAAATGGATTAACCAACAAGCGCATTGGCATCGTGCATCATGTCAATGGCATCAATACATTTGAAAAGATGCCGTCTCATATTAAAAAAATAATACAAAAAGCAACTAAAGATATGCAGAAAATGGGCGCTATTGTTATAGATACTAATCTCCCACTTTTTAACAATGATCGTCAAAGCAACCAAGCTGGGCAAATTCAAGACGTAAATGAGTATTTAGCTTCATTTCCATCAACGCGGAAAAATTTTCGTGACATTTGTGAATCCAATCGAACGAGAACCTTTGGCACAATGACAGATTGTCTACACTTTATTAACAGGTCAGCGAGCAAGATCAGCAAGTCTTATCAACAAGCTCAAACAACTTTTGACAAAAATAAAATCTATGTGCAAAAGATTATGGAACATAATAATCTTGATGCGTTGCTTATCCCAATAACCACACAAGGAACCGCTACATATGATGGCATGACCGTAAATACTTGGCGTGCCCCGGTCTCATCCAACTCAGGACTTCCTTCCGTTAATTTAAATGTTGGTTATAGTGCTGACACATATATGCCTATTGGAGTTGAACTGGTGGGTAAACAATTTCACGAAGGTACGTTGATTGAAATTGCTTATGCCTATGAGATGCAAGCAACTAAAAAAATCAATCCAACTATGCCAGAGGAAAATTCAGCCTTATTAAATTTATCAGTCCCAGAACTTAATAACCTGTTTACTCTACTGGGTAAAAATGCCTATGAAGAAGTACTGATACATCTTATGGACTCAAATAACCTGTTTGGTGAATTAACCCCCGAAAAATTCAGGAAAATCACGGGTGACACAATTGAGAAATTCAAGGCAAATCTGAAATCGAATATAAAATAGGTTCTTTTTCCACTAAGATCGCTGGCGGTCTATAAACGCTCGGGTTCAAACTGGTTAAATTACTTTCGGATCAGTCAGCTTTCGTGTTTTCAATTAAACTCAAATCAATCTTAAATGATCTCGTATTTATATAACCAGATGATTTTAATAACTAATTATATAAAGAGCAACATGGTTTAGTGATTATTTTAGGGAATAAAAGGATGATAAGTTTTTTCTTTAGAAACCATGCCTGCAGTGTCTTAAAAATAAATATTTGTTTTAATGTGCTAAATTTAACATAATAGCCCCTTTTTCAATCGAACATCCTATGCCATCATTGCTTAATATCAGTTTGTTAGAAGATCTAGTGCGTATTGCCGAGTTAAATAAAGAGGGTAAAACCGCAGATTATATTCCAGAATTATCTAATGTGAATCAGGAGTTGACAGCTATTGCTGTGCAACAACTAGGTGAGCGTCCGCTTTCCTATAGCAATTACCCCCTTCCTCCAGTGACTTTGCAAAGTACTGCCAAGCTAATCCCTTTGATTGGGCTCCTTGAAGAATTAGGTGCTGAACATTTGTTTAAATGGGTTAGGGTTGAACCTTCTGGTGATGATTTTGCCTCAATCACTCGCCTGGAACAGTTTGGCCCTAAACCGTCAAATCCCATGCTGAATGCTGGTGCCATCACCTTATGTTCACGCATCCCAGGGACAGGTGAGCAGCAATTTGGCTGGTTGGAACACTGGGTTCAAAAATTATTTAATCAACGTCTTAGCATTAATCCCTTGGTTTTTGCTTCTGAAAAAAGAACCGGTAATCGCAATCGCTCACTCGCGTATTTGCTAAAAAGCAGTAATAATCTGGGAACTGATGTTCACGAAACACTGGATTTGTATTTTGCACTATGCTCTTATGAAGCACGTTTAGAGCAGATGCTTTTCCTTCCTACTTTGTTGGCTAATGGGGGGCAGAATCCTGACAGCGGGGAACAAATCCTTTCTACTGAAACCTGTAAAATTACTTTAGCAATTATGGCAACTTGTGGATTATATGATGAAACAGGCACTCATATGGTTAAAACTGGAATGCCTGCTAAAAGTGGTGTTTCTGGCTACACCATTGCTGTTGTTCCCGGTAAATCAGGTATTGTAGTTTTGAGCCCAAGAGTTAATCCTAAAGGAAACAGCATACGAGGTGAGCTGATGCTGGAAGGTTTATCCAGGGCCATGAATTGGCATTTTGCATTGCCCTGATTTGTTAACGCTATTAATTTGGCAACGAACAAGTGTGTAAAAGCAACGTTAGATTTAACTGGATTTTGCAAAAGTTAGTTACATCTTTTATACAAATGCTCACGTTGCGGTCTAAACTAAAGAGAAAAGATTAATTGATAATTTAGTTATTTAAGGGACTAAAAATAATGCCTATTAAAAACTTATTATGCGCTCTGTGTTTGATCTTTTGTTCGTCAGGTTATGCTACGCTTAACATTGGTACTCTTGTTTTTAAACCCCCCTTTATTTCTTCTCCTGGGAACGGGTTTGACATTGATTTAGTGCATTTAATTTGCCAGCGGCTCCAAGAGCAATGCAATCTGTGGCCCATGGATATCGACCAACTTTATCAGAAACTACAAGATGGTAAAATTGATCTTGCAATTGGCGGAATCCCAATCTCCTATTCCCTTCAGATTAAGTTTATTTTTAGTTTGCCTTATATGTTAAGTAAAGGGCAGTTTTTAGTTCTGAAAAAAAATCAAATGAATTCAATAAACCAATTACAAGGGCTAACAGTGGGTATCTTACATAATCCGCTCAATGGTGGCGTGTTTTATAAGTATCTTCTCGACCATTATAAGGGGCAATTCACGATTAAATTGTACAATGATATCGAAGATGTGTTAGCTGATTTAAATAATCAAATATTAGCTGCGGCATTTCTTAATCGATCATCGGTAAATTATTGGATTCAACAAAGTGGTGAGGAATTTAAGTCACTAGGCCCCGTATCTATAATCGGTGACGGTATAGCAATCATGGCAATACCCAAGAATAAGCAATTGATTGAGCGTATCAATAAGTTTATTCAGGCTATAGAAAAAGATAATACTTATATGAAGTTATATGATGTTTATTTTGCCAACGAATAAGAGAGAAGAAGACAATGAAGTGCTTAGCAACCACCTATTTTTGAGAGATGCTCTAAAATACATGCACAATAGAAGTCAGAAGTAAATGAAACAGGCACCAAAATTTAGTATAACGCATTCAATAACCTTGATTAATCTATCGAAAAATCACCCTTTAATATTGTTTAAAATTTTTTGAAATTAAACTAAAGTGTATTAATTCAAATGGGGATTGGTGATGGGTAAATTTTTTAAGGACAAAAAAAATAAGATTAACCTGTCAGATGAAAATTATGAGATTTTGTGTAAAGCACTAAACTCTACCAAATCAGCGTGTATTGCCAGTACCTCTGCATTAGTTGTCAATGACTTAACCGCAAGAGTCCATCCAGATAGAATGACTCAATATATAGAAAATAGTTTAATTGCGGTGAATGGAATAGGTAAAATAAGAACTTTTTTGTTTAAGATTTCAAAACATCTTGAGGAAAAGAACCTCGATTTTCTGGATGCGAAAATGCCAATAAAAAATATACTGTTGGCGAGTGGGGCCGGAATGATATGGGTCCGCATGTCTGGAACAAAATTAAGGAAAAATAAGAGCTATTCATCCATCATTTATAGTTAAAAATTCACTCAAATTAACCTATTTAAACCTACTCAATACCGTATGAATAGTGATTGCTACTACGAATTGTCTTAGGTCATTTTACCACAACTCTATCAGAATGACTTATCCACAAGTCCACAGGTCAGGAGAGCTTCACTTTCTCGTATAGGCCTGTGGGCCTTGTGGGTAAGTCATGACGCTCTCATTTAGGGTTTATGGTCTTTTCCGGCCATAATACACCTCTGCGGGCGTTAAATAATTAAAGGACTGGTGAAGCCTTCGGTTATTATAATACTCAAAATACTCCGTTAAGGCCAGCTCAACCTCTTCAATTGTATCAAAATCATACCGGTAGATTTTTTCTTGCTTAACACTACGCCACAATCGCTCGATAAATATATTATCTAAATAACGTCCTCGCCCATCCATGCTGATAGAAATGTGGTGAGATTTTAGCGTATTTATCCAATCTTTTGAGGTAAATTGAGAACCCTGATCCGTGTTAAAGATCTCACAACGCGAATGCAGCAAAGCGTTTCTAAGCGCCTCAATACAAAATTCAGCCTCCATAGTAGGTGAAATAGCCCATCCAATCACATAACGACTATACCAGTCCATAATAGCTACTAAATACACATGCTTTCCTTTCATGCGGATGTAGGTGATATCTGCGGCCCAAACCTGATTTGGTTTGGTGATATCCACCTCTTTTAATAAATAAGGGAACACCTCATGCTCCTTATTGGGAACGCTTGTATTTGGCTTTGGGTAAACAGTCGATAACCCCATCATTTCCATCAACTTTTTTACTCGACGTTTACCAACAGGATAGCCTACTTCTTTTGACAGCCATCTTGCCCGCTTAATTTTACCTTCACATGGATACTGCAGATAGTGCTCATCAAGTAGCGCCATAAGCGCTTCATCTTCGACAGAAATGGGCTTGGCACTATAATAATAACTTGAAACAGGCAAGTCTAATAGCAAGCATTGTTCACGAATGGTGAGCTCGGCAAGAGGATCAATCATGACGCGCTTTTCATCCAGACTAAAGTTCATGCTTTTTTTTTAGCCAAGATAGCTGCGCTTGAAGTCGACCAATTTCTTGATATAATGCCTCAACAAGCTGCTCTTGGGACTTGGCTTCTTTTTCATTAGCCCCAGAGAATAAATCGTTAATGGCTTTGATGGCCGATTGCTTCCAAGTTTTTACCTGCGTTGCGTGAACACCGTATTCACTGGTAATTTGCGCTTGTGTGAGTTTCCCCTCAATCGCAGCTAGCGTTATTTTTGCCTTCTTGGCCGCCGTATAATAAGCTCGCTTTTTAGACATTTTATTCTCCTCTTTGTATTAAGAAGAATAGCTCTTAAAAAACCTTTTTTTGTGTCCAGAAAACCGCGCCTATATTAGAAATTGTGAACATCAATCATTTTATTTAGCCGCATTACTTAGACAGGAAAATATCCCCGCAACTGTTTATGATATAGAAGACATTAATCATACTGTAGTGGTGACAAAATATTTTTTAATTGATCCATGGATGGGTCGTATTTTTTCGCGTAGTGGAACAGATCTCTTTGAATTCTATAATTCGTCGCTAGATATGAAGGCTTCATGGTTGAATAAACTATTAAGTAACAAAGAGTTCACCTACTCTGAAAGACTGAGCAAAAGAATATTAAAATATGATCTTGCTCATCAAGAAACAGACACAATAGCAAATGTTGGTTGCTGTATCATTTTTTAAAAAATTAAAGCATATTTGCTCACCACCTTTGACGAGCACCTGTTTGTGGAAAATCGCATCCTTTGGCTATTAGAATTAATTTCAACAAAATCACAAACGCCCTGTCTAATCTGTAATAAGGATATGATGAGTTCTGTTAATTGGTCTGAAGTTATCGTCCAAAGAATTGTAAAACGCCACATCGACTCTTTTTTGTTTCTGTCTGGATTAATAAATTAATGAAAATAATTTTTTTTTTTGAGATACAGCATGTAGTATGTAGGAGGCTAAAATAGAAAATGTTGGGGAATAACGTGGCATGGGAACCTGAACTATATCTGCATGGAAACTACTTTCAGAATGAAATAAGTGATGCATTTCGAAAATGTTTTAAGGTGAAACCATGTGGAACTATTTTAGATATAGGCTGCGGTGAGGGTCAATATACGAGTAGGGTGGCTGATACGATAAAACACAGTCACATTCTTGGCATTGATAGTTCTGAGGCAATGATAAACCATGCAAGTCGACAATGGGCTAGAAAAAATCTTTCTTTTGAAGTTCATAATATTGAAGAGTTAGAGTGCTCTCAGGTGTTTGATTTTATTCTCTCTTTTTGGTGTTTACATTGGACCAACATCGAGGCTTCTCTCCCTAATATTTTTCACGCTTTGAAAAAAGGGGGGAGAGTGTACGCCGTTTTTTCTTCATTCTCTGATAACAGTATTTTGCAAGTCTGGCATGAGTTAGCAAAACAGAATCGCTATGCAGATTTAACAGATAAGTATATTAATCCAATCCATCAACATACAAACTATTTTTATCATGTGTTTCATGTCCTTAATCAATTACCCTTTAAACAGGTGACAGTGAATTTAAAAACAGTCACTGTCTTTTTTCCAAATATAAATTACTTCAAGAATTTGCTGCTCACCATGCCATTTACGAGCACCTTTCCTGCTGAGATCATTGAGGGTTTTCTTGAGGAGATGGTGCAGACTTTTCAAAATATTTGTCAGCGTAAATATGGTGGTAAATTATATTATGAAACGCGCCCTATTTTTTTAGAGGCTATCAAATAGCAATGCAATTTTAGAGGGGATAAAATGAATTTGGAGACACAAATTGTTCCTGATATGAATGTGCCTGTGCTGATTGCTGCACCTGGTAGTAAAACAGCAAATCCAACTCAATTGTCAGAGCTAATCTCTGCGCGTCACGCTGAGATCATCGAGCAGCTTAATCGGTATGGAGCTTTTCTTTTTAGAGGTTTTTCTTGTACTGATGCGGACTTTTTTTCCCAAGCCATAGACCTATGTGGTCTTGGTAAAAGGTGCAGCACTAAAGACTATGATCTACCCAGAACAATACTGTCAAATGAGATATATACTTCAAGCGATTTCCCAGCCCATATTTCCTTACCTCTTCATCATGAAAAACCCAGGTCAAAAAATCCTCCTCATCACATCTATTTTTGCTGCGTTATCCCGGCAAAACAAGCTGGAGGAACGCTGTTTGCAAATGCTGCAGCTATTTGGCGCGATATGCCTATAAAGATTCAGGATAAGATTATTGAATATGGCGTGGTTTATAAGCAATTTTTTCATGGTAAGACAATGCAGGCCTCTGTGCTAAAAAAATTTTTAGATGCAAAATATGTTCGCAGCTGGTCTGAGTATTTTGGTACAGATGCGAAAATGCCAATAGAAAAAAAAATAACTCAGGATGAAGTGGACTGGAGTTGGGTAAACAAGGGTAATGATCTGGTTATATTAAATAAATTACCCGGAGCCTTAAAACATCCGGTTACCCATCAAACACTATGGTTTAATGCATCCGAATATTTAAATTATTATTCAAATTTACTCTACAGTGATTTAAATTCATTACCTTTTTATCAGTATAGCACTATGCGTTATCTGATTTTAAAAGACAGGTTACCCATGGTCTGTCATTATGGGGATGGAACCCCATTTACAGCTGAGGAGATAGTGAAAATTAAACGGATTATGCAACACCATACCTGTGTATTTCATTGGCAAAAAGGAGACTTCATGATAATCGATAATTATACCTTTATGCACGGCAAGGAACCCCATCAAGGCGAGAGGTTGTTATATTCGTGCATGACACAAAAGCAAGAGCAAACGAAGCTTGGTACTTAGGCTATAATAACAAGGAAAAGCACAAATAATGTTTTGCTGTGTTGAGTAAAATAATAGAGAAACGCATTTTGTTGATAAATCACCTTGATAATCCCGGGAAATTAGTCATCCTGAGTGCAGACAGGTTAACGCCAGTTTTCGGAGATCGCTCACTATGTTCGAGTTGATGTTTCAAGTGACATATAATTTGATTAAAGTGCCCCAATTGTTGGAGTAGAGCAAATAATTTTCGCCTCTAAAAAATTAATAGAGCAGAGGAATTCACTTTCCATGAAAGCAAGCAAGCTAAGAAAGATATATCTCTTTTTGACCAGGTTATCGCCTAAATTACGGGTGGTTCTGGTGCAGTGGCTTTATAACCGTTTCGCATCTAATAATAAGTCTGGAGGCTATGTTTTTTTAAATTATGGATATAAAGATCAGACCGCTATACCGTTAAATAAAGAGGATGAGCCTAATCGATATTTCATTCAACTCTATCAACGAGTTGTCAGGGATATTGATGTAGAGAACAAAGACATTGTTGAGGTTGGATGCGGTCAGGGGGCGGGGGGCGTATTTTTGTTACACTATAAAAATCCTCGTTCCTACATCGGGATTGACTTGTCAGATAAGGCAATCGACTTGTGTCAGCGTAATTCCAAATTTGCTAATGGGCAGTGGATGCAAGGACGAGCAGATGCCCTGCCCATTCATGACAGTAGTGTTGATATTGTAGTCAATATAGAGTCATCTCATTGCTATCATTCAATGGATAAATTTCTTTGTGAGGTGAAACGAGTACTTAGACTAAATGGGTATATGGCTTTTGCGGACTTGCGTCACAGTTCAAAGATAGACGAGTTAGATAACTCTATTAAAGCCTCTGGGCTGCATGTGCTTCATCGCAGTGATATTACTCCTCAGGTCCTGGATTCGTTAACTTATCTTTCGGATAGACGAAAAGCGCATATTAATGCAACATACTCTAATATATGGCGTCGTGCTGTTCGTGATATATCTGCGGTAAAAGGCTCAGTCACTTATGATGGGTTTATTAATGGACAACAGAAATATCTATGTTACCTGTTACAAAAGAGAAACGCAGAATAACTAATGAGAAGTACACTAATGGACAAAAAAAATCAAGAATATAATACAGTAGATACTTTGGATGAACCCATAGCTATTGTGGGGATGAACTGTCAGTTTCCTGGGGTTGACGCAGATATTGAAGATGTTAATGCCTTTTATGAGATGTTACTAAAAGAACAAACTCCAATTAAAAAAGTGCCTGAGAACCGCTGGGACATTAATCAATATTACGATGCTGATCGTCAGAAAGAAGATAAAATAGTGAGTCGTGTGGGTGGTTTTTTAGAAAATCCACAAGTGTTTGATGCCACTTTTTTTAAAATACTGCCTGTAGAAGCGAAACAAATTGATCCGCAGCACCGCCTGTTTTTAGAGGTTTCAATTAGGGCGCTAAACCACGCCAATATAACTCTTGAATCGTTAAAAAATTCAAATACGGGAGTGTTCTGTGGTATTTCTACCCACGACTACAGCCAACTAAATTATAAAGACAATATAAAATTTAACGCCTATACCTATATTGGTTCTGCTGATAGTGCTGCGGCAGGAAGACTTTCTTATTTTCTAAATTTAAAGGGGCCATGCATTACGGTGGATACCGCTTGCTCGTCCTCGTTGTCAGCACTATATCTTGCAACAACGGCATTAAGAAATCAGCAATGTGATATGGCCATTCTGGGTGGAGTTCATCTTAGTCTTTGTCCTGAAATCTTTATCGGAGTAACTAAGGCAAATATGCTATCCGCCCTTGGTCAATGCAGTAGTTTTGATGCTAAAGCCGATGGTTATGCTCGTAGTGAGGGTTGTGGCGTAGTTGTAGTTAAACGGTTAAGTGATGCGCTTAAAGATAATAATAGGATCCATGCGGTGATCAAAAGTATTGTCATGAATCAGGATGGTGGTGGGATGGGCATGGCTGCTCCTAATTTAGAGGCTCAAATTGAGCTGCATCAATCCGTGTTAGAGCAGGCTCATTTGGCAGCAGGTGACATTGATTATATTGAAACCCATGGAACAGGAACTGTTGTGGGTGACTCTATTGAGTTTAATGCAATTCGACACATACACCAAGGCCATCATTCTAAAGTCAAGCCGCTCATTATCGGTGCGGTAAAGAATAATCTGGGACATACCATTTCATCATCGGGTATGGCCTCACTTATTAAAGTGGTAGAAGTTTTTAAGAATGAAATCATACCCGCTAATCTACATTACTCAACGCCGAACAGCTCAATTGCTCCTGACAGCATCCCCGCATTGATACCTGTTAAAGCGACCCCCTTTACGAAACAAAAAAATAAAAAAAGGCATGCACAAGTATCCAATTTTGGTTTTACTGGTACTAATGTGAGCGCTATCATTGAAGAGCCACCTAGTATTGTAGTTCACGAATCCAGTGCCGAGAACGGTGAGCCATTATGCTTTGTCATTTCAGCAAACAGTGAATACTCATTGCAGCAAATGCTGATCAACCAACAAGACTACCTCAAGAAAACGTCGGTGAGCTTGCGTGATGTGTGCTATACGCTGCTAGATTGTCGAGATCATTACAAGTTTCGTTGTGCAATCATTGCAAAAGATAAAAAAGAATTAATTAATAAACTTGAGTCTAAAAATTACACGGTCAAAAAAGTAAGCATAGAAAAAGACATTATAAAAATCGGATCTGATGCAAAGCAGATTTATGAGTATTATCTGTCAGGAGTCAATCTAAGGTCAGATAAAAATAAGGTACAGTACAACCAAACTGACTTGCCACTGTATGTTTTTGATAGAAAATCTTATTGGCATGATAAAGAAAAATCAGACGAGACTCAGCTGCCTGAAGATTGGTGTTTCAACTTAGAATTGCTGTATCAGCCAATTGATATAAGTAATGAAAAAAAAACAGGTGGTCAGTGGCTTTTAATTGGTGCTAGGCAATTAGCTCCGGGGTTGATACAACAAGGATTACATATTGTTCAGGAAGAGGATAACTATTCCCTCAATGACCTGGATGGAATTATTTTTGCTGAGAGTCTTGATTCACCAGTGCCTAAAAATATCGATGCCCGCATTGCTTTACAAAAGAAAACTCTAAAAAAACTACTGGCTTTAGTAAGAGAATTAAATCCAAAGGCAATTAAGCTACGGCTACTAGTTCTGGCAGCACATGATACCCCTGAGCATCAACTGGATAGCAGCCCTCTTTATGGATTTTGCAAAACTTTGGTTTTAGAACTACCTCAATGCAAAACAATCCTCATCGATTTGGATAAAACCGAGGACAATTCCGTCATCCAGATAATGCAAGAAATAAATTACAATCACGGTAAACATTATGATCATGTAATTTCATATCGTAAAGGCGAACGATTGGTCTTTCGGCTAAAAAAAGCCATGCTACAGGGCAAAAAAAAATCATTGAACCCAGAGGGACGTTATCTCATCACCGGTGGTTGTGGCGGGCTGGGTTTAGTAACCGCAGAGGCGTTATTAGCTGCAGGGGCAACAGAGTTAATTCTGCTCTCAAGGACTATCGACACGCCCTCAATAAAAACAAACCTTAAAAAAATGCAATCTCTTTATCCTGACCGGGTTATTCGTTCCGTTAGTTTGGATATTACCGATAAGGAAAATTTGCACCAATTTTTATCAGAGTGTAATGCTGATGGTTTGTTAAAAGGAATCGTTCATGCCGCAGGAGCCTCCACTATTGCGCCCCTGCTTGAGCATCAAAATAAAGACATTGATTATTTATTTTCTGCCAAAGTACAAGGCGGTTGGTATTTACATGAACTTAGCCAGAACTTTGCTCTCGATTTTTTTGTCGTTTATTCCTCAATTTCCTCAGTATTTGGAAGCAATAAAGAATCAGTCTATAGTGCCACTAACAGTTTTTTGGATGCCCTGGTTACAGAGCGGCAACGTTTAGGACTCGTAGGTACTGCCATCCAATGGGGGCCATGGGCTGAAGTGGGTATGGCTAAAAAGCGATCGCGCGATCAGGGTATAAAACAGGCTTTGATTCATAATGAACAAGGACAGGAATTCATTCAAAGATTAATCAATGGCCACTCAACCCATACCACCATTATAGCGCCGGACTATCTCAAATTTATGCTGGACTTTGTTCCCAAGCCGCTGCCTGCATTTTATAAATGTCTGGCTGATGAGCTGAATTTAGTACAGAAATCGTCACACTCTGACCTGTCACCATGGCTGAGTGAGTATATTAGGACCGACGATGATAAAAAACTTGTAGCCTGTAAAGGCATGTTATCTGCAACCTGTAAAGAAATTCTGGGTATAGCAAAAGTCGATGAGTTAGATGAGTTCGAAGGTTTTTTTGAAATTGGCCTCGACTCATTAATGATGACGGAGCTGGCCACTCGCTTAAAAGAACAACTGACACCCGTTTTTAATGTGGTAGCGACTATTGCCTTTGATTATCCCTCCATTAACAAACTCTCAACGTATATTGAATCTGAACTTAAAAGCCATTTAAGTGAAATCCGAATGTTGCCATCATCAGCTGAGTCAGCTGATGACTCGATTGCTATTATAGGCATGAGCTGCTCGCTACCGAATGCACCTGATATTACTGCCTATCAGATATTGCTGGAGAATGGACTAAGTGGTATTAGGGATATTCCAATAGAACGGTGGGACAATAGCAGGTTTTATGATCCTGATCCGGATGCACCTGGAAAATCCTATGTTAATAAACTTGGTTTACTGGATGAGATTAAATATTTCGATCCCTTTTTTTTTGGAATTAGCCCCCGTGAAGCACCACTTATGGATCCTCAACAACGTCTTTTTTTAGAAAATTGTTACAAAGCTTTGGAACATGCAAACTATCCTCCCAGCTTTTTGCGTGGAAGCTTAACCGGTGTTTATGCTGGGGTAGGATCTTCTCATGAATACTATTCACAACTCGAAAAAGCAGGTTTATCTAACGATGAACTAGGTATGTTTGCGGTCACTGGTAAAGCTTTGAACATTATACCGGGGCGCGTTGCCTTTACCTTTGATTTCAAAGGTCCTGCATTAAGCGTTGATACTGCGTGCTCCTCGTCATTAGTAGCGATTCACTACGCCTGTCAAAGTTTAAAAAATCGAGAAATTGATTTTGCACTAGCTGGGGGGGTGAATGTCTTATTACGCCCGGAGAGCATTGTTAATTTATGCAAGGCAAAAGCTTTATCACCAGAGAGTCAATGTAAGACCTTTGATGAAAGTGCTGACGGCTATGTGAGAGCCGAAGGTTGTGGTGTGTTATTCCTAAAAAGGATCGCTGATGCTTTACGTGATAACGACACTATATTAGCGGTTATAAAAGGTTCTGCAGTTAATAATGATGGGAAGTCCGCAGGTTTAACGGTTCCAAATGGTAAAAGCCAGGAAGATGTGATGATGGCGGCTTTAGGTCAAACTAAGCTGGCAAGTAGTGATATTGGTTATGTTGAGGCGCACGGGACGGGTACCCCTTTAGGAGATCCTATTGAGATTCATTCTATAAATAAAGTCTATGGAAATGAGCGTGGTCAGGAAAACCGATTATATGTTGGTGCTGTTAAGACAAATATAGGCCATCTTGAAAGTGCTTCTGGTGTGGCAAGCATGATTAAAGTAATCATGAGTCTGCAAAATAAGAGAATTTATAAAAATTTAAATTTTAAGCAATTAAATCCTAAAATTAAGCTCGATGATACACAACTCGCTTTACATAATAGGGATTGGAATACCAATACAAAACTTAAATCTGCGGGTGTCAATGCTTTTGGTTTTAGTGGTACGAATGCTCATGTCATTCTTCAGGAATTTCCCCAAAAGACAATGCAAAGGCAAACCCCGCCTTCCAGGTGGAATGTATTGCTTATCTCAGCCAAGACTTTAAAGTCTTTGGATGAGTTAATAAAACGCTATCAACAGTTTTTAGAAACAACCCTATTTCATTTTAATGACTTGTGCTTCACTGCCGCTGCATGCCGAGATCATTACACTTATCGATTAGTAGTTGCAGCTAAAAATGCTCGCGAGGCCAGCCTCCTGTTAGAAAAGGGGGAGTTTGCATCATCACACGGAACAAAAAATTTTCTGGATTTGCAGTACGACAAAGAACTCAATTTCTTGGTTTCAGATTATTTACAGGGTAAAAATGTTGATTGGAGAGCCTATTATAAAGCGAATAATGATCCGCTAATTAAAGTGGATTTACCTGGCTATATCTTTGATCGGAGTATGTTTTGGCTGGAAAAAAAGGACATCAATATTGTACCCATTAACCCCATACATCCTCTTCTGGGCAGGATGCTTTCAATGCCAGGCAATGAATATGTGTTTAATCATCAACTGAATTTCAACAAAATAAATTATATTAATCAGTATCGTATTTTTGATAAAGAGATCGTTCCAACAGCCGTTTTTATAGAGTCAGGTTTAGCTGCTGCCCGAGCTGTACTGAAGGGGCAGTCTTTTTCCATTGAGCAATTCATTATTGAACGACCATTATATCCTACGCAAGGCATGGATTTTCAAGTACAGGTAAAACCAAAAGATACCCAAAGGTACATGATAAGTATTTACGCCAAACAAAATGATAATTGGCAAAAATATTCTGATATGGAAATGCAATCAACATCATCTGCGCCTGCCTCTGTTGATATTAATGTACTGAAATCATCTTTGACTAATCCTGTCGATCTTGCTCAATTCTATGAAGAACTAAAAAAGGGACCTATATCTTTTGGAGCCGAGCTTGCGGTTCTTCTAGAGGCGTATGCTTCATCCCACAGTGTATTGTCTAAAGTCGTGTTAGCTAAAACAAATAGTGAGCAAGGTTATACCTATCATCCATCACTACTAGAAAGCGCAATTCAAAGCCTGTTCCTGATCAACAAAGATCTTAAGTCTGATATCACGTATGTGCCTTATTCATTCTCGCGAATGACAGTATATCAAAATGCCCCAAGAACAGTCTGGATTCATTCAATAACCCGTGAGCCTAAAAATAGGAATGAGTGGTGCGCTGATGTACATTTTTATGATAATTCAGGTTTACTCATTGCTGACCTTGAGGAGCTCCAACTTCGCCAAGTCACTAAAAATCATTTTTTTTCTTATGAATCTGTTCTGGAGCATTTATATGATATTCAGTGGCGTGCTCTGAATGGAAACTTACAAAACCCAAAAAATAGACCAAGCCTCTGTGTTATTTCTAAAGATGAAGCTAAAACTCAAAAGCTGTTCGGTAATTTAAATTATCAGTTCATCGATGATGTAAATAAATTGGATCGTGTTGAAGATAAAAACATAGTTTTTCTTTATGAACAGGAGCAATTCAATGATTTATTTCATTGTTGTCAAAAAATGTTTCAATCACCGCCTGCCAGCTTTATATTAGTTACAGAAAATGCTTATGTCATTGATGACCGGGTCGATAAGGTGAATCCCTACCACACAATGGCCAGTGCTTTTTGGAAAAGCTTTAGAAATGAGCTTGATTTCGGTAAAAATTATACAATTGATCTTAGCGCCAACAGTACTCCGGCAGCCACGTTAGACTATGCATTTAATCCAGAAAATGAGGAAACCCAATTTGCAGTAAGAGATAAAATCTATCTACCCAGACTTGAGAAAAAAAAGCTGCCTGTAAATCCTGCCCCACAAGAAGCATTATTCGACAGGGAGGCAAGTTACCTCATTACTGGGGGTACTGGTGGTTTGGCAAAACCATTAATTGAGTACCTTATTCACCGAGGCGTAAAACATATTATTATTACCAGTCGTTCTGAGTGTCCATTAGATACACAGGATTTAATTGACAAAGCAAGAAAAAAACACGTTGATATTAAACATTATGTGGCTGATGCCAGTAACTTTCAGAAAATGGAGGATTTAGTTAAAACGATTGAGCAAGGCTTTAATCCATTAAAAGGAGTATTTCATCTTGCTGGTGTTATCCGCGATGAATTAATTATCAATCTCAGTGACGAGGCCATTCAAGAAGTATTAACCGCAAAAATAGATGGAGCTCTGACCCTGCATGAATTGACTCAAAATCTTCAATTGGATCACTTTGTCCTGTTCTCATCTTCTGCTTCAATCCTTGGTCCCAGAGGCCAATCTAACTATGTTGCTGCTAATGGATTTTTAGATGGCCTTGCACACCTACGCCAACAAAAGGGCTTGCCGGCACTATCGATTAACTGGGGCGCTTTTCACTCTCTTGGTATGGCGGCCAAGAATATAAACTCAATACAAAGGCGTGGGTTGATACCCATGGATAAAAAAAGCATCGATGTACTGGATGTGTTATTGCCCAGTCAAATGCCGCAAATTTTAATATGCCCTATTCATTGGGATGTTTATTGCAAAAACACACCAAAGCAAATAACGTTTTCCGAGCAGACTAAGGATACACTCTCACCAGACTATCACTTTTTAGCATTTCTTCGCCAAAAAACTGGGAAAGAGCGAGTCGCTATTTTATCCCGAGTACTAAGTGATATTGCTGCTGATGTTTTGAGGTTAGATAACATAGACCAAGTTGGAACCAAAAAAGATTTGTTTGCAATGGGGATGGACTCTCTAATGTCATTGGAACTTAGAAATCGAATACATGATAAATTACAATGCCCAACGCTTAGCTTACCGATAGAGTATTTTATTAACGAGCCAAGAATTGACAAAATTGCCAGAAATGTTGCAAATGAATTACAAATTTTTTTTGAACATGAACCAGATTATTCCTCGTCCCAAGCTTTTGTTGCAGAAGAAATCCCTCTTTGCGATACTCAGTATATATTCTGGATGATAAAAAAAATAGCCTCCAGTTTTAATTGTGCCATGCAATTACAACTACACGGTAAACTGAATAAAGAGCTCTTATCTGAAGCCATAGAATTTGCAATTAATCAAAATAGCGTTTTTTGGCTAAACATAAGCGAAAGTGCACCTGTCCAAATGCTAAAAAAACAGGGGAGATTCCGATTAATCTATGAAGATATTTCTTTAAATTATAATCGCGATATCCTGAATGAAGTTTTTTATGACAATGTAATGCAGATCATTCCCTTTACTATCCAACCCCTGATTAGAATGTATCTTTATAAATTAAATAATGAGCTTCATGAATTACACATTATGATCCCTCATATTATACTTGATGATTCTTCGTACCGAATTTTATTCGATCAATTCAAACAAAACTATGAAACCTTGATTCTTGGGAAGAAACTTGTATCTGTGCCTGAAAAATATACTTATCTGGATTATGTTAAACATAATAATGCGCTTTATGAAAAAAATCTCAAAATGAAAGTTGATTTTTGGAATGGATACAACAAAGATTTTCAAAGATTAAGTTTTGGCTCGGTCTATCATTTGCCTGATGCTTCCAACCAGCCCCAAAATTTATTTCATTATCCTATGGAGGTTCAGTTAATCGAGCGATTTAAAGAATGGCATCATGCAAAAAATATAAACTTGAGTACTGGGGTCATTGCGGTATGCCAAATTGTTTTTTACAAGATCAGTCTCCAAAAGAAAATACCCATTACGATTCTCCACACCGGCAGGGAAGGCAGCCGTTACAAATCAGTAGTAGGTTTGTTCACCGAATACAAAAGGATAAATATCGCTTTAAACGAGGGCTTCACCTTTATTGACTTTCTCAAGTCTATTGAGGAAGAGCTGACTAAAACAGCTCCTTACCAGAAATGTTCCCAACTCATTAAAAATGCAGGACTAAAAGACTCCAGATTAACACTTGGCCAGTATTTAACCTATCTCTTTAATAAATTGGTTCTATCGAGCCGGTTTAAAAAAAGTAAGATCAATCCAATTACCACAGACTACTATCTCAGACACTTGGCCCTGCTGCTATGGCGTAAAACAAAGATAAATATAAAGTACAGGCTGAATCAATTATTTCGATTAAATCTATTGATATCAAAACCAGACCGGTTGAGAGTGCTCATTAATATTACGGCCAGTTTTTTTATCAAAGAACCGCGAGATCTTAAATTTGCAGGTCTTGATACCACAATTCCGAATCACTATGGTAGCGTGGATCGCCCTATAGGAAATCAGACATTATGGTTGTACTTTACAAAAGATCAGTTCAATGAATATCGACTTTCAATAAATGGACCTTTAACAGTAGTCTGTAAAGATTTGATAGCCCAGGAATTAAAGCATGTTATGACCAAGGTGCTTGAGAATAACGAATTCAAGATCTCTGACTTACTCAGGTATTAGGGGTGTGACCATGCATTAATGTAAGAATAGTTCTGAGCGCCCTTATTTCTGACCTGATGCCTCAATGAAAGGTGTTGCCGAAGGACAAAAAAAGTACTGAGTCGTTGCCTCAGAATAGGTGTTGCTTTTGAAAGATTTTATTCCAGTTAAAAAATATTTGTTATTGAGCCTGGTGGGTATGTGGGCGAGAAGCCTGTGAGAGTGAACAACAGCTGTGGGTAACGTATTTTCGTTATCCATAGCTTTGTTCATACGTCCCGTAGGGCACAGGCTGATCCGAAGGACTCGTCCATCATTTCCACAGGCTTTATTTTTACTTTCTTCCAAGTTTTTCATTAAATGGCCTTTCTCTGTTTTGTATTTTGAACATTCACTAGCTTAAATAGTAATTTTAGCTTCTTTTGGATGGTTTTTTGTAAATCGAATGGGTCAAGTGTAATAAATTTATCCTGCAGCGTTTTTTTCTGCTCTAAAGTAAGGTCGCTTGATGTCATTAATCGTTGATAGGGAGTTTGCGCTTTGTCGTATTTTTTCTTAATGTTTGATTCAATACGTACTTTATCAACGAGTTTAATACAAGGTGTCATGGGTCACGATTACTAGCCCACCCTCTGGCCACTCAAAGTAGCCCACTTAGGGTAAATTTTTTTAACTCACTTGTCATCTACTAAATTAAATTTCGGTATAAATTTTTTCCTGTATGACTCCCCATCAAGAACAATTCGATAAGCTTTATTTACGATACGATCTAATGCTGCGTTTGCCATAACCGGATCATAAAATAGCTCCATCCATCCTTCTATTTTACGGTTAGTAGTTATAATTAGCATAGAGTTTACATGGATTGATATGGGTCCGCATGTCTGGAACAAAATTAAGGAAAAATAAGAGCTATTCATCCATCATTTATAGTTAAAAATTCACTCAAATTAACCTATTTAAACCTACTCAATACCGTATGAATAGTGATTGCTACTACGAATTGTCTTAGGTCATTTTACCACAACTCTATCAGAATGACTTATCCACAAGTCCACAGGTCAGGAGAGCTTCACTTTCTCGTATAGGCCTGTGGGCCTTGTGGGTAAGTCATGACGCTCTCATTTAGGGTTTATGGTCTTTTCCGGCCATAATACACCTCTGCGGGCGTTAAATAATTAAAGGACTGGTGAAGCCTTCGGTTATTATAATACTCAAAATACTCCGTTAAGGCCAGCTCAACCTCTTCAATTGTATCAAAATCATACCGGTAGATTTTTTCTTGCTTAACACTACGCCACAATCGCTCGATAAATATATTATCTAAATAACGTCCTCGCCCATCCATGCTGATAGAAATGTGGTGAGATTTTAGCGTATTTATCCAATCTTTTGAGGTAAATTGAGAACCCTGATCCGTGTTAAAGATCTCACAACGCGAATGCAGCAAAGCGTTTCTAAGCGCCTCAATACAAAATTCAGCCTCCATAGTAGGTGAAATAGCCCATCCAATCACATAACGACTATACCAGTCCATAATAGCTACTAAATACACATGCTTTCCTTTCATGCGGATGTAGGTGATATCTGCGGCCCAAACCTGATTTGGTTTGGTGATATCCACCTCTTTTAATAAATAAGGGAACACCTCATGCTCCTTATTGGGAACGCTTGTATTTGGCTTTGGGTAAACAGTCGATAACCCCATCATTTCCATCAACTTTTTTACTCGACGTTTACCAACAGGATAGCCTACTTCTTTTGACAGCCATCTTGCCCGCTTAATTTTACCTTCACATGGATACTGCAGATAGTGCTCATCAAGTAGCGCCATAAGCGCTTCATCTTCGACAGAAATGGGCTTGGCACTATAATAATAACTTGAAACAGGCAAGTCTAATAGCAAGCATTGTTCACGAATGGTGAGCTCGGCAAGAGGATCAATCATGACGCGCTTTTCATCCAGACTAAAGTTCATGCTTTTTTTTTAGCCAAGATAGCTGCGCTTGAAGTCGACCAATTTCTTGATATAATGCCTCAACAAGCTGCTCTTGGGACTTGGCTTCTTTTTCATTAGCCCCAGAGAATAAATCGTTAATGGCTTTGATGGCCGATTGCTTCCAAGTTTTTACCTGCGTTGCGTGAACACCGTATTCACTGGTAATTTGCGCTTGTGTGAGTTTCCCCTCAATCGCAGCTAGCGTTATTTTTGCCTTCTTGGCCGCCGTATAATAAGCTCGCTTTTTAGACATTTTATTCTCCTCTTTGTATTAAGAAGAATAGCTCTTAAAAAACCTTTTTTTGTGTCCAGAAAACCGCGCCTATATTAGATAGCTGCTATTAAATCATACAGATCAGTGGACTGTTCTGGCGATAATGCTTTCAGCCCGAAGTCATCTAAAATAAGCACATCGTATCGTGAGTAACGTTTAAAAAGCGCAGTCCATGTTTCATCCGCTCTTGCTTGGTGGAACTGATTTAACAGTTCATTCGCTCTTATAAAGCAGACTTTTTTATGTCGTTGACATGCCATTAGACCCAGGGCTTGAGCCAGGTGAGTCTTTCCGGTGCCAACAGGTCCCATGATGATGACATGGTTTTTTTCTTTGATAAACTTCCCTGTCATCAGGGTGCGGATGGCTTGTGTGACTTGTGTTGAATATCGAGCCAGTTCAAAATTTTCAAAACACTGAGGCTCCTCAAATCGAGCTTGCCTTACACGCCCAGCAAGCAATTTTTGTTGACGAGCCTCATCCTCATCCTGAAACAACATTGAGAGCAACTCTTCATAAGAGAGGGACGCTGCGCGAGCCTGTTCTACTCTTGCTAGCAGTGTGTCTGGGATCCCTGTCAAACGTAGTTTTTTTGCAAGCTCTAACATATTGATATCACTCATAATGAGCCTCCATCGTTGAGCTGTAATCACTTGCTGCGCGAATATAGGCAAAGTTCTCATGATTGGCCGAGCGCTTAGTGGAGAATGTTCTCGTGTCTTTTTTATCCAGGCCTTCCGTGAGGATTTTTTTCAATGATTGATGAGTATAATTATCAAATAAAATCGCGCGTAAACATGCATTTTCAAGGCGCTCATTACCGTATTCCTCAACCAAGCGGATGATAGCCTGGGCTTTTCTTAAGCTCGTTCTAGAGCCTTCAGCCAGTACCTTTGTGACCATTTCCTCCGTTGCCTGACCAATTGCTTTGGCCGCTTCAATACAAACGCCAGCAGTATTTTCTAAGTAATACTTTGCAGAATTATGGTAGTCATTGGGATCCGTTTCCCACTGTCCACGCCCGTAGTTACGAATATGGGTCTTAATCAAAGCATGATTCACATAGGCCTGAACGGTCTTCAAGCCAACTCTAATTTTAACCTTTGTCCCGATATGTATCGTTGGCACAGAATAAAAATTACCAGCAACAACAAAATGATGGTCACGATGAACTTGAGCATCCATCCAAATGGGCATATCAAAAGCGCCTGCTGGCAGTGGGTTTAATAAATTAAATTCTTCATTTTTAAATACGTCAATTGGCTTTTCACCAGTGGTACTGCAGATGACGTGCGATACCTTATTAGCGCACCAATCACGTGCAAAGGCGTTCATCGAGGCCAAATCATCATAGGTTATCCCCGCGATAACCTGTTCTTTTACCAATTGAACACTACGCTCAACCTTCCCCTTGTGCTCGGGCGTTCGAGCCTTCGCCGGATCGGCTATAAAGTCATAAAAGCGAGATAACTCTGCATAGGTTTCATTGACCGTTGGATCATAAATATGTGCTTTAATAATTCCCGATTTCAAATTGTCTAAAAGAATGCAGTTGGGCACGCCTCCAAAAAAATGAAAGGCATTGATATGGCTTTGCGCCCATGATTGCTGATTTTGAGAATGTACAAACTCAACATATCGATACCGACTATGTGATAACGTCATAATAAAAGCGTATGTTTTTTTATTATTGATAAACCCAACAAACGCATAGTCAACTTGTGCTTCATGCCCAGGCTTTGTTAACAAATGTACCGTAGCCTTAGGCAACGAGGGGAAATGACGTTCAATATAACGACTAAGACTTCTTCGACTGCTAACAAGACCATTATCGCTTAAAATTCGGTGTATCTGCATATGGGTAATCCACTTCTCAGTGAGGAGTGATGCTATTTTTTCGTGATGCGCCTCAAGTTCTTTTTCTGATTTATTGGGTCTGTTGTTGGCTGTAGTATTAACGATTTTATTATGTATCTGCAAAGCGATAACTTCGAGCTCATCATTGGAAATATCCTCCTGATAACCCAAATCCTTGGCCATTGAAACGTACTTGCGTATGCTCATTCGTGAAACGCTTAGAGACTTTTCAATATTGCGTTGAGTCATCCCTTTTTTGTGCTGATATAGCACCTCTCTAATTTCTGCCATTGTTTTAATCCTCATCTCATAACAAATCCGTTAGTTATTGGTAATGACCAAACTAACACTGTTTATTTGCTACTCAAAGTGGGACTCAGAGATGGCCATGGAGTGGGCCATTAATCGTGGCCAAACCCGACCTTTAGTGGGCTAGTAATCGTGGCCCATGACACAAGGGTAGAAAAAATTAAAAAGATGAGATATTTCATTAGCATATAAATCATTCATCAGTTTGACTAACTTAGGATTATCAAAGCGATGATAACCAAAGACTTGCCGTACGTGAGTCCAGTTTTTTTGTTCAACATGTGCATTATCGTTACTATGATAAGGTCTTGAGCGTGTAAATTGAATCGACCGTAGTTTTTCTGGGCGCTCAGTAAAATAACGAACAAGATGCCAATTGAGAAACTCTGAGCCGTTATCACAATCAAAACCTTTTATTTCAAAAGGTAAATGGGCTTCTATATCTTGAATCCCTACCATGATGATCCCAGTCGCTCCTTTGTTCCAAGCTGCACGCATCTCTGTCCAACCGCTGAAAATATCCGTTAACGTAATTGACCAGACAAAATCACCCATCAGTGAAGTACCACAGTGTGCGACAGTATCTGCCTCCATAAAATCAACTTGTTTGGAGTCCCACTGATTTGTACTAATCGGAATTTTTTTCCTTAGAAGGCTCCCGGGTTTAGTTCCACTTAAACCTTTCCCATATCGAATTTTAATGGGTTTTAGTAAGCGATCAATAGTAGCAGCACTCATTGATAGTAGTTGAGTCGATACATCTTCCGGTAAGGTCTCATGATGCTTCTCATAATGTGGTAACCACAAAGGCAGTGCCCTGTTTAAGCGCTTACCACACATCTGATCTGTAGCAAGCCATATCTTTTTAAGCGGCTCCAATAAGACATCAGGATTATAAGTTTTCTTTTTACCTGGTTTTTTAGGTTTTTTATCTGAAATGGGCGCCTGTCTTAGTAACCGCGCTGCTGCTTTACGATGATAACCATGGGTTTCGCAAAACTCATCCAATAGACGTTTTTTCACCGCACGATTACCACGACGATAACGACAACGCTGTGTTTTTAAATATAAATCCATGCAAACTGCTCCCATTTTGATTCTCCCTTCGGCAACAGCAATAATGAGGCAACGATGCAATTTACATACTTAGTTAGTACTTCCTTCGGCAACAGGTAATTTGAGGCAATTCGCTGATTAATTTTAAATCATGTGGATCTTTTTATTTTCAATTAATTCAAGTATAATTCTTTTTTAATATCCCAAGTGAATAGAATTAAGGCGAAAATATGCAATCCAAATTCGAGGAATTCGAGGAATTTAATGAATTACCAGCACAGACTAAAATTGAAACCGCTCAAAATTTATCAAACCGTGATTTACTAAACTTAGCTCAGACATCAAGATCTCATTCGCTTTTGTTTAAGCCTGTGATTGATGTTCGTAAATTATTGCATCATGTGACACGCGGGGAACATGATGCGGTTAAAGCGATGTTAAAGAAGGACACGCGTTTAATTTTTAAAAGGGGCGTTGTTACGGATTGTTCTGGGCGAGCATTTGATAACATCAGTGGCTTTGAATATGCGCTGTGGGCCCTGGATAAACACATGTGGGCAATGATGCTTGAGTGCATAGACCAGGATGAAGAAGGCAGAAAGGTATTCGAACAATTGATTGTTCAATACGACAAAGTAAACAAAAACGGAGTCACTTATAAGCTTAATGGGAACACAATCACTGAACAGCATTTTGATTTCAAAAATAGCATCATTAAAGAACTACAAATGCAAATTGATTCTATAAATGCACATGGGACTAAGGATTGGGATGCCATTGAAAAGCAGTGGCGAGAAGGTGTTGGTGGTGCACAAAAGAAATTTCCTATACATGTTGTTGATGAGTACTGCTCAGATCAAACTTTTTCTCCTGTACCGAAATTTACCTCGCAGCCGGAATCATCAAAGCAGTTTTATAATTGGACTACTGGCAATGAAGAAAATTGGTTTGGTCTGGACTCTAAATTGGGTGGGGATTTTGCTATATATAAAGGCCTAGGGTGTGACTGGCGCTCGTGTGTGGGTGAGGTGCGTGCGGCCGTGTTGGTCTGTGCCGTGGATTTAGGTGCCATGGTGGCATTATGTGAAATAAGAACAAATGATTTTATCAATCTCAAATCGCGACTTGGGGAGTTGATGACTGTTGATAAGCAACCCCAAATTTATCAAATGTGATTGATTTGCTCCAGTGCTGCGGTATTGGATCCGGATTTATCTATATTTGCTTTCACTGGAAGCCCGCTAGAATCAATGGCTTTTTTGAAAAAATTCAATACAACAGGGCGATCGCTCTTCTCTGACAGCATGAAATCAACGGTGCTTCCTTCTTTATCTACAGCACGATAAAGATAAACCCACGTGCCATTCACTTTGATATACATTTCATCCATTCTCCGAGCCACGGGCTTCTTCCTTTTGCTAAATTTAAGCACCAATTGTGGCGCAAAATGAATAACCCTTTTTGATCGAATGCTCTAAGTCAGCCCCCTCTCTCTTCAATAGCCCGATAGCTTAATGGATGAGCAACTTTCCATCTGACTGCCATTAATATTAAATCTTTTGGAAAATGTCGTCCTTTAAAACTAATCATCGCATTGCCTTCTTTCAGGGCATGATAGCTTATGTCTGATATTTTCGACAGAGTCAAAATGATGACATTTAAAACTTATCATCGTTGACCCATGCCTACTTTTAAATCCAGATCTTAACCTAAACTATATTTTTTGCGACAGAACCTTTACTACGCTTTCTTGTTGGGATATTGTTTAAGCTTATCATAAGCCACTATGGTTGATAGGGAAAAATTTTATGCACTCCAGGATGAATTGGTTTATTAGATTTTGGCTTGTTTTTTTAAGTCTACTGCTTATTGCAGCTGCCACACTTCTGTTGATGCAAAATACCTGGTTTTCCTCTTTCTGGCTATGGCCGAATGCCCCATGGCTGAGTGATGTCTTCATGGCAAGCATTTTTTTTTCGACAGCCGCGGCCTATCTGGTAACAGCCGTCCATGCCAGACTCCGTCCTTTACAAGCGATCTCCATTAGCAGTCTAATTGGCTTTGGTGGCTGTAGCTTATATTTATTACTAGAAGCGACACGTGCCACACAAAATGCAAAAATTCTGCTGCATTGGGGTGAAATTGGGCTACTGTATACCATTGTAAATTTTTTGTTTTTAGCAGCAGCCTATAATTCAAAAATTGTGTCAAAGCATCGGTTCCCTGTTTCGTTAATATGGATTCTGGGATTAGTGGTAATTGTGAATTTATGGGTAAGTTTGCGTCTGATTTTTGGAATTGATGCGTTTGCCTGGAGATTAACGGAACCTATGGCAATAATTTATGGCTGGACATTACTAGGGGCTGGTATATTCGCATGGTACATGATCATTGAGCCTTATTGGGAAAATATTTGGCCTTTATTGGGAGCCTTTATTGCGTATGGCTTCACGCTGACAGGACCTTTAATTTATTTATTAATTAACCCTACCATCGTACCAGTAATTTATTCTCGGGTGGTGGCCTACCTGCTTTTAGTATTGTTTACTTTTTTAAGTGCCTTGGTTTATGCAGTCAGGGGTTTCTATAAACAGATGTGATAAGATTAACGGCAAATGGGGTTACTTGTATAGGACGGTAGACAAGGAAGGTAAAACGGTTGATTTCATGCTTTCAGCCCTGCTGTATTGAATTTTTTCAAAAAAGCCATTGTTTCTAGCGGGCTTCCAGAGAAAATAAATTTTGATAAATCCGTATCTAATGCCGAAGCACTGGAGCAAATCAATACCTTACTTTTTATCCATGGACTATGGTATTTATTGAGTCCACATGAATTTGCAGCTCTTTGATGATGGTATTTGCGAAATCAGAATGCTGTTCAGTGATTGTGTCCCCGTTAAGCTTCTAAGTGACTCCGTCTGTGTTCACTTTGTTGTATTGAGCAATCATATGTGATTTTAAATTGCTCAAAAAAAGGACGCTCAGCATTATTCTTACATTAATGCGAGGTCACACCCAATGGAGAATGAGTGGTTGAAAGTTATTCGACTATCGCCGGTTGCATGTCAGCACATTAATTTGATTGGAAGATATGAATTTTATAACAAGAAGGGATGCCTTAATTTATATGATGTTATAAAAAAATTAGTGACTAACAAAAAAATCGATTTATTGGCTACAGACTAGACTAGCAAAGGGTTGTATGGGTGTTCCGGGAAATTGCGTACCTTCCTGCAAAGAACTTCTATTAGTTTGTTGTAGATCGAGACCAGGCTTGTCAGATAAATAGGCAATTGCGATATCCCTGATTAATAAATCGTCTTGTCAGCGTTCGCAAAGCAATACAGGCTGAGTTAAATTGAAATCCGGTCTTGGAACGTACCTTGGTACGCTCCATACTCCCCCATGCGTCACTTTAAATACGAACAAATTGCAGGTGAGGGATTTTCTTTACTTATTTCTACCTTCTTTGTTGGAGCCATCCCAGAAAGCTCACCCATGAAAAAGCGTATTTTAAATTCATAATTATATTTTCTTTTTTTAGGTTCGGTAGTTTCCGGAGATGAATGCTCAATTTTTCGTTTCTGTGATGGTGAGGATTTAGACAGAGGTATCATGTTAGAATGATTTGGTTTTTGCTCAATTTTAGGTCGACAAGCCGCTTGCTTTTGGGTAGTCATCTCATACATGACTCTCTTCGCTTCGACAGTAGCCAGAGTCTCACGTAGCTCAGCTAATTTGGAAATAATATCGTTAGAAAAATCATTTTTTTCGGCTTTTGCATTGCGTTTAAATAATGGGGCATATTGTTTTTTATCTTCTTTAGCTTGATTAAATATTTTACGTTCTTCCTCTGTAGGATTTCTCTTTCTTTTGACTTTGTCCTGGCTATGCAGGATACGCTCGAGAAAGTCTAGTTGTTCCTCTAGAGGTAAAAACTCCCTGAACTGATCCAGATGAGTATTGAGCGTCTTCTTTTGTTGGCGAGCAGCGCCTGCAAATTTATATTCATCTTTTTTTATAAATGTTAGCGTTTCCTTTTCGATTAATTGATTGCTTATCCTATTAAGACTTCCTAAAATTTGAGATAAAATCAGCGCTTTTTCTGATTGCAATGAATCCTCATGGAATTCTATGCTAAATGAAGTCAGTGATTTTAGGATGTGTTCGCCACTTTGTTTCCATCTGATGTAATCATTAAATTGTTTGAGGGTTCCTCTTTCAAATTTTTCCAGGTAGGGAAGAAGATGCGGTAAAGCAGGATCGTCTTTCATAACTTCTTTAAGGAGGTCTACTCGCTTGATAAGGCGTTCGTGGCTCAACGCTTTCTTTTTATCTGCACCGAGCAGACGACACAGGAAATTATCACTCTCAAGTAACTTGTTGAAAAGCATGGGCATGTTAGTTTTCATGGCCAAAAGATCCCTTTGCTTTATAAATGAGGGCAGTCTATGCCCATCTTTACCTAATTTTTGAGCATCAACTTGCATCAGGATCAATTGATTTACAATTTTTTCACCAAATTCTCGAACGATTTTCCCTGTTCCAACCACACTATTGTCCCCGGAGTTGTTTAATTTTTGAATTAATTCACGGTAATCACGTTTAACCTGTTTTAAGGTATGGACATAATCAGTTTTTAGTTGATTCTTGGTACTTATCTGTTTGGTTATTTCTAAAGTATGTTTCATATGATATAGCCAGGTGAGTTATTTTTCAGTAGTTTATCGACATTAATCTTAAAGCATTCCAGGATATCGAAACACCACCATAATTGATTTCTGGCATTATGACAATGACCAAGATAATGGTAAAGAGCAATTGCATTAAATTTCTCCGAGTTGCCTGTAATGAGCCACAATGAAAATGGAATTGAACTACAGCGCAGCGTTGTATAAAGATAATGATTTCATCACCTGTCAATTTCCTCATCAATCACAATACACTCCGCAGCTTCTGGCTGTCCAATAGGGGGGCGAGGGGTCCGGAAATGAGTCTTGTTCGCAAGGTTGTTATTCCAGCCCGCATTTAGTGAGGAGCGGGCTAGTACTATAGATAGAAACTGATACCTTGATTAATGCAATTAGAGTTGAGGGTACAAATGACCACTCCCATAATTTATTAGAATATCAGGTTCATATTCCGGAGCTGATGGTATTGGATAATGTTCCAATCCTTCACTCCCAAAGAACGTATTGCTGCCACCATATGTACTGGTTACATTTTCTGCTTTACTCAATAGGTGACTCATCGCCTGTTGCTGATTTTTTAATTGTTGTTCAATTGTAACAATGGTTTTTTCAGATTCACTAATTTGAGTAGTGAGCTTGGGAATGGTTGTTACACTCAAATCATTAGCTTGTTCCAATTGCCTTTGAATGGTGGTTTCATTTTCACGGATGGTTTGAGTATTGCTAGCAATTTGCTCTTGGGCGGTGAGTTTTTTGAAATGGTAGACTAGTGCAACTGTCAGGGAAATAATGGTCAGCAGAGCAAACGCACCTGGAACTGCAAAAAATAGGGGGCTAATCACCAGGGTACTGATTAAACCTGCACTTAAAAGGCCACTTCCGGTTCCGAAAAGAGAAGCATAAAGAGCATTGGTTCGATGATTGCCAGATGAGCCACTAACCAGCGTCAGGCTGTCATTTTGTTCGTTAAGGTCTCTATTTTCTTTTGCAAGGCTGGGTTCTGAAGCGATATAGCGTCGTAATTGCGTGTTGCTATCAATCAGGTTTTCCTGCAGCTTGTATAAACTATTTTGTTCCTCACTTATTAATCGAAGAATGTTTTGTTCTTGCTCTCTCATCGCCATGAACTGATTCATCATGTTTACTATCATCTTCAATGCTTCGCATTCATTAAACGAGAGTTTAAGACGGTTTGTTTGCTGGAGTGCTTGGTCAAGTTGCGTTACATAGAGGAGATAACTCGTGTCCACCGCTGTATTCATCAAGTGGTTTCTCTTGTTTTCGAGTTCATGGTTTTGGGTGGCAATTTGTTGCTTTAGCACTTCAAGATTTCTGTGAGAAAGTTGTTGAAGGTTGGGATCATTGTGACTTCTGGCATGCTCCCTGCTTAAGCGTTCTTTGCTTCTAATCTGGCGTTGTAATTCTTTATTAGGCAGATCAACACTAAGTTGCTGGTTAATTTCGCTGTATCGTACTTCAGCGCTTTTTTTTTCGTTAAGCAATGTATCTAAAGTTCGCTTTTCTTTTGTGCTCTCAGTATCTTTAGAATCAACAAGATAGGTAAGTCGTTGACGCTCTGTAATCAATCTGTTTTCTTCGCTAAGCAGTCCATTCAAAATCAGCTGATCCTGGAGAGAATATCTAGATGAAAATACATGAGAAACAGGGTTAGTATCCTGTCAGAATCGCCGGGTAAGTGTCTGCCACTGAGTCCGGATTAATCCGAGCCGCGCGCGTCAGCAAGCGGAATTCTTTAAAAATATTCAAAATACCTATTGACACGGTTTTTCTGTAAAACTGATGTTTTTCCATATCAAACGTAAGTCATGCAATATGCATGCCCTAAGATCCCCAAGATCACAATGTAGCCCCTTTCACTAATAAAACATCTCCCTCCTGAGGTCAGATTTTTTCTTAGCCCTTAGTGGCGTTAAAACTCGAAAAATGCGTTCAAAAAAAGTCATGTTATGATTGCCGTATCAGCATTAGTAACGCAGTGGTAGATGATGAAACGCCAAGAAATCAAACAAGTTTTAGATGAGTTAACAAAAGATATCGATAGTCTTGCCGACAAAAAGGCCGTGACTATCATTAAGGTATTGGTTAATTTGGTCGAAATGCTTGCCGAAGAAAATGCTTTGCTCAGAGAGGAAAACCAAGTATTACGTGATGAGATAAACCGCCTTAAGGGTGAACAGGGCAAACCTAATATTCGCGGTCAATCCAAAGGTAGCAATGGCGATAATACAGGCAATTCCAATCATTCATCTGAAGGAGATCGCAATAAACGTGGTAAAGGGAACAATAAAAACACAGGCAAAGACAAAAAAAACGTACGTATTGATAGACGTGTTACGATTGCTCTGGACAAAGCAACGCTGCCAGATGACGCCAAGTTCAAGGGTTTTGAGATTCGAATCATCCAGGATCTAAAAATCATCACGGATAATGTTGAATTCAAGCTGGAAACGTATTACTCACCATCTTTGAAAAAAACCTTTATTGCGCCGATTCCTGGCGAATATAAGGGCAGTGAATTTGGTCCTGGGGTTAAAGCGCTGGTCATCACATTATACCGTGATGCAGGGATGACGGAGAGCGCCATTGAGCGCTTTTTAAAAACATGTGGTATTCAAATATCACATGGTAAAATTGCTTCCATGCTGACAGAAGGCAATGATATTTTTCATCAGGAAAAAGAAGATATTGTCGATGCCGGTAGCAACGCAGGCTTGTACCAGCAGATGGATGACACAGGCAGTCGTGTTAACGGCAAAAATCACTACACCCATGTTTTATGTAATGACTTTTTTACAGCATACTTCACTCGTCGTAAAAAAGATCGCTTGACCTTATTGGAGTTGCTGTGTCGAGACCAATTAAAGTTTATGTTTAATCAGGAGGCTTATGAGTTAATGGATGAGTTTGGTCTCGCAAAAAAATGGTTGGATCAAATTAAACCAATGCTGCATGCACAACCCCTCACACGTGAATCAATCGATAGTTTGATGGGAACACTTTTTCCAAATCCAAAAAAACACAGCACGAATCGACGCATAATTCTTGAGTCAGCAGCTCTTGCCTATTATCAGCACTCGAAATACTTCATCCATTATTTAATGACAGATGATGCGCCTCAGTTTAATAAATTGGCCCTACATCATGCGCTGTGCTGGATCCATGAAGGTCGTCATTATAAAAAACTCACTCCATTCTCAGATATGAATCAGAATATATTGGCTGTATTTCTTGAGCAATTATGGGATTTCTACCATGCATTATTGACTTACAAGACGGCTCCATCTCAATCAATGGCCCAACAACTATCAATGCAATTTGATACTTTGTTCGCAACCACGACAGGCTATGATGTTTTAGATCAACGCATTGCAAAGACACGTGCTAAAAAACAAGCGTTATTATTGGTGTTAGACCATCCATTTCTGCCATTGCACAACAATGCCTCTGAATTAGGGACACGGTTTCAAGCAAGGATACGCGACATCAATCTCCAAACGGTCTCCCAAAATGGCACCAAATCAAAGGATACGTTTGCCACGATTGTACAGACGGCCAGAAAACTGAAAGTTAACGTTTATCAGTATATTTACGATAGGGTGACTAAAAAATTTGAAATGCCATCATTGGCTGAATTAATCTTACTTAAAGTGCGGCAGGTTCCATGCACCACATAAGCATCTCGAGATAATTCCGCTTGCTGACGCGCGCGGCTCGGATTAGTCCGGGCTCAGTGGCAGACACTTACCCGGCGATTCTGACAGGATACCAGGGTTAAATTGGAAATCAGGATAATGGTGATGCACGTTCCCTGGTGGGTATGGGATGTATGTACCGCGGAAATGAACCATTTGACGTTCTCGTTGAACCCGCTCGACTTCCTGGCTTACCTGGTCCAATCTTGCCTTATACTCTCTTAGCTGACTTCGAAGTTGCTCACAAGTTATTTGCTGATGAAGACATTTAAGTTCAAGTTGATTCATCCTTCTTTCTAATACAGGCAGTTCAGTTTTAAAACGTGATTCCAACAAATGGTCATTATTTTTTTCTTGCTCATCACTTATTGCTTCCTGAGTATCACCGTTTCTTTGAGCCTCACAAGCTATTTGGGTGAGCGAATTGATCAACATTTGCTGATCAGCACTACCGTGCTCAAGGAGGAGGGCATTTATTTTACTAGTTACGATTGATAGAGGTTTTCTTTCCAGGAGATATTGACGCAGGTTATGGAAGTTTGATTCGCAAATGGCCGTATTAGTTTGATAAACAACTAAATCTTTAATAATGATTTCTGATAACGCCATGACTCGTGACTCCTCAGGTAATTAAATTATTATCTAACGTGTGTAACTATTACAGAACCAGTTTATTTTAGGAAATTGGATGGCAGAACAGCTGCATGTCAATCCTGTTATTAACTAATGGATGCACCTCCCTCGGGTAGAGATTTAAGAATTGCCGGCATTATCTCAGACGAATGTTAAGGAATTGTTAAGTGAATGTTGCATAATTGTAAATTAACCTGTTTTCGTGATTGAAGTAGTTTGGGATGAGAGCATGATATCGTGGATGTTGATACCACATCAGTTTTTTTTATTGAACATTAGGAGCTTAAACTATTTTGAATGATCTTAAGAAAAAAAGTGTATAATTTATTAACAAAGGGTTTTTATAAAGGGAAGAAATGATTCATAAACCATCAAAAATCTACAGAGATGCGATTTTATCTTTATATCAAGGCTCTACTCGAGCCATTCCGTTTAATATACTCGTGGCCTCCTTATTACTATTTGATCTTATTTACAATCAGGTGCCGCTGTTTTTACTTGGAATTTGGTTCTTAGCTATTGTCCTTATTAGTGTCTTGAGATGGTTTTTTTGTTTTCTATGTCTAAAGAAAAAATACTTTGAACGAAAAATGCATCAAGGGTTACATCTTTTTACCATCCTCACGTTATTAATGGGTACGGTATGGGGTTCCTGTTATTTAATTGCTTTGCCCCATTTAAGTGAACTACATGAGTTTATTATAATTCTCGTATTAGGTGGTATGTGTGCCGGTTCAATTGCCTCTTTATCTATTTATTTACCCGTTTATTATGCTTATATATTGCCTATGTTTATACCCGTCATTGTTTACAATTATTCTGTAATGAATTTTGACAGAGCCGTTTTAGCAACGATGTTCCTATTATTTGTGATTATGGTGATCGTTTCAGCATTGCTGAATAATAGATTGTTAAATACTACATTGAAATTATTCCAGGAAAAAGAGTCATTAATTTCTCAATTAAAAACCATGTCTCTCACGGACTCGTTAACCGGTTTATACAACAGGCGACATTTTGAAGCAGTATTAAATAGTGAGTTTTACAGAGCGAAACGAAATAACTATCCACTCAATCTGGTGCTCATTGATATCGATAATTTTAAAGTGATTAATGACAGTTTTGGCCATCCTCACGGAGACATTATATTGATTAATCTTGCTGATGTATTAATTAAATCGCTACAACGTGCCTCGGAGATTGTATTTCGTTTGGGAGGGGATGAGTTTGCCATTATTTTTATTAATAACTCAATTGAGAATTCTTTGTCTATTTGTAACGTGATTAAAAATAATTTTCGGAATAATTTATTGTCCTATGACAAAGCAATTTTTAATCAACCTGAGTTATTAAATAAAATTACCCTAAGTATGGGGCTTGTTCATCTTTCCTGGGAGGAAAATTTCGATTTGCAACAAGTCATCTCTCTTGTTGATAAAGCACTTTATCAGGCTAAAAACCATGGGAAAAATAAAATAGTAATAAAGGAAATTGGATAAAACTGGCCTAATTTTTTATTATTTCATCTAGTCATGTTGCTTCAAAAAATCTAGTTTAACAAAGCGCAACTCAATTGCGGATGGTGTTCAATAATGGTGTTATACAAATTCATATTAGCTTCAATAATATGATTTCCCATTTTGGAGTCTGGATTCGCGTCTGCTTTACTGTTCAAAGCAACAACCGTTGTTACATTATTACAAGGTTGCCATAAGTACATGACTCGGAATCCCAATGTACTTCCCTGATAGGTCCAAAACCTTAGTCCTGATTCGATATCATAATAATATCCTACCCCTAAACCAAAACCTGAAGTATCGTTTTCAGTAACTGTAGGAATAGGTAAACCAGTTTTTACCGATACCACTGACTCTAATTCAGCCAGCGTACTTTCTCTATAAATGGGATTAATAAGACTTCCATGATAAAGTAACTGTACCCATCGTAGAACATCTTCGGTATTCGCAACTATCGCTCCAGCAGCTCCTGCCCAGGATAAATCATTACTGAAGGTATCGACTATTTTATTATCATCCGTATCAAAATAATAACCATGTATCTTTCGATCTGAGATTGATTCGCGCACTGCATTCCCATCAGGTCCTGCAGGATAAAAGGTATGATTTAAGGAATGGCTTTGATTAATTATTCGTTTTTTTAACTGATTAGCAAATGTATCATGAGTTATTTTTTCAATGACTAGTCCAGCAAGAATATAATTGCTGTTAGAATAATCAAATCGGTTCTTCTGATTTATTTCTATTGGTTTTTCCGGATGGGCGTAAAGAAGTAATTCTTCATCGGTCCAGACATGACCTAAATCCCGTTCCAGGCTCTTCTCAAATTCTGGATTACCAGAATAATTAGGGATCCCGCTGGTCATATTCAATAACTGGCGCAAAGTGACTCCGCTCCAATTAGAGTATTGTGGCAACCACTTACCTAGTGAATCATTTAAAGACAATTTACCTTCGGTTTGTAATTGCAGTAATATCAATGAAGTAAAGGATTTGGTGATGCTGCCAATATCAAATACATGCTCAAAATTAATCACTTCAGAAAATGGAGGATAACCAACTCGACCAGTCATTACTGTTTTAATATTATCCAGATTAATCGGTCCATTATGAGGGAACAGTACCGAAGCAGAAATAGCGGTAAATTGCTCTTTTTTACTGTATTTTTTAAAATAATCATCAACTACAGTTTGAATAATATCTTTTTTCTCTGAGTCTATAAGATTCGCTTTAGCATTTACCGTTGAAAAAATCAGGTGTACAGCCAGAATCAAGTGTAGCGTAGGTCTCTTCATAATTAAGACATCCGATAAGTAAATTATTCTTCAAATTGGATTTATATTATCCTAAATCAGGTTAAAAGGAAAACTTAATCTAGGCTCGATCATCCAAAAGATTCAGTCGAATGCTACTCGCTTTAATCGTATTGTGTTGCAGCAATGCAGAATAGAACATCTGTTGTTATTTAGTTTCAAGAACGGCTTTTAAATGTGGCCATACATTATCAAGAATTTTTTGTTGCGCTTGCTCATTTGGATGTAAGCCGTCTTTTTGCATCAGATTATCATGACCTGCTACACCTTCTAAAAACATAGGGACCAACAAAATCTTGTGGGTTTTGGCTAATTCAATGTACATATTCTTAAGTTGTTCACGATATTTTAGACCGTAGTTAGGCGGAAGGTCTATTCCGAGCAATAATACCTTAGCTTTGGCTTTTTGGCTCTCCTGGAGCATGACTTCGAAGTTATTTCTTATCTGACTGATGGGAAGACCTCGCAAACCATCATTTGCCCCCAACTCAATGATAACGACATCGGGTTTGTACTTTTGCAGTGCGGGTTTTAATTTCGCCAGCCCATTACTGGTTGTATCACCGCTGATGCTGATGTTGATGATATTAAAACGCCCTTCTGTTTGCAACCTTGTCGCCAATAGATTCACCCATCCTTTTTGAGTATCAATGCCATAACCTGCGCTTAAACTGTCGCCTAGGACGACAATATTTTTTGCTTGTAGGGGTGCTATTATTAATACTAACAACATTAAAAATAAATTCAGGGATTTCATGGTGATCCAGAAGGAAATTATTAAGCTTGAAAATGTCTACTATACCGTCAGCACCGGAGAGCTATGTTTATCTATATTGACAAACATAAGTCTTGAAATCAAGGCAGGAGTGACTATTGCCATTACTGGTGCATCAGGTTCTGGAAAAACTTCTTTGCTCAACTTGATGGCAGGCTTGGAACTGCCTTCGAGTGGGAAAATATTTTATAATACTCAGGATATTACCCTACTGGATGAAGATCAGCGAGCCCAGCTCAGAGCACGGCAAATTGGGTTCATTTTCCAATCGTTTCAGTTGCTTCCCAATCTTACGGCCCTGGAAAATATTATGCTTCCTCTGGAAATTATGCGCCTGGAGAATGCATTAGTTATTGCTAATTCATGGTTGGATAAAGTGGGGCTTCACAATCGTGCGAAACATTTTCCGTTGCAATTATCTGGAGGAGAACAACAGCGTGTGGCTATAGCACGAGGATTTGCTATCTCACCCTCCGTATTATTTGCCGATGAGCCTACTGGTAACCTGGATCCACAAACGGGTAAAACCATTACTGACTTACTTTTTGCCTTAAATGAAGAGCACCAAACTACTTTGGTTATCGTGACCCATGATGACACTTTGGCCCGGCGTTGCCAGCTTCACTGGCCATTAGTAGAGGGGCGATTAGTTTGCTAAGTTTACCCCTACCTATAAAAGCAATCATTCGGGAATGGCGAACGGGTGAGTTAACCTTGCTGTTTATCGCGCTAATTGTTGCTGTAGCTTGCGTCAGTGCAATGAATAATTTTACTGGAACGGTGAAGCATCAATTGGAGCAAAGTGCTACAAACATGCTTGGTGCGGATGCGGTTTTTACTAGTAAATCGTCTATTCAGCCGGAGTGGTTACAAAAATCCCAGGCTCTTGGCTTAAGTCAAACAATTAGCCTTAGTTTTTCCAGTATGGTTGAAGATCAAAATCAGTTGCAGTTGGCACAAATTAAAGCAATTTCAACTCCATACCCTTTGCGAGGCGTACTCAAAATAGCCAGAAATCTTAGCGAACCTTATGGAAAAGAGATTAATCGTGCTCCGGACCCAGGTACAGCATGGTTGGAACCTCGACTTTTTTCCCTTCTGGCAACTGAAATCGGTAAAACGATTAATATCGGTGCTGCCAGTTTTAAAATCACCGGTGTCATTCAGGATCAACCAGGGCAAACAGGTGACTGGTTCACCATTTCTCCTCGCATCATTATTAATTTTGAGGATGTTGCCAAAACAAAAGTTATTCAACGAGGCAGTAATCTAAGTTATAACTGGCTGCTAAATGGATCCAAAAAGCAATTGCGCGCGATGCAGAATTTTTTAAACCAAGAGGGAGCAGATAAGCAGCAGTGGCTGGATAGTCAAAATAGAAATCTAAGAGTAACCGAAACCCTCGAGCGGACTTTAAGTTATCTAAATTTTAGCACAGTATTAAGCATGATTCTGGCTGGAGTTGCAATCAGTATGGCTTCATTGCGTTATTGTCAACGTCATTTAAAGCAAGTCGCTCTATTGCGTTGTTTTGGAGCCTCTCAGTACCAGGTAATGCAACTTTATATTGCTAGTATCGGTTTATTGGGTATTGTTGCCTGCATTCTTGGCGCTGTAATTGGTTATGCATTTCAACCGATATTAATTAAATGGCTTGGTGGTCTTTTGCCCCGAGTAGAGCCGCAATTCACTCTCAGACCGTTATTGCTTAGTATGGTTACCGGAATGATGATCTTGTTTTGTTTTTCTATAGGAACTATTTGGCAGTTACGTAAAGTAAGTGCGATTACTCTTTTTCGGCAATACCAGATTATGTGGGAGAACACCCTTATTTTGACCTATGGAATGGCCTTATTTTTATTGACTGGTCTGGCCTATATCTATACCGATTCCCTTAAAGTGACGTTAAGCGTATTGACTGGATGCCTTGGATTTATAGGAGCAGCTCTAATAGGTCTTTGGCTGTTATTTGCAGGGCCAATTAAAACAAAAGCCCGTATTTCCTTGAGTTGGCGTTTTGGCTTCACCAATATTGCTCATAACCTAAATGATAGTGCGGTGCAGGTAATTGGTATTGGTCTTGCCTTAACAGCAATGCTTAGTTTAACCCTACTTAAAAATCACTTGCTTAGTGACTGGCAACAGCAGTTACCAGAACAAACAGCTAATTATTTTGTAATTAATGTAGCACCGGAGCAGACCACCTTCTTAAATCAAGTACTAGCAGCCAATCAAGTCAAAAGTGCCAGTTTTTATCCTATGGTACGTGGACGATTAGTAGCCATTAATCAGGAGTCGGTTAATCAACGATATGGTGAGGATGCCAAAGATATAAATGCTTTACAAAGAGAACTGAATTTATCATGGTCAAAGAAGCTACCCGATAGCAATCTGATTGTAGACGGTACTTGGGACGTGACAGACCCTTCTCAAAATTGGGTTTCTGTTGATCAGGGATTAGCTAAATCCCTGGGAATAAAATTGGGAGACTTTTTGCTATTTCGTATTGGTGACATAGAGCTAAGTGCCCGAATCTCCAGCTTCAGGCAAATTGATTGGAATTCATTTAAGCCCAATTTTTTCATGCTCTTCAAGCCGGGCCTGCTTAATCAATTACCTCAAACGATGATTACCAGCTTTTATCTACCACCTGAGAAGCAGTATGTGTTACTCCAAATCAACAAACAATTTCCGAACGTTACTGTAATTGATGTCGCCAATACGATTAATAAAATTCGAGCCATATTTACCAGTGCAGGAAATGCAATCACTTTTATTAGCCTGTTTGCTTTATTAATTGGTCTGGTTATTGTTACTTTGGCAATTTTGGCCTTTAGCAGCACCAAACTAGAGGAAACCAGAGTATTGAAAATTTTGGGAATGCGTCGTAAGACGTTATTATGGATACGCAGTAGTGAGGCGTTTTTAATTGGTGTCTATTCGGGAGTGTTGGCTACAGGTACCGCTATATTGATTAATTTATATACGGCTGAAGCCATTTTAAAGAGCCAGTTTTCCATTCCTTGGAGCCTTTTTATCGTTATCCCTATGACTACTGCTCTCCTGACGGTGGTCATTAACTTAATCATTCAGAGAAAACAATATCAAAGCCGCTCACCCGGGTGAGAAATCCTGTAAATTAAGAATTTCCTGTTGGTTTAATACGAAATTTAGTACAGTAACAATCTGGGAGCAGATTAGAAACTGTAGTAAAATTTAATGATATCCTTATGTTCCCTATCAGAAAGACTTCCCAATCTAAAGGAAAAAAAATGAACCAGACGATTTCTATGTACAACGCCTCAATTCCAATTTTTAAGCAATTATTGACCGCGTTAAATGATATTTTAATTAAAACAAAAACGCACGTGGAGAATAAAGCAATTGGGCCTCATACTCTGCTGCAAGCAAGTTTGTTTCCTGATATGTTCAATTTTATTCGGCAGGTACAAATTGCAACTGATTTTTCCCGAGGAGTTAGCGCTCGTTTAGCGGGTTTAGATGTCCCTGCTTATGAAGACAATGAAATCAGCATTGAGGATTTACAAGTTCGTATTGAAAAAACGCTAAAATTTCTCGCCACTATTAAACCAGAAGCAATAAATGGTAGTGAGGAGAAGGAAATTATTACTCGACCAGGAACACCAAAAGAGAAAAAATTTAATGGCCAAGCCTACCTGCTGCATTATGGACTTCCCCAATTTTTCTTCCATGTGACAACAGCCTATGACATCTTGCGCAATCATGGGGTTGAAATTGGTAAAAAAGATTATATGGGAGCCTATTAAGTAAACTAAGACTTCCTGTTCACTGGGTTTTGTTAATTTCCCTCAACCGTAGAGGGAATTTATTCTCAGGTGAGAAAATATAAAAAAAACACCGTTCCATTATGTTGATATGAATAGCTGCCCTCGGAGACAGCTACTTATTATTCGGTGAAAATTTCCTCCCAACGCCTCTATACAGAGCTAATTATTCGACCACCCCTTCTCTTCACAAATAAAGCTCAAATATAAGTCATCTTAATACTTTCTTAATCCAAATGAGCTAAAATTGGGGGAATTTTAGGTTTGAGAATTTATATGATTTTATATGTGCCATTTCCCCGGTCACAAGCAAGTGATTTGGTCGAACGCGTCGAAAGTTGGAAACATGAGCAGAGCAAGCTCTCGGATAATGGAATACATATTATTTATCATGGTGATGATGTTGATTTTGATGTAGAGCGAATATCGCCTTCGGTGATTTATATCTGTGCCCATGGATTTTCCGATGATCATCCTCTCGTTGTAGGTAATAATGTGGATTTTACAAAAACTGAGTTTCTAGATATTCAAAGAGTCTCTCATCGATTTAATCAGGATTTTGGATGGGTATTTAATCAAATTGAAGCGATTCATCTTTATTGTTGTGGAAGCCAAAGCAAGAATAAGAAAATGGCAGAAGAGCTGCTCACTGGTTTAATGAGAAAAGATATATCAATTCACAGTTATGCTGGTCATGTTACTACCCCTGACAGTAATGGTATACGCTGGAGTTTTAGTATTAACCAGAAAGTACCGGTACAAGATACTGAAAGTATTCTCCTTAAGCAAGATACCTGTGAAATACCTTCCCGAGTTGGCATTAAAGCAGAGACTATAGAGCGATTTCTTGAAGAGGCAAAGGAGCGCCGGAGATACAATTTCTTTGCTCGAGGAAAAGCTGCCAGGCAAGAGGAGCTGTATCATCGACGTATTATTATTACAATGCAAACGAACTCAACGAACCCTACTCCTCAATCTAATGATGAGATTACTGCTACTCCACCATGTTTATGAGTATAGTGGACCCCAAAAATGAGACAGTGGTGTAAAATAGAAACCATTGTTAAACGGGGTACCAAGTGGCTAAAAAAAAATTTACATCTGACTTCAAAGCAAAGGTAGCAATTGAGGCATTAAAAAGTCACAAGACGACCAATGAATTGGCATCTGAATTTGAGGTGCATGCAACACAAATCAATCTGTGGAAAAAACAATTACTGGATGGAAGCAAGCAATTGTTTAGCGGCAAGCATGACAAAGACATGGACTCCATCATACAAGAACGAGATCGATTATACACGCAAATAGGCCAGCTAGCGGTTGAGTTAGACTGGCTTAAAAAAAAGACCGGTCATCTAAGTTGAGCGTGCGGGAGAAGCGAGCCATGATTGATGTCAATCACCCTACACTCAGCATCGTACGCCAATGTGCATTGGTTAATTTGTCACGCGCTAGCTACTATCGCACTGCTGGCGAAGGAATATGTACCGAGAGCCCAGAGAATCTGGCTTTGATGGTCTTGATTGATGAGGAATACATGCGCCATCCTTTCTATGGAAGCAGAAAGATGCGTTCTTATTTACGTCGCCTTGGCCATGACGTTAACCGTAAGAGAGTGCAGCGTTTGATGCGGATCATGGGTCTGGTTTCAGTGGCACCAAAGCCGAATACGAGTAAAAAGAACAAGGAACAAAAGGTTTATCCCTACTTGCTACGTGGTTTAGTGATTGATCGACCCAATCAGGTTTGGTGCACCGATATTACCTACGTTAGGATGCAAGGAGGCTTTGTATATTTGGTGGCAATAATGGACTGGTATAGCCGCAAGGTGCTCTCTTGGAAGGTATCAAACAGCATGGATGATGACTTTTGTGTAAGCGCGTTGGAGAGCGCCATCAGGCTCCACGGCAGGCCTGATATTTTTAATACGGATCAAGGCTCCCAGTTTACCAGTAAGGCGTTTACCGATGTTTTAAAAGACCATGACATCAAAATTAGCATGGACGGGAAAGGTCGATGGATGGATAATGTGTTCATTGAACGGCTATGGCGTTCAGTCAAATATGAAGATATTTACATAAAAGAATACGGAACAGTTTTAGCACTACGAAATGGTTTAAGGGTGTATTTCAAGTTTTATAACGACGAAAGACCTCATCAATCATTTGGAATATACACGCCGTCAGAGGTTTATGCTGGCCTATATGAGGCTGCAGCGTAATGGAATGCCTGTGGATATGTGGACGCGTCCTGCGGATCAGCCATCGCCCTTCGGGACATGTGGACAAGCCATGGATAACAAAAAGACGTTATCCACCGCTTGACCACACTCGATGGCTTCGCGCCCACATACCCACAGGCTCAATAACAGGTGTTTCATTAACTGCTATTGTGGTTGACTCGTGTGCTACGCACCCTCGTCAACGAAAGAAAGTAGAATTAAAGGTATCCTGTCAGAATCGCCGGGTAAGTGTCTGCCACTGAGCCCGGACTAATCCGAGCCGCGCGCGTCAGCAAGCGGAATTATCTCGAGATGCTTATGTGGTGCATGGAACCTGCCGCACTTTAAGTAAGATTAATTCAGCCAATGATGGCATTTCAAATTTTTTAGTCACCCTATCGTAAATATACTGATAAACGTTAACTTTCAGTTTTCTGGCCGTCTGTACAATCGTGGCAAACGTATCCTTTGATTTGGTGCCATTTTGGGAGACCGTTTGGAGATTGATGTCGCGTATCCTTGCTTGAAACCGTGTCCCTAATTCAGAGGCATTGTTGTGCAATGGCAGAAATGGATGGTCTAACACCAATAATAACGCTTGTTTTTTAGCACGTGTCTTTGCAATGCGTTGATCTAAAACATCATAGCCTGTCGTGGTTGCGAACAAAGTATCAAATTGCATTGATAGTTGTTGGGCCATTGATTGAGATGGAGCCGTCTTGTAAGTCAATAATGCATGGTAGAAATCCCATAATTGCTCAAGAAATACAGCCAATATATTCTGATTCATATCTGAGAATGGAGTGAGTTTTTTATAATGACGACCTTCATGGATCCAGCACAGCGCATGATGTAGGGCCAATTTATTAAACTGAGGCGCATCATCTGTCATTAAATAATGGATGAAGTATTTCGAGTGCTGATAATAGGCAAGAGCTGCTGACTCAAGAATTATGCGTCGATTCGTGCTGTGTTTTTTTGGATTTGGAAAAAGTGTTCCCATCAAACTATCGATTGATTCACGTGTGAGGGGTTGTGCATGCAGCATTGGTTTAATTTGATCCAACCATTTTTTTGCGAGACCAAACTCATCCATTAACTCATAAGCCTCCTGATTAAACATAAACTTTAATTGGTCTCGACACAGCAACTCCAATAAGGTCAAGCGATCTTTTTTACGACGAGTGAAGTATGCTGTAAAAAAGTCATTACATAAAACATGGGTGTAGTGATTTTTGCCGTTAACACGACTGCCTGTGTCATCCATCTGCTGGTACAAGCCTGCGTTGCTACCGGCATCGACAATATCTTCTTTTTCCTGATGAAAAATATCATTGCCTTCTGTCAGCATGGAAGCAATTTTACCATGTGATATTTGAATACCACATGTTTTTAAAAAGCGCTCAATGGCGCTCTCCGTCATCCCTGCATCACGGTATAATGTGATGACCAGCGCTTTAACCCCAGGACCAAATTCACTGCCCTTATATTCGCCAGGAATCGGCGCAATAAAGGTTTTTTTCAAAGATGGTGAGTAATACGTTTCCAGCTTGAATTCAACATTATCCGTGATGATTTTTAGATCCTGGATGATTCGAATCTCAAAACCCTTGAACTTGGCGTCATCTGGCAGCGTTGCTTTGTCCAGAGCAATCGTAACACGTCTATCAATACGTACGTTTTTTTTGTCTTTGCCTGTGTTTTTATTGTTCCCTTTACCACGTTTATTGCGATCTCCTTCAGATGAATGATTGGAATTGCCTGTATTATCGCCATTGCTACCTTTGGATTGACCGCGAATATTAGGTTTGCCCTGTTCACCCTTAAGGCGGTTTATCTCATCACGTAATACTTGGTTTTCCTCTCTGAGCAAAGCATTTTCTTCGGCAAGCATTTCGACCAAATTAACCAATACCTTAATGATAGTCACGGCCTTTTTGTCGGCAAGACTATCGATATCTTTTGTTAACTCATCTAAAACTTGTTTGATTTCTTGGCGTTTCATCATCTACCACTGCGTTACTAATGCTGATACGGCAATCATAACATGACTTTTTTTGAACGCATTTTTCGAGTTTTAACGCCACTAAGGGCTAAGAAAAAATCTGACCTCAGGAGGGAGATGTTTTATTAGTGAAAGGGGCTACATTGTGATCTTGGGGATCTTAGGGCATGCATATTGCATGACTTACGTTTGATATGGAAAAACATCAGTTTTACAGAAAAACCGTGTCAATAGGTATTTTGAATATTTTTAAAGAATTCCGCTTGCTGACGCGCGCGGCTCGGATTAATCCGGACTCAGTGGCAGACACTTACCCGGCGATTCTGACAGGATACCAATTTATTGTCTTTTTTTTTGTATTAATTTCCACAGACTTAATTTAAAGTATGACAACCGCATAACAAGGAATAGTTAATGAAAATCTCTTTTGTAATGGAAAAACTGGGGGTTTATGATAGCAATAAAGGTTATGGCAGGATCCTGTTTAAAGCAGAACCTCATGTAAAAAAACTCAGTGCCTTTGTTCAAGAAATGGAACAAAATGTTAAAGATAGGAGACAAAAGTTTAACGAGCAGAAAACGCATGCTATAGAAGTGAACGTTAAACGAGAGAATAAATCAGATTTATTGTCTCCTGCCGAGCTCCTTTGTTTAGCAACCATATTGTTAGAGAAAAAGAGAAGAGATGATTCGCAACAAAGTAGTCAAGTCTTTCGGGCTCTCGCTAATGAGTTTGGTGGTTTTGAGGTACTTGAACTGCTGCAGAACAAAGAGAGATTAACAGAAGATAATCTTGTTTTTTTTGAGCGTAATTCAAGCCAGGCTAAAGAGATAGTGCCACTGGTGATGTCTTTAACACCAAAAATAGACGCATTAGAAATGCTCGTCCTGTTCAAATTATCTAAAAGAATGACCGATGCTGAGCGAGTATTGCTTTTTAAGTTTCTTAATGACTGCGATGAGAGCAAATTACACGTTAACGTAAAATTATTATGCCTTCTAAAACAACATAAACTTCTTATTGATAATTTGGTCTCTTTATTGACAGATGCAAAAGACATTATTTTTGTTCATCAGATTATTGATACATTAATTTCTGCAAATTCAGGTTTACTTACTCCAGCTAATGTGGCTAAGACCTTGCAACTAAACCATCCTTATTATTTTAGTAAACTGCTTAAAGTGCTACCAGTCACCCAAGAACAATTTGATAATTTGCTGGAAGTAGAGGGTACTCTAGATAAGAGCACATGGTCTGAAGATATTATTAAACAATTTAATATCGCGGGTTGGGAACTCAAGCCGTGGTTAAAGCTGATTTTAACTCCCACTGTACATAGTTTCGAAATAGCCTCAGCTATTCAGAAATTTAAAGAAATTAAAATAAGTCCTGATCTTCTTGTCTTAAGTTTATCGCATGTTTTTAAGTATCCTCATGCAAGTAGAAATTTCGCAGAAGCAGTATCTATCATAAGTGAAGCTGGGTTGGCAGATAAAGAGCTTAATATCCTCTGTGGCGTCATTCCAAATCCGGTTCCTCTAGCAAAAGCAATTGTCGCACTTAGAAAAGAATACTCCTATCGCGAAGAGACTTTAGATGTTGTCAGGGCTTACCCTAAGCACGCGTTTGGACTAGCTTTGGGATTAATTTTCTTTGATAAAGTCAATGCCCCTGATTCGGGAGCGCGTAAATTCATGCTTCAACATCCTGAATGTGCAGAAATGACGACACGAATTTTAGAGTATTTGCGAGAAAACAATTTATGTCAAGAATCCATTACTCTCGCTGTTTGTCAGGCGAAAATATCCCAAGTTGCCTTTCTCAATCTGCTAAGAGCAATGAACAAAGCCTCTCTTTTAAATCAACCCAATCTAAAAAACCTCCTTACCAAAATAGGTTTTATTAAAACCCTGGCTAGTGCAGTAAATTGTTTGGCAAACGCGGATAAACTGGATCAGTGTAATTTTAACTCCCTAATCATCGACCCTGTTAATTCGTTATACTTAGCCCAAAACCTTGGTGGTAAGCCCTACCCTAAATCGCTTAAATTATTAACTGATACGGGAGCAAGAAGTTTTGTCAACATTCACGAAAAAGCAGTCATTCTGGCACAAGGTCAAATGCAAGGGCGCTTTTTTCCTGTGATGACCAAAGAGCAAGAGCTTTCTTTTAAAAAAGCTACCGGCAAAACCGGATCTGCAGCTCAAAATGAGTCATTAATTAAAATTGCATCATATTGCGGAAATGATAGCTTGGAGAGAGAAGCAGAACATCATATTGGGAAAACTGCCTATCTGTCCCGTCCAGGAAACTAGTTTTTCATACTAGAGCGCAAACAGATGCTCCAGCAAACTCTAAAGCTACAACAAACAAACACGCTGGGGCTGTAACTATAGAAAAAACCCTACCCAAAGAGTCTAATTTAGACTGGTAAGGTCGAAAGAAAAATGGTTTTATTGGTGCGGGGTTGTATAGACCACAGGGAGAAATATTTTTTATATATGTGTATTGTAACGCAGCAAAAAGAACATATTAAAATCATTTCAATATGAATTAATTTTATTCTTTTTTGGCAGGTAACACATCTATATCTCAAGTAGGGAAATTGAAATAATAAAGGTGGGGCTATTTTTGTTAACGATTAAAATTTAATCCGTACAATATTGGATCTGAACAAAGATATATAATGCCTTATTTGCGAAATACATAAAATAATGTTTAGATTCATATAGTAAACCATGAAGATTAATTCAATTAATACCTGGAATCGATTAGCAGTAATTTTTCGTGCCATGCCGGTTTCTTAAAAATGGCAGTATATTATGAGTCAGGAGGAGTAATGGGTTATTTAATTAAGGGGCAATGGAAAGATAGCTGGTATGACACGAGTAGTACCGGTGGCGCTTTTAAAAGAGAGTCAGCTCAATTCAGACAGGCAATAACTAAAGAAACAGACTCGTTATTTCCAGCAGAAAAGGGACGCTATCATTTATACGTTTCTCTTGCTTGCCCATGGGCGCATCGTACCGTAATCTTCAGAACATTAAAAAAGTTAGAACCCTATGTTGGACTGTCTGTTGTTCATCCTTATATGTTAGAAAACGGTTGGGAATTTAAGACCGGGATTGATGGCACAACGGGTGATACTCTATATGGACTTCGTTATTTGTATGAGCTTTATTGCAAGGCTGATCAGAACTACTCTGGCAGAGTGACTGTTCCCGTTTTATGGGACAAGAAAAAAGAAACCATTGTGAGTAACGAATCAGCAGAGATTATTCGACAATTCAATCAAGCCTTTAATCATCTCACTGACAATCAAGAAAATTTTTATCCTCAAGCCTTGGCTAAAGAAATTGATGCCATGAATGAAACTATCTACGCAACCGTTAATAATGGTGTTTATAAATGCGGATTTGCCACAACACAAGAAGCCTACGAACAAGCTTTTAACAACCTCTTCGCTACTTTGGACGAGCTTGATAAACATCTGAGTCAAAATGAGTATTTGGTAGGTGGACAATTAACCGAGTCAGACTGGCGTCTATTTACTACTTTAATTCGTTTTGACGCCGTTTATTTTGGCCATTTCAAAACCAATCAGCAGCGAATTAGTGATTATCAACATTTGCAGCCTTACGTGCTAAAGCTCTATCAACATCCAGGTATAAAAGAATCGGTAAATTTTGAACATATTAAACAACATTACTACTACAGCCATAAGAGCATCAATCCAACCCAAATTGTACCCATGGGGCCAAGGATTGATTTTCTGTAGGCGGCACTTACTGAATGAACTGAAGTTGTCGCCATGCTTCAAAAAGGATAATAGCTACTGCATTGGATAAATTCAGACTACGACTTTGCTCTCGCATAGGAATACGAATTGCCGGGTTATTTATCCAAATTTCTTCTGGTAAACCTCGCGTTTCTGGTCCGAATAATAATATATCTTCAGGCTGATACACCACGTCAGTATAAATTTGTTCACTTTTGGTAGTGCAACAAAAAATTCTACGGTTAGCAGTTTGTTCAGCAAAAGCTTGCCAGTTTTCATAATGCAACACAGAGGCCCATTCATGGTAATCAAGTCCCGCACGACGCATGCGCTTGTCATCGAGAGAAAATCCAAGAGGGTGAATCAAATGCAGCTGCGCACCACTATTGGCACACAATCGTATGATGTTTCCTGTATTTGGTGGGATTTCAGGTTGGTAGAGTGCAATATGCAACATATATTAAGTACATTTCATTGATCAAAAGTTGATTCTAGCGGATCAAAGACAGGTTAGGAAGGCTGTCGCAATCAAATGTAATTGATTAGGGGCTTGTCCTTACATATTAGGTGAAAAACTTTTTAACTGCCAAACCTCTTGCAAGTAGATTTTAAACAGTAGCTCAATTAACCCTTTGAATATAAGCGCTTTACTGTCGTGTTGATCAACATAATAATACTTGATCAATTAGAATAAACACCCTACATTTAAAAATGTCATAGGAATATTGTCATTTGATATAAAATACTCCCCCATGCCAGTGTGACCAGGAACTACATAATAGAGCGACAACTAATCGAGGATGATATCATGCTTATAAACCACACCATGAGACGATGCTTAGTCTCTTGTTTACTGCTCTTAATCTCTTTATCAGCCCAATCATCCCCACCTTCATGGAAGATAGTGCCTGCTGAAAGTCAGTTGACTTTTACTGCCACCCAAAATGGTGCCGCTGTATCGGGAGAATTTAAAACGTTTACTGGTACTATTTTAGTTGACCCCAATGATTTAAAAAATAGCAGCATTGAAATTACTGTTGATATCAGTTCAATCAGTGCGTCTTATGCGCAACTAAAAGAAATCCTGGTTAGTCCAGACTGGTTCAATGCCAAACTTTTTCCCAAAGCTGTATTCAAAGCAACTCAAGTTGAGAAAACAGGTGAAAAGGCTTTCCAGGCAAAAGGAACGCTTACCATTCGTGATAAATCAGTATCGGTTACTTTAGTTTTTAGCGGAGAACAGCCAGAGCCGAACAAAGGGATTGTATTGGGTACGACACAAATTAAACGATCTCAATTTGGTGTGGGTCAAGGAGATTGGGCGGGAACTGATGAAATCAAAGACGATGTTGCTATTAGCTTTAAGATAGTAGCGATTAAACAACAGTAACAACCTTAGATCTAATTGTTAAGGCATCAATAGATGAATATTAATGCGGCAACATGAATGTTGCCGTTGTTGCGCATTGCTTTACAGTGGGAAATGGATTAACACTGGTTTTGCAATAGTTAGGTTACCTGGGGTCAAACCGCATGCTTATTTCTTTTTGTTTGATTTTGAATGCGACTCTTTGCCTTGAGTGTTTTCTATTTTATCCTCATGATTTCCAAATTTTTCCTCTGGATGAGTTGCATTGTGTTTATCATGACGACGAGCATCTTGTGATTCATTTTTAAACTTTTTATGGTGGGTCATTTTAATATCTACTCCGTATGTAATCGTAAACGTATTTGTCTACGAGTCCTGTATTAAAGTTAGATTGGCTTTGCTTAAAAAGCAAATTTACCTATCAATCCTTACAGGAGAAATAGTGTTATTAAATTTATAAAACCAGAAAAGGAATTTTTATAACTCAACAATAAATGATTATTAAGTCCATTTGTCACTAGTAACTCTCAAAATCAGCATTTGTTTTATAAATGCGCCACAATGGCAAGATTTTCCTCTAAAATTAGGATATAATTGGCTAATTATATTTCATCTCGACCACAAATAGCCCACCAAAGATCCAGTTGATTTACCGGAGAATAAGATGACCCAGCTCAAACGTTTTCATGAAGCACAACAAAATAAAACGAGTGGCTATGCTCAGGCAAAGAAAGAAATAGCTGCCGGAAAAAAAAACCAGCCATTGGATTTGGTACATTTTTCCACAACTGCAAATACTAGGTTACAGCACTAACGCTCAATACTATGGCATTGTAAATTTTGAAGAAGCCTGTGATTATCTTCGCGATCCCATTCTTTTTGATCACTACCATGAAATGGTTCAGCTTATTGAACAACACCTTTCAAGCAAAAGTATTAATGTTCTGATGGGTACTGAGATAGATGCTTCTAAGTTAACGTCCAGTTTGACCTTATTTCGTGAAGTAGCCTCATTTCTAGACTCAGAAACAGGAGCTCGTTTGCATAACTTCACAGATCTTAAAAAGAGCTGCGACAATATCTTTGCTATGATTGCAAAACAAGGTTTCTTCCCTTGCGAGCAAACCCAATCTTATTTGGAATCGCATATGAGACATGGGCTAGCACGGACAGTAATTACACCTAGTGTGGCTCAGACTTCTCTGTTTGAACCTCCTGTTATTCTTAAAACCAACCATGACGAACCTCCTGTTACCTCCGTTGAAAATAAAAGATCCGCTGAGGTTATTTCACCTCTGATTTCTCAACTTCAGGGATATATTGATATGAGACGAAATGAATGGTCTTTTCATTATAATTTTTTAGGTGTTGTGTCGTTCATCTATTTAATTATGGATACCTTTTCAGGAACCGATCATTTCCATAAAAAAAGTCGTGACGTTAAGATAAATGCTGCTACGAAATTACAACAGCTTCTTGACCCAACAGCCCCCGAACCAAACACGAACCTTACTGATGCTGAAGTGGCCGCCCTAAAAGAAGGACGATTAGGTGTTCTGGTGGCAGGCCATGGTGAACTGGAGTCACTCATAAAAAATGCACCGAAAAAACCGATAGTTGAGGACAGCTCTGCCATGCGCTTTGGCGTTTAAGCAAAATACAGTTTAAAAATAAAGGTTGGGCCAGGAACTATAACGTGAAGTAAAGTGAAACAAATCCCGCCATTGTGAGCTTAGTAACACAGGCCTAATAGTTTCTCCTATCTTAATTTATACGATGCTTGGCTTATCCTCAACTTCCTAAATATGGCGACAATTGGAATTTCACAGTTGTTCTATTTTCTTTTCTTCCCTACTTTAATCATTTTTACCCCTTTAATCGTATTATCACTGATTTTCAAAATCTCAATACGATAATTTTCTATCATCAAACATGAATCTGCCGGAGGTATGTATCCCAGATACTCTATAATCAATCCACTTAATGTTCTTGGTCCGATTGAGGGCAAACTCCAACTCATCATTCGATTTAAATGACGTAAAGTTAAACTGGCGTCCACAATGACTGAACCATCGTCCTGAGGAGTAATATCACGGCTTAGAGCCGCAATATCTGTGGTAAACTCACCGACTATCTCTTCGAGAATATCTTCCATGGTGACTAAACCCTGAATATCACCATACTCATCGACAACGAAACAACTCCGTCTTTTCATTTTCCTGAAATTCAAAATCTGAATATTTAAAGGAGTTGCTTCTGGAATAAAATAGGGAGGATCGGCTATTTTCAATAAACTATCCAGATCCAATTTTTGTTCTAAAGCCAGGTTTAATACATCCCGCGCATGAATCATTCCAACCAAATTATCTATAGACCCACGATATAAAGGTAACCGTGTATGTTGGGCCGTCTCTAATTGCTCAAGTAGTTGCGACCAGGATTGCTCCAAATCAATACCAACAATATCAGCTTTCGGAACCATGATGTCTTCAACTGTCGCCTGCTCCAGATCCAACAGGCTGATCAGCATACTTTTATGTTCTACGGGTAAAAGCCCTCCGGCCTCATGGACCACAGAACGCAACTCTTCGCCAGTTAATGCTTCTTTTTGGATGCGATTAATCGAAATGCCAAACAAACGTAGAATTCCATTTGAAATTAAACTAATTAGATGTACCAAAGGGGCAAAAACCCACTGTAAAATTTTTAAAGGCAGTGAAGAGGCAAACGCAACTTGTTGCGGATAAATAGCCGCCAAAGTTTTGGGAGTCATTTCAGCAAATACCAATACCAGCAGGGTTAAAAGCACCGTGGCAATAGCTACCCCGGCATCGCCATAAAACCGCTGTCCAATTAAGGTGGCTATGGTAGATGCAACAATGTTGGCTAAAGTATTACCAATTAATACCACACTTAACAATCTGTCTGGTCGTGCCAGCATCTGGTTAACCCGTATTGCTTGCTTGTTTTGCTTTTTTACCAGGTATCGCAATTTATATCGATTTATAGACATCATGCCTATCTCAGAGCCTGAAAAAAAAGCTGATAATATAATCAAAAAAATTAATAGAATTAGTAGCGTAGAAAGAGGGTATAGCACTTAATTTCCTTAAGCTTTATTGCTAAAAAATAAATTATCATAAGGTGATCAAGAAAGCGAGATTGATGAAGGTCACCGTGTACAACAGCCCTTCATCAATATTAAAATTATCGGACAATTTTTGGGCACTGTTTACCTATAAACTAAATTTAGACTTAATTCTGATTGAAGCGCTTCACACTGGCCAGAATTTCTTTACGTGCCTCTTCAGGACCTACCCATCCTTCTATTTTGACCCATTTACCCTTTTCCAAGTCTTTATAATGACTAAAAAAGTGTTCTAAGGTTAACAATAAATGCTGTGGTAAATCCAAATGGGTTTGAACATCATGATACATTGTGCTTAATTTATGAGTAGGAACAGCAAGTAATTTCGCATCTACTCCTGCTTCATCGGTCATTTTTAACATACCCACGGGACGACAGGCAATAACAGCACCGCTGATTAAAGGAACAGGGGTTACTACCAATACATCTACTGGATCACCATCTTCAGATAGAGTATTAGGAATATAGCCGTAATTCGCAGGATAAAACATGGCAGTAGCCATAAATCGATCTACAAACAATGCGCCAGACTCTTTATCTACTTCATATTTTACTGGCTCACCATGCATAGGGATTTCAATAATAACGTTAATTTCATTTGGCACATCTTTGCCACTCTTAATTTCCATTAAACTCATTTATTTACCCCTAAACTAAGAAAAAAGAGCTATTATGCGAAAATTTCCGATAAAAGGCAAAGACAAGCTGTCGCTATCTAATGAAGGAAATGTATAATATCTTTTTAGTCGATTAATCAGGTTCCTTATGACTTGTTTGTTTTGCAAAATTGCTCAGGGTGAAATTCCTGCTACTGTGGTTTTTCAAGATAGTGATATAATGGCTTTTCGTGACATTAATCCACAAGCACCCACGCATGTGTTAATCATCCCCAAGCGACATATAGCCACAATTAATGACGCCAATGATGAAGACGCACAACTCTTGGGAAATATGGTTTTGCGAGCAAAGAAATTAGCTCAGGCTGAGGGCTTTAGCGAGATAGGTTACCGGTTAATTTTTAACATTAATTCTGGTGGCGGGCAGGAAGTTTACCACATTCATTTACATTTACTTGGCGGACGTCAAATGACTTGGCCGCCAGGCTAGGAGTTCTAACTATGGAACAACTATACTCTAAACTGCTTAAAGAATTAGGTGAAGATATAACTCGAGAAGGATTAAAAGATACCCCTGCACGTGCAGCTAATGCAATGCGCTATTTAACAAAAGGTTATCTTGAAAATATTGATGACATTATTAATGACGCACTGTTTGATTCCGATATGAATGAACTGGTGATTGTAAAAGATATAGAGCTGTATTCGATGTGTGAACACCATTTATTACCATTTCTTGGCAAATGCCATGTAGGGTATTTACCTAACGGTAAAGTCATCGGGTTATCTAAAATCGCTCGTATCGTTGATTTTTATGCTAGAAGATTGCAGATACAGGAGCGATTGACCAGTGAGATAGCCAATTGTATCGAATCAATAACCGGAGCCCGTGGTGTTTCCGTAGTTATTGAGGCCAAACATCTGTGTATGATGATGCGGGGAGTAGAAAAGCAAAATTCAGTCATGACAACTTCCGTAATGCTTGGAGAGATGCGTACTAACTCGAGTAGCCGCAGTGAGTTTTTGAATTTAATTCGTTAATTAATGTTCCAAATTACAGTTCCCAAAGCGCTCTGTAATATGGAACAGAATAAAAATATAGAGACATTCCTAAAGTCGACAAACCTTTTAATTGAATAAGGTAATTACCAGTATTTAATAGCGTGAAAGAAGTTCTACAAACTTGAGATATCGTTTTTAATAAGCAAAACCCGCAACAAATTGCTTCTTGCGGGTTCAAATTTATGGATAATTTGACGTATTATTCTTCTTCAGAACTATCGCCAGCGTTAGCAACTTCTTGATGTTCTTCGGCAGCAGGGGCAGCAGCTTTAGCTTCTGGAGCAGAAGGCTTATCTTTCCACTCTAATTTCACCCGACCTTGTTTATCAACACCTGCAACAAATACTTCAATATCCTGACCCTCCTTGAGAACATCTTCAACTTTTTGCGCTCTGTCATTACAAATTTGAGAGATGTGAAGCAATCCGTCTTTACCTGGTAAAAGATTAATAAAAGCACCAAAGTCAACGATTTTACTAACTTTACCTTTGTACGTTTGCCCAACTTCAACTTCAGCAATTAAAGCTTTAATTTGTTTTTGAGCTTCTTCTAAAGCGTCAATATCTGGGGAAAACAACTGGATTACTCCGGCATCATCTATATCTATAGAAACCCCTGTACTTTCAATCAGTCCTTTTATTGTAGCGCCACCTTTACCAATGATCGTGCGAATTTTATCTTCAGCTACTTTCATCGTGGTGATTCTTGGAGCATGTTGTGATAACTCAACTCTATGCTCTGCCAATGAATTATTCATTACCCCAAGAATATGTGTACGACCGGCTAAAGCTTGCTCTAAGGCCTGCTCCATAATTTGATTGGTAATACCCGTAATCTTAATATCCATTTGTAATGCAGTGATTCCGTTTTCTGTACCGGCAACTTTGAAATCCATGTCGCCCAAATGATCTTCATCACCCAATATATCAGTCAAGACTGCAAAACGATCACCTTCTTTGATTAAGCCCATCGCCACACCAGCAACTGGGGCTTTCAATGGAACTCCTGCATCCATAAGTGCCAAACTGCTCCCACAAACCGTTGCCATAGAACTTGAACCATTAGACTCAGTAATCTCAGAAACGATACGCAATACATAAGGAAAATCTGCCGTATCAGGAAGTACTGCCATTAAGGCACGTTTGGCCAGGCGACCGTGGCCAATCTCGCGGCGTTTAGGACTACCTACCATTCCTGTCTCGCCCACTGAGTAGGGAGGAAAGTTGTAATGCAGCATGAATCGATCCCGGTTCTCAACGTTGATTCCATCAAGAATTTGCGCATCTCGATCATTACCTAAGGTAGCTACGACAATCGCCTGAGTTTCCCCTCGGGTAAACAGACAAGAACCATGAGTTCGGTCCAAAAATTTGGTACGGATTGAAATAGGACGTACGGTTTTATGATCACGTCCATCAATACGAGGCTCGCCATCGAGAATACGATTACGGACTATGGAACGCTCCAAATCACCAAACATGTTGGCAATATCATCAGCCCTTAACTCACTGTTTTCTACCATCAAGGCAGCAATGGCTTGTTCTTTTAATTCACCTAGTCGTTGATAGCGTTGTTGTTTATCCCTTATCAGGTATGCCGCTTCAACTTCATGTTGCGACATATCTGCAACCCTATCTTTCAGGTTGGTGTCGACAGCCGCTGCTTGCCAATTCCAACGGGCCTTACCTGATTCTCCAGTCATTTCTTCTATGGCTTTTATGACGCTCTTCATCATTTCATGACCATACATTATCGCACCACGCATGATGTCTTCACTTAATTCTTTAGCTTCGGACTCAACCATCAAAATCGCGTCTTTAGTGCCGGCAACAACCAAATCAAGTCTTGATTGCTCGAGCTCTTTTCGACTAGGATTTAACAAATAAACACCTTCTTTATAACCTACACGGGCAGCACCAATTGGCCCATTGAAAGGAACACCAGAGATAGCAAGAGCGGCAGAAGCACCTATCATAGCGAGAATATCTGAAGAAACATCTGGATTTAAAGAAAGCACTGTAGCGATTACCTGTACTTCATTACGGAAATTTTCAGGAAATAAAGGTCGAATCGGCCTGTCTATTAAACGTGAAATGAGCGTTTCGTTATCACTCGGTCTTCCTTCACGCTTATTAAATCCACCGGGAATTTTTCCTACAGCGTAGAATTTTTCCTGATAATTTACTGTAAGGGGGAAAAAGCCATTGTTCTCACCACCCTCTTTCTTCGCAACAACAGTTACCAACACTTGAGTACCATTCATACTCACTAATACAGCACCATCAGCTTGTCTTGCCACTTCACCAGTTTCTAATACTAAGGTGTGGTCACCAAATGCTATTTCTTTTGTAATTTTAGCCACGTAATGTTCCCCATTAAGTAATCAACGAAAAAAAAGGCGCAGAAAAAACTGCGCCTTTTATTTAAACGACTGTATATGTTTAACTGTCTCTACAGAGACCATAACCTCAACAATCAATAAGAATCTCTCAATCCTAAACTTTGAATTAATGTTTGATAGCGAGGAAGATCATTCCGCTTCAAATATTTTAATAACTTACGACGTTTATTAACCAGGCTTTGCAAGCCACGTCTGGAATGAAAATCTTTTTTATGTTCTTTAAAATGGTCAGTCAAATATTTGATTCGGCCAGTAATTAAAGAAACCTGAACTTCAGGCGAGCCAGTATCTTTATCGGCACGTTTGTATTCATTAACAATTTCTGCTTTTTCCGCGCTATTTAGCGACATTATACACTCCTGGAACTAAGCTAAGTATTCATTTAAAGGGGGACATTCTACCAAGGCCTACAAAACGATACAAGTACTGGAAATTAATTTGTGCAAAAAATTTCATCTTTACTCCAAAATATAGATCAAATTAAACAATAATCCGTTTTAATCCTGGAATGCAAGCAATCGCTTTGCTTTTATATCTCCATTGGTTTGCCGCTCTCCTAATCCAATAAACTGTGACGCCTCATTATAGAGACGAACACAATCTGCTACTTCAACATTCATCTTATTTGCAATGACTTTGCCTTGACGAATAGTAAATACCTCATCTTCTGATAAGATAATCATTGTTAAATAATCAACTGCTCTGTCCATGGGGATCAAGCAATCAAGTTTTTGTGCTAATGACATTTCTTGTATTTGATCAAGTGTATACATCGGCATTTGTTCAAATCCCGAGGTATAAAGCCTATGTAATCGTGTCACATGTGCTCCAACATTCAGCTCATCGCCAATATCCTCAACCAAATTACGGATGTACGTTCCTTTACTGCATGTTACTGTTAATGAAAAATGCTTCCCATCAAACTCTTCCAATTGCAGCTGACTGATCAATACTTCTCGGGCCTGTCGCTCTATTTCTATTCCTTTTCTAGCGTAGCGGTATAAAGGAGTACCGTTATGTTTCAACGCCGAAAACATTGAAGGAACCTGTCTAATATGCCCTTGATATTTCGCCAAAATTTTATTTATCTGTTCTTCCGAAATACAAAAAGAATCAACCTGTGACATAATCTCACCAGTGGAGTCTGACGTATTGGTTTTAATTCCTAATAAACCTGTGGCTTCGTAACATTTATCAGCATCAAGTAAATACTGACAAATTTTGGTTGCCTCGCCAAAGCAAACGGGTAGCATGCCAGTGGCTAACGGATCCAGGCTACCTGTATGGCCGGCTTTTTTTGCACCAAACAAGCGCTTTGCTTTTTGTAACGCAGCATTGGATGTGATTCCCTCCGGCTTATTTAGTAATAAAATTCCGTTTATTGATGATTTAGTTTCAATTATTTTCATTATCATCAGAAGCAGGAGAATTTACTTCATCAATTAAACGACTCAAACGCTCGCCATATTCTATTGATTCGTCATAAATAAAATGCAGTTGTGGAACGGTGCGTAACGTGATGCTACGAGCCAAGGCGGTTCGTAAATAGCTTGCGGCAGCATTTAAGATATTAGCAGCCAGCTTTTTATCTTCATCAAATACAGTGAAGTACACTTTAGCATGACCTAAATCAGCAGCCACCTTGACTGCTGAAATAGTAACTAATCCATTTAAACGGGGATCTTTTACTTCCTGGGGAATAATCTGAGCTAATTTTCTTTGAATCATCTCAGCAATTCTATCAGTACGCTTAAAATTATTACTCATTTTTATAAATCACGCTTAATTTCAATTGTTTCATATACTTCTATTAAATCGCCAGGTTTAACATCGTTATAGTTTTTAACCCCAATTCCGCACTCAAATCCCTGACGCACTTCAAGAACATCATCTTTAAATCGTCTTAGAGACTCCAGAGTTCCTTCATAAATTACAACGTTAGAACGCAAGACACGAATAGGATTATTACGTTTAATTGAGCCTTCAACTACCATACAGCCAGCAATTGAACCAATTTTAGGAGATTTAAACACATCACGAACCTCAGCAATACCAATAATTTGCTCTTTAAATTGAGGCGCAAGCATACCGGTTAAAGCACCTTTAATTTGATCAACTATGTCATATATAACACTATAATAATGCAGTGATACCGACTCTTGTTCAGCCAGACGTTTAGCACCACCATCGGCTCTGACGTTAAAGCCTATTAAAATCGCACTTGATGCAATAGCCAGGTGAACATCAGATTCTGTAATGCCACCTACACCGTTCGAAATAACTTCAACATTAACTTCGTCGTTTGATAATTTGACTAATGCATCAGAAATAGCTTCCAGAGAGCCTTGAACATCAGCTTTTAATACAATATTCAATACTTTAGACTCAGTGGCAGTCATGTTTTCCATAATGCCTTCTATAGACGATTTTTGCCGTCGGGCTAATTTAACATCACGGAATTTGCCTTGACGGAATAAAGCCACTTCTCTTGCTTTCTTCTCATCAGGAACAACAACTGCTTCATCCCCTGCGTGAGGTATAGCAGATAAACCAAGAACTTCTACAGGAATTGATGGACCAGCACTATCAACCAGATCTCCATTATCTCCAACTAAAGCCCGTACCCGACCATATTGGAAACCAGCTAATAAAATATCACCTTTGCGTAAGGTTCCACTCTGCACTAATACAGTAGCAACTGGACCTCGACCTTTATCCAGACGTGACTCAATTACCACACCCTTCGCTGCACCATCGGTTAATGCGGTTAATTCCAATACCTCTGACTGCAATAAAATGGCATCAAGAAGATCATCAATACCCATACCAGATTTTGCTGAAATATTGATAAACATGGTATCACCACCCCAACTTTCAGGGATCACTTCATGAACAGATAATTCATTCATGACTTTCTCAGGATCCGCATCTGGTTTATCCATTTTATTAATTGCAACAATAATAGGTACTTTCGCTGCCTTAGCATGTTGTACTGCTTCAATTGTTTGTGGTTTGACCCCATCGTCAGATGCTACTATCAATATAACAATATCAGTTGCCTGTGCTCCACGTGCCCTCATTGCGGTAAACGCAGCGTGTCCTGGAGTATCAAGAAAAGTAATATCCCCTTTTGGAGTACTCACATGATAGGCACCAATATGCTGGGTGATTCCACCAGCCTCGCCTGCGGCAACTTTGGTGCGACGAATATAGTCCAATAAAGAAGTTTTACCATGGTCAACATGCCCCATGATCGTGACCACAGGCGCCCTGGACTCTGTAGTACTTCCTTTAGAAATCGATTCCCCTAAGCCAACCTCTATAGCATCGTCTTTTATAATAACTGCTTTATGACCCATTTCTTCGACAACAATTATAGCTGTTTCCTGATCAATAACCTGATTTATAGTTGCCATAGCACCTAAAGTCATCATTACCTTAATGACTTCAGCCACCTTCACTGACATACGTTTTGCAAGATCTGCAACTGTGATTGTCTCAGGAACAAGAACTTCTCTAATCATTGGAGTAGTGGGTAAAGCGAAACCATGGGTTAGTGATTCCTCTGCCTCTCTGTACTTATCTGACTTGTCTGATCCTTTTCGTTTTTTAAATTTGCTGCGTCCACCACGACGATGGGCATCTTGTTCGTCTTCTTCACGATTAAAAGATTGATATTTGGGTTTTTTCTTGGCTTTTTTAAACTCAGTTGACTCAGCCTCTGGTTTAGCCTGCTCGGTATGTTTCTTTTTACCGGGTTTAGGATCTTCTTTGATTGAGCTTCCAGGAGCAGGCTCTGATGCCGAACTTTCTGGGCCCTTATCAGAAAATATTGCTAATGGATCAACCGGCTCCCCTTCAGCTGCTGGACTATCCACAACTTCAGATATTATTTCATCAATGGGGGCTTTAGCCTCGGCAATACTCTCCACTTGCTCCGTTGGAGATGTTTCAGAAATACTGTCAGTAAGATTGTGTTCCTCGTCAGCAAGAACATCTGCTGCGTCAGTTGTAACTTCTTTGACCTCAGTATGTTCTACAACCGTACTGCGTTTAACAAAGGTCTTTTTCTTGCGAACCTCAATATTAACTTTCTTACCGCTGTGAACATCATGACCAACAGTAACCTGAGATACTTTACGTCTTAAGGTTATTCTTCCAGGTGCATCGGTAATATCACGCGCAGAACTACCCTTTAAATGACTGAGTAAAATTCGCTTTTGATCTTCATTCACTGTCTGTTGATCATCAGTGAAAGACAACCCTGCTTCCTGTAACTGGTTCAATAAGCGTTCAACCGGAATACCAACGACTTGAGCTAATTGTTTAACCGTCACATCCGCCATATTTTAATCCCCTTTCAGCAATTTCTTATAAAACTGCATATATTCTATTTCTACAAGCACCACATTGGTGTGTATATTATCAAAAACCTAGGTTTTAAATAAACCAAGGCTCTCTTGCTTTCATAATTAAAGCACCGGCCCTTTCTTCAGTGATACCTTCAATTTCTAATAATTCATCTACAGATTGCTCTGCTAACTCTTCCATCGAAGTAATGCCTTTACTTGCTAATTTATTAGCAAGATCATCAGTCATTCCTTCCATCGTCAGAAGTGAATCATCTGGAGAACCGGATAATCCCTTTCCAGATGTAAGCGCCATGGTAAGCAAGGTATCATTCGCTCGGTTTCTCAGTTCTTCAATAATTTCTTCGTCAAACTCTTCTATAGCGAGCAGCTCTTCTTTAGGCACATAAGCTACTTCTTCAAGAGTAGAAAATCCATGGGCTACTAGCAATGCTGCAATTTCTTCATCAATTTCAAGCGCCGAAGTAAACAGGTTCACTATTTTACCAGATTCTTCCTGATTTTTATTTTCAAACTCTTCAACGGTCATCACATTCAGAGTCCATCCGGTTAACTGGCTGGCTAATCTTACATTTTGCCCATTTCGTCCAATAGCTTGAGATAGCTGATCTTTTTCAACAGCCAAATCCATTGTGTGACTGTCTTCGTCCACAACGATAGATGATATGTCTGCTGGAGCCATAGCATTGATTACTAACTGTGCAGGATTATCATCCCACAAAATAATATCAACACGTTCCCCGCCAAGTTCGCTTGAAACTGCCTGCACACGTGCACCACGCATACCAACACAGGCACCGATAGGATCAATTCGTCCATCGTTAGTTTTAACGGCTATTTTTGCCCTGTTACCAGGATCGCGAGCAGCTGCCTTCACATCGATAATATTTTCGCCAATTTCAGGAACCTCGATACGAAATAGCTCGATTAGCATCTCGTTTCGTGTACGGCTGACAAAAAGTTGAGGACCACGAGTCTGAGGTGAAATTTCATATAAATAAGCACGTACTCTATCATTTGGTCTAAACATTTCATGAGGCAGCATTTCAGACCGAGGTAAAAATGCTTCTGCCTTTCCACCCAAATCAATAATTATATTATCTCGAGTTACTTTTTTAACTGTACCATATACCAATTGACACAGCTTGTTACGGAACTGATCGATAACTAAATCACGCTCAGCTTCTCTGACTTTTTGCATAATGACTTGGCGAGCAGTTTGCGCTTCAATTCTGCCAAATTCTATAGAGGGAATAAGCTCTTCAATTCGCCCACCAATAGTTACCGATGGATTTCGCTCTTTAGCTTGTTCTAATGATAATTGCGCTTCTGAATTCTCCAGTTCCTCTTCATCGACAACATCCCAGTATCTAAAAGTTTCATACTCTCCAGTACGAGGGTCGAGCTTGATCCTTACACCTATATCTAATCCAAACATCTTCCGGGTTGCAGACTCCAATGCGGCCTGAATGGCAAGTATAATAACTTCTTTACTAACGCCTCTTTCGTTTGATAACGCTTCAGCAACTAATAACAATTCTTTGGTCATTGTTCGCCTCTCTAGACTGTCAAATTTGCTTTCACAATATTTGAAAAAAGTAGTTCATGATGTTCATTATTTATATCCAGTACAACCGCACTCTCTGTTGCTGATACAATAATACCATACACTTTTCGTTTACCATTTACTGGTTTAAAAGTTTTCACCTGAATGGAATCCCCTACATAACGTTGATACTGCAAATAGCTAAACAAGGGCCTGGGTATACCTGGAGATGATATTTCTAAACTATAGTTACCTGGAATTGGATCTTCTACATCGAGTAAGGCACTGACTGCTTTGCTCACTTCTTGACAGTCTTCAATCCCGATTCCATCTGCTTTATCTATATAGATTCTTAATAGCGAGTGCTTACCCTGGGAAAGATATTCACACCCCCAGAGTTCATATCCCATATCAATAATAGTGGGAGAAAGTAATTGTACTAGTTCATCTTGCATCATAATAATAACAAACAAAAAAAGGGCGTACACGCCCAAGTCTGTTAACTGACTTAGATTAGCACAATACCCTATTAAACATAATAAAAAACCCCATAAATGGGGTTCTAATAAAGTGGTAGCGGGGGCAGGATTTGAACCTACGACCTTCGGGTTATGAGCCCGACGAGCTACCAGGCTGCTCCACCCCGCGTCAACTGAGAGGAAGTATACTGGGACTTGTTGATCTTAGCAAGCACTTTTGACAAAGTTTATGAATTAATTAACAAAAGCATTAATACAGGTAGCAATTAAAGCACCAGGAAAAAGTCCTAAGTACAGTAATGAAAGGCAGTTAAGTGAATAGAACAAATTATTACCCTTGCCAATAACAACCGGATCTGAATTCATAGGTTGGTCAAAATACATTATTTTTACTAATCGTAAATAATAATACGCACCTACAACAGTAAATAATAATCCCAAAATTGCCACCCATGTCATCTGAACATCAACCAATGCCTTAAGTACCAATAGTTTGGTAAAAAATCCAACCGTTGGTGGAACACCGGCCATAGAAAACATCACAACGAGCATTAGAAAAGCCAACCAGGGACTTCTCTTGTTAAGGCCTTTCAAATCGTCAACACTGTCTATTTCCATACCATGATTTGACATTAAAACTATCAGTCCAAAACCCGCAGCAGACATAAGGGAATAGACTACAATATAATATAAGGCAGCAGAATATCCTTCAGGAGTAGCCGCTAAAATTCCAAACAATGCATAACCCATGTGGGCGATTGCTGAATAAGCAAATAGACGCTTAATTTTGGATTGAATCACAGCGAGCAGATTACCAATACCGGCAGACAGTAGAGCCATAATTAGAATGATTTGTTGCCACTGCACATTTATATCTATCAAACCAATGGTGAGCAGCCTCAATGCCATTGCTAAAGCTGCAATTTTAGGTGCAGTACTAATAAATAACGTAACGGAGTTTGGTGCGCCTTGGTATACATCAGGCGCCCACATGTGAAAAGGAACAGCGGCTAATTTGAATCCAACGCCGGCGAGAATAAATACAACGGCAAAGGCCAACAGTAAATTTTGTTGTTGACCAGTAGTTGCAATGACATTCGCAATATCTAATAAATTAAGTTTTCCAGTAGCACCATATACCAATGACATGCCATACAGAAGCATACCTGAAGCGATAGCACCCATAACAAAATACTTCATTGCAGCTTCCGATGCGTCACTATCTGTGCGCCTGATTGCAGTCATAGCATATAGAGGTAATGACATTAGCTCCAAACCAAGATACACCGTTAACAAAGAATGTGCAGAGATGAGAATCATCATACCTAATGTAGAAAAAAGACCAAGAACATAGTAATCACCACTTGGCATTTGACGCTCGTCTATGTAATTCCGTGAATAGATAAAACTGAGCAGCACCGTAATATAAACAAAGAACTTCATTAGATGTGCTACATCATCACTAATAAATAAACCGCTAAAAATAATTACTTTAAAACTACCTATATATAAATAACTCACACAGGCAGCTAAAATCAGACCAATACATGCTACAAAAAAAGGTAAAGATTTATATTTGTGACGGAAAAACAAATCCGTAAGCAATGCAAGGCATGCCGTGGCAAGCACAATCATTTCAGGAAATGCTAAGTGTATGTTTTCAAGTAATGCGATCATAATGATTAACCTTGCAATGTTACAATTTTGATTTATCAGCTAATGCTAATGTATGACTTACTGTTTGATGAACATACTCAAGCATTGGCTTTGGATAAACACCCATAGCGATGACCATCAGGGCAAGCAATACATAAGCACTTAACTCAAAACCCGAGATATCTTTTAAGTCAGCCACTTTATCATTGGCAATTGGTCCGAAAATTACGCGCTTGTACATCCAAAGCGTATAAGCTGCGCCGATAATTAAGGTTGAAGCTGCCCAAAAAGCTATCCAGAACCCGGCCTTGATACTCCCCAAAATAACCATAAACTCACCAACAAACCCTGAAGTGCCAGGTAAACCGGCGTTCGCCATAGCAAACAACATAAAAAAGGAAGCAAATATTGGCATGGTATTCACAATTCCACCAAAATCTGCTAGCCGGCGGGTGTGCATGCGATCATAAATAAAACCAACCCCGGCAAACATGGCGCTGGACACAAAGGCATGGGAGATCATAACCACGATAGCACCTTCCAATACCAACCCGGCACTACTTAAACCGCTTTGCTTTGCGATGGCAAATATCGCAAAGCAACCTAAGGTTACAAAACCCATATGTGAAATTGAAGAGTACGCAATCAACCTTTTCATATCTTTCTGAATAATTGCTATTAAGCCAATATAGACTACTGCAATTAACGATAAGGCAACCATTAACACCGCATATTTACTACACGCATCAGGAACAATGGGAAGCGAAAAGCGAATAAATCCGTACGCTCCAAGCTTTAGCAAAATTGCAGCAAGAATAACTGAGCCTCCCGCCGGAGCTTCGGTGTGAGCATCGGGCAACCATGTATGTACGGGAAACATAGGAATTTTTATCGCGAATCCAAGGAAAAATGCAATAAAAATCAATGTTTGTGCCGTCATAGTCAATTTAATAGCGTAAAATGTTTCAATTTTAAATGATCCTGCGATATACCCCATATAAAGGAAACTTGCCAACATCAAAACAGAACCTAAAAATGTATAAAGGAAAAATTTTATTGCAGCATAAACACGATTTTCTGATCCCCAAATACCAATGATTAGGTACATTGGAATTAAGGTGGCCTCCCAGAAGATATAAAACAAAATTGCGTCCATAGCGGAGAATACGCCTACCAATAGTCCCTGCATGATTAAAAATGCAGACAGATATTGGGCAACCCTGTTGTTTATACTGTCCCAGGTTGAAAGGATTACGATCAAGTTAGTAAAAATACTTAAAACAATGAGTAACAGCGATAACCCATCAATCCCAAGACTGTAATTAATACCCAGCGCTGGCATCCAGGGAATCTCTTCTAAATATTGCATGCTGAATGTTTGGAGATCAAAACCCCCGATCAGTGGAACGCAAAGTAATAAACAGAGTAATACCGTAAATAATGATAAGTAACGCGAAATATTAGGATTGCTATCGTCTCCAGTCAGGAGTACAAAAACACCACCTATAATTGGCAACCAAATTAACAAATTGAGCAAATGATGCATAACCTCACCTTATCTTTAGCCCAGTATCAACCAGCACAGAAAACCTAATAATCCAAATATCATTACTGTCGCATAATGATATAGATAGCCACTTTGTATGGTACGACCCTTTGATGAAAACCATCTAACCAGACGCCCACTACCATTTACTACAAAGCCATCAATTAATTTTTGATCGCCGATATTGTAAAAAAATCGACCCATACCTTTGAGCCCTTTTACGAAAACCAAATTATTAAAACGATCGAATCCATATTTGTTGATCAAAATACTATAAATTAATGAGAAGTAACGAACTAAATACGAAGGGATTGTTGGGATGGCAATATAACAAATCCAGGCTATAACCGCACCAGCAATAGTAACCCATAGAGTTAATGAATATATAGAATGAATCATGGTTGCGAATGGAGAGGTCACTTCATGAGCAAGTTCAGCCAGGACATTATGTTCAGGAAGGATAAACAGTGATGAGCTCAGCAAACTGGGGGTGTCAAACAAGATAGGCATATAAAGTATGTACCCTAGAATAACAGAAGGAATGGCAAGTAGCACCAAAGGAAGCCACACTACCCATGGAGACTCGTGAACATGGCTTAGAGTATGCTCATCCATACGAGGTTTACCATGAAAAGTCATGAATAAAGATCTGAATGTATATAGTGCGGTAACCATAGCACCAGCAGTAACACAAAAATAGGCATAACTGCTACCGGGAATCTGGGACAATTGAGTTGCCTCGATAATAGTATCTTTAGAATAAAATCCGGCAAACGGCGGGAATGCACATAGAGCTAAACTACCAATAACAAAGGTTATGTAGGTAATTGGCATTTTATTCCATAAGCCACCCATTTTGCGCATATCCTGTTCATGATGCATACCGATGATAACAGAGCCGGCTCCAAGGAATAATAAAGCTTTAAAACAAGCGTGCGTCAGCAGATGAAACATTCCTGCACTATACGCTGATGCGCCCATCGCAACCATCATATAGCCTAATTGAGATAATGTGGAATATGCAACTACCCTTTTTATATCATTCATTACCAGAGCTAAAATACCAGTGAATAGCGCTCCCGTTGCTCCTATGACCAATACAACTGTCAGAGCAGTAGTTGACAGCTCTATTAATGGAGAAATACGAGCAATCATGAAAACACCTGCTGTAACCATCGTAGCTGCATGGATTAAAGCCGAGATAGGTGTGGGACCTTCCATTGACTCAGGCAACCACACGTGCAAAGGAATTTGTGCTGACTTGCCCATTGCGCCAACATAGAGTAGCAGGCAGGTGACTGTAATCACTGACCAGGGATGACCTGAGAATAACTCTATATTTTGACTGGCAAGATAACTTGCACTTTTAAATACAGTCGCATAGTCAAGACTACCGGTGTATGCAAAAACTAAAGCTATTCCTAAAACGAAACCAAAATCACCGACTCTATTAACCAAAAATGCTTTTAAACTTCCCTCAAGTGCAGACTCTTTTTGAAACCAGAATCCGATGAGCAAGTATGATACGAGACCAACACCTTCCCACCCAAAAAATAATTGCAGAAAATTATTAGCGGTGACAAGCATAAGCATCATGAAGGTAAATAAAGAAATATAGCTAAAGAAACGTTGATAGCCATCATCATCCGCCATATAGCCAATACTGTATATGTGTACCAACAAGGATACGAAATTTACTGTAATGAGCATGACGACACTTAGAGGATCAATTAAAAAACCTAAATTAAACTCATAAGGAATCAATAATCCCCCAGTAGCCCATTGGTAAAACAATACGCTTGTTGATGAAATTGAGCCTGAAAATAACTCATAAGCAATATAGACTGATAGCATTAAAGAGATAGCAACCCCAGTAATGGTTACCGAATGGGCCCCAACCCGACCTATTTGATTGCGAAAAAAACCAGCAATAACTGATCCAATCAAGGGAGCTAAAACAATTATTAGACAAAGTTGTAATATACTCACGATTTTAACCTTTTAAATGATTCATCTTATCTACATCAATATTGCCACGATTTCTGTATAGCAACATAACTATGGCCAAACCTATTGCTGCCTCAGCGGCAGCAACTGTTAAAATATAAAAAACAAAAACCTGCCCACTCAGATCATTGTAATAATGTGAAAAGGTCACGAAATTTGTGTTAACTGCCAACAGCATTAATTCCACGCACACCAGAAGTAAAATGATATTTTTGCGATTTAGCATAATTCCTACAAGGCTCAAACCAAATAGAATCGCACCTAATATCAGATAGTCAGTAACAGGTATCATACAGAATTCCCCAATTGTTATTTCTCTGATTTCATTTTGATTAATTGAACTCGATCTTGGCTTCGAGTCATAATTTGTTTCGTAATATCTTGTCGTTTGGAGCGAACTGAGCCACGATGAGCCAACGTTATTGCAGCTACTATAGAAACCAGCAAAATAACAGCCGCCAATTCGAATGCTAATAAATAATCTGTATAAAGTACCAAACCTAAAGCTTCAGTGTTCGAAACCTGGGGCTCTGAAATGGCTGGATATTTATTCGCTGGGGTATCTAACAATTGGGAGTTCGCTAAAAGTGATACGTTATTCTCTTGTTGCATAGCTGAAACATTAGACTTAAACGAATCCGCAGGAATGGCGACTAATAGCAAACCCGTCAATAAAGCAACCAGAATCAAACCAAAAGGCAAATAGCGTATCAAGTGCATTTTAATGCTTTCTGTATCAATATCCAGCATCATGACCACGAAAAGAAATAATGTCATTACTGCGCCAACGTAAACCAGGACAAGGATTAAAGCGAGAAACTCAGCTTCAATCAATAACCATAATACGGCACTGGCAAAAAAAGTAAGCACCAGAAATAGTACACAGCGAACTGGATTATTTTGGCTTATGACCATCAGAGCAGAGCCGACTGCCAGTGCTGCAAAAATGTAAAAAATCACCTGAATTAATAATTCATGCATAGCTCACCCCGTTATCGGTATTTTTCATCGGCAGCGCGATCTGCTGCTAGTTTTGGTTCCATCATATCACCAATGGCCAGTAGTTTTTCTTTGGTCATTATATTCTGGCCACGTTCACTGATATGGTAATGATGTATTGGGGTTACCACGATGGAATCTACAGGGCAAGACTCTTCGCATAAACCACAATTGATACATTTAAACATATCAATATCATACCGGGTAGTTCGTCTGGATCCATCCTCCCTTTCATCAGATTCGATGGTAATCGCTAATGCCGGACAAACAGCCTCACATAATTTGCAGGCTATACAACGCTCTTCACCATTTGGATATCTTCGTAATGCCAACAAACCTCTAAAGCGTGGTGAGAGAGGAGTCTGCTCTTCTGGAAACTGTACTGTTATCTTTTTTCTAAAAAAGTAACGACCTGTTACTCTTAAGCCAGCTAACAGTTCCAGCAGTAAAAAACTGCGTACATAATGCTTTATATATTGATATACTTTTTTCATCGGCTTCTCTATTAACCATCAAAACCAGGGTTTCAGGTGAGCTACAACCATTAAGGCTGTTACTATAACCCAAACTATGGTGACTGGGATAAGTACTTTCCAACCCAAACGCATCAGTTGGTCATAACGATAGCGGGGAAAAGTCGCTCTTACCCACAAATAAACAAAAAGAAAGAAAGTAATTTTTATAAGTAACCACACAAAGCCCGGTACTACGAAAAATATACTCTCCAGGAAAGGCATTCCTTCAAAAGGTGACATCCACCCGCCCAGGAACAAGATACTTATCAGAGTAGAGATAAGCGCCATGCTCGCGTATTCGGACATGAAAAACACCATAAAACCGATTCCTGAGTATTCAACATGAAATCCAGCTACAATTTCTGACTCACCTTCGGCTAAATCAAAAGGAGCTCTATTCGTTTCAGCGATACCAGCAATCCAAAATACTAAAAATAAGGGAAACAGAGGAACAAACCACCAATGTAGTATTCCACCTTTTTGTGACATGACAATGTCGGTTAAGTTCATGCTCCCAGCCGCTAGTAGGACACCTACAAAAGCAAAACCCATTGCAATTTCATAAGATACCGTTTGAGCTGCACTTCTAAGCGCACCAAACATGGCGTACTTTGAATTAGATGCCCATCCTGCAATCAAGACGCCATAGACACCTAGAGAACTCATAGCAAATGCATACAAAACACCGGCGTTAATGTTGGCCAGTACCAAGCCTTCATCGAAGGGAATCACTGCCCAACCTGCCAATGAGGGCGCTAAAGCGCAAAGGGGCGCTATAACAAAAAGGTACTTGTTTGATTTGGTTGGAATTATTATTTCTTTAGAAATTAATTTAATCAAATCTGCAAAAGGCTGGAGTAAACCTTTAAAGCCAACTCGATTTGGCCCAATTCGAACTTGAATGTATCCAATAACTTTTCGTTCTGCATAAGTTAGATAAGCAACGCAAAGCAGTAATGGAACTACTATCGCGAGTATCTTAAGGATAATCCAAACTAATATGCTAATATTTTGAAGCATTTCTTTACCTGTCTAGCGCTTAATAGTTATTGCAGCAAATGAATGGCCTAAGTCAACTGTCTCCGGCATTGCATTTGCTACCCAGACCACATCAGCCGCAATGCGCTCGTCACGTTTAAGCGGCAATGTTATCTCAATATCACCCTGAGATACAGTGGCAATTTCTTCTAATTTCAATCTATCTGCAGTTGCAGGATGAATACGTATACATGCTGATTCAGAAGCAGCACATAACTGCAACTCCATAGCATTTCTTACAATAGCATCGATACGGTACAGCGGCCACTCGCCAACTCGAACTAATGATTGATTTATAACGGGTAGAGACTCTGGATAGTAAGGCGTGTATTCCTGTTCCATATTCATAGAAGCACTGGTTTTGACTTCTGCCAGAATTTCTTCAGTTGATGTATATTCAAAATTTTTACAATGTAATAAATTACCCAGAACCCTTAATATTTTCCATGCAGGACGAGCTTCTTCATATGGCAATAATGCACCTTTTACGGTTTGCCAGGTATTATCTACATTAATATAGGTACCTGAGGTTTCTGCATATGGGGCTATTGGTAAAATGACATCGGCGTAATCCAGGATTGATTCATGATTATAAGCAGATAGCATCACTACAAACTCTGCTGCAAGCATAGACTGTCGAGCACCGTAGGGATTAGCAAAGTCATACCCTGGCTCTACTGCCATTAACAAATAGCCTTTCAGTTTTGCATCTAGCGATTCCTGGACATCAAGACCTGGCTCTGAAACAGATTTACCTGCAGCAGTTCGGTGAGGTAACATTCCAGCCATCCATGCACCAGCTGTATTTGAACCATTTGTTAGCCTGAGCACTTTTGCGCCACTTAATTTTTGAATCAAAAACACTAAAGTTCTCATTAAAGAAGCTTCGGGATGGTTCTCGCAGAGTGCACCCGTAATGAGGCAAGCCTTATCTTCTTTTAGTGCTTTAGCTGCATGCTTTGTTGTATTATCTACTTCGAGTCCCACCAGCAACTTTTGAACATCTTCTGGCAATTTATTAACATCATTTGCTAATGCTAAAGTCAATTTGGCTAACTGCATCGGCATTTCCAAAGGGGATACAATACTATTTCCTGTAAGTTCAAATCGATAATCAAAATCAACTGGATTTACAGCATATATTTTTGCTCCATTACGGAACGCTTTGCGTACTCTCACGCCCGCCAGAGGTACTTCTCTATCAATGTTACAGCCTATAAGGACAATTGAATTTTGATGTTCTATTTCAGCATATGCCAGAGAACTTTCAGGAGTTGTCGTTTGATTGTGTTGATCCCTGAAATCAGTTTGATGCAATCGATGATCCAGGTTCTGTACCCCAATTTCACGCATTAATTTTTGTAATAAATACAGTTCTTCTAAAGTCGAAGAGCTTGAGGCAAAAGCGGCCATTTGATCCGGACCATTTTGCTTAATAATTCGACTCATTCCTTCTGCAGCAAACTTTAATGCAGTTTCCCAATCAACAGTCTCCCATTGACCATCACGCTTAATTTTTGGCTTGCCTGCGCGAGATGGACTTTTTAGTCCGAGATAGCTGAATCTGTCTCGATCAGATATCCAGGTTTCATTAATAGACTCGTTTTCTTTGGGTACAGCCCTCATCAATTCATTATTTCTAGTATGTAAATAAATGTTTGATCCCAAACAATCATGGGGAGCCACACCATCATGCTGGGTCATTTCCCATGATCGGGCGGTAAATCGATAGGGTTTTGATGTCAATGCACCTACAGGGCATAGGTCAATAATGTTTCCTGAAACTTCTGAAGTCATACTGTGTTTAACAAAGGTGCCAATCTGCATGTGCTCGCCACGACCAGTTGCACCTAACTCTCTGACACCGGCAACCTCTTCGCCAAAACGAACACAACGTGTACAGTGAATGCATCGGGTCATCTCAGTAGATATCAGAACACCCAAATCATCATCTTCGACAGAACGTTTGGCCTCTGTGTACTCTGATTGATCCGCTCCAAAACCCATAGAAATATCTTGTAACTCACACTCACCGCCCTGATCGCATATAGGACAATCCAGGGGGTGATTAATCAGTAAAAACTCCATAACGACTTTTTGAGAGTGCAAAGCCTCTTCCGATTTGGTAAATACCTTCATCCCATTAGTTATTGGTGTTGCACAAGCTGGAACAGGCTTTCTACCATTTTCTACTTCAACCAAGCACATCCGACAGTTTGCCGCAACAGACAGTTTTTTATGGTAACAAAAGCGAGGGATGTATATACCTGCCTCATCCGCAACCTCAATAATCATTTTACCGTTTTCTACTTCAAATGTTTTACCGTCGATTTCAATAGTAGCCATGGTCTAACCTTCTAAATTATGCTGCAACGACCGAGCGTTTATGCGTAATAAAATAATCAAATTCATTATAAAAATGCTTCACGAAACTTTGCACAGGCCAAGCGGCTGCTTCTCCTAATGCGCATATCGTACGCCCTTCGATATTATCAGCGACATTGACTAACTTTTCTATATCTCCAGGCTCTCCATGGCCATGTATAATCCGATGCAATAGCTTTACCATCCAGCCAGTACCTTCACGGCATGGAGTGCATTGACCGCAAGATTCGTCCATATAAAACTCGGAAATACGATGTAAGGCAGTGACCATACACGTGGTTTCATCCATAATAATTACGGCTCCAGAACCAAGGCCTGATCCTGCTTTCTGGATGCTGTCATAATCCATATCTAATCCCATCATTACCTCACCAGGCAATACAGGCATCGATGTTCCACCTGGAATTACAGCTTTTATTTTTCGATTTTGCGTCACCCCACCTGCTAATTCGAGCAATGTTTTAAAGGGTGTACCTAATGGAATTTCAAAGTTACCGGGTTTATTGATATGACCGCTCACACTAAAACACTTGGTGCCACCATTATTCGGCTTTCCTAACTTTAAAAACCACTCGCCACCCTTTTCCAGAATGACAGGAACAGAGGCAAAAGTTTCGGTATTATTGATGGTGGTAGGCTTCCCATATAAGCCATAATTAGCGGGAAACGGTGGTTTAAATCGTGGCTGTCCTTTTTTACCTTCCAGGGAGTTAAGAAGTGCTGTCTCTTCTCCACAAATATAGGCCCCTGCACCCAAGTGGTTGTATAGATCAAAATCAATACCCGATTTTAGTATATCTTTACCCAGGAGTCCTGCTTGATATGCTTCTTTCAAAGCAGCTTCAGTACGTTCAAATGGCAACCAAAATTCACCACGGATGTAGTTGTATCCAACATTTGCCCCCATTACATATCCAGCTATAGCCATACCCTCAATAAGCTGGTGCGGGTTAATAGTCAATATTTCTCTGTCTTTGCAAGTACCTGGCTCACCCTCATCTGAATTGCACACTACATATTTCTGTACGGGAGAATTACGATTCATAAAACTCCATTTAAGACCGGTAGGAAATCCTGCTCCACCCCGCCCCCGTAAAGCAGATGTTTTCAATTCGTCGATAATGTGCTGGGGCGATGTTTGCTCTCCTAGTATTTTACGCCAGGCGCTATATCCACCAATACTTTCATAAGCAGATAGAGTCCAGGGCTCGGATAAATGAGCCGTGCGGTAACAAACTTGATTTAATTCAACCATGGCAACTACCTCTATCTTATTCGTACTGTTCTAATACCGTATCTATTGATTCGGCAGTAAGATTTTCATGATAATCCTTATCCACCTGCATCATTGGCGCGTTGGCACAGGCACCTAAACACTCAACGGATCTTAAAGTAAAGCGACCATCATTGGTTGTTTCACCTAATTTAATACCTAATTTTTTCTCTAGATGAGTTACCACGCCTGCAGAATTCCTTAAAAGACAGGAAATATTGGTGCAGACGTTAACTAAATGTTTACCAATAGGCTTATGCTCATACATTGTATAAAAGCTGGCTACTTCATAAACCGCAATTGGGGCCATATCCAAATATTCAGCTACTGCATCCATTAATACTGTTGTCAAATGACCATGTTCTTCCTGGACAATTCGTAGCGCACTCATTACCGCTGATTGTTTTTGATCGGCGGGATATTTGGCTATCCACTGATTAATCTCGTGCATTCTTTTTACAGACACGAATTGATGTAATATTTTCGCTGAATTCTCAGACATTTCTTAACCTTTATCTCGTTATTATTAGCGCAGTTAATCGCACTAGATTGATTAAATTAACGATCTATCTCACCAAACACGATATCCTGACTTGCTAAAATTGCTACTCCATCAGCGAGCATATGACCTTTTACCATTTCATCAAAGCTGGACAAGTGGGCAAATCCTGGGGCACGAATTTTCAGTCGATATGGTTTATTTGCACCGTCTGAAATCATGTAAATACCGAATTCACCTTTAGGCGCTTCTACAGCAGCGTATACATCCCCACGTGGCAAACAAAACCCTTCTGTAAATAATTTAAAATGATGGATTAATGCTTCCATATCATGTTTCATAACTACCCGACGTGGTGGGGTAATTTTATTATCATCAACCCGTACTGGGCCAGGATTATTTCTTAACCACTCGATACATTGTTTGATGATGCGATTTGATTGCCTGAGCTCTTCTACTCGAACCAGGTAGCGATCATAACAATCTCCAGTTTTACCAACAGGAACATCAAACTCAACTTTATCATAGGCAGCATAGCTTTGTTTTTTGCGTAAGTCCCATGCGATACCAGAACCTCTAAGCATGGGGCCTGTAAATCCCCATTGCAAAGCATCTTCAGGAGATACTATACCGATATCAACAGTTCGTTGTTTCCAAATTCTATTATCCGTTAGGAGTGCTTCGTACTCATCCACACAGTGTGGAAATCGATCTGTAAATGCAGAAAGAAAATCCAGTAAGCTACCTTGTCTGGTGGAGTTCATATTCTCGACTTCACGATCGCTATGCCATCTGGATGCCTTATATTGAGGCATGGTGTCCGGAAGATCTCTTGCTACTCCGCCAGGCCTGTAATAGGTGGCATGCATGCGAGCACCTGATACAGCTTCATAACAATCGAACAAGTCCTCTCTTTCTCTGAAACAATATAAAAAAACAGTCATAGCACCTATATCAAGAGCTATGGCTCCTAGCCAAAGCAGATGATTAAGGATGCGGGTTACTTCATCAAACATGGTACGAATATACTGGGCACGCAGCGGTACTTCAACATCTAGAAACTTTTCAATAGCTCTTACATAAGCATGTTCATTACACATCATGGATACGTAATCCAATCGGTCCATATAACCAATACTTTGTATGTATGGTTTTGTTTCAGCTAATTTTTCTGTAGCTCTATGAAGCAGACCTATATGAGGATCAGCACGAACTATTGTTTCCCCTTCAAGTTCCAATACTAATCGCAACACGCCATGCGCAGCAGGATGTTGAGGTCCAAAATTTAAAGTATAATTCTTTAATTCAATCATTATTCGCCACCCTCATTACCTATATAGCGGTTATCATTACGAATAACCTTGGGTACAAGTATTCTGGGCACAATGTCTACGGGTACATAAATTACTTTTTGTAATTTTGCATCGTAGCGCATTTCAACGTGACCGCTGAGAGGAAAGTCTTTTCGAAATGGATGCCCTATAAAGCCATAATCAGTTAAGATGCGTCTTAAATCAGGATGTCCATTAAACAGGATGCCATATAAATCGTAAGCCTCTCGTTCGAACCAATTAGCACCTTTCCATAAATCATGCACAGATGGAACAATTAGATGTGCTTCATCAATAAATAACTTAACCCGTAACCGGTGATTTTTTTTAGTCGAAAGTAAATGATAGACCACTGCAAAACGAGGTTTATCCATAGCATAAGCTTTTGCTTGTTGACGCTCTACACCGCGGGAAAAACCGCTCTCGGTCGCAGACTCCGTTTCCCAGTCATACTCACCATAGGAGAAGTAATCCACGCCACAAAGGTCTATAAGCTGATCGAAGGAAAATAATTCCTGATCGCGCAATTCAAGCATTAGTGATTTAAGGTTTTGGGCCTGACATTCTATCGTCAACTCACCGTAAGCCAAGTTCAGATCAGTAATATGACTTGCTAATTCAGACTTGAGCTGTTCAACCAAATGATCGTTTTTAGTCATCTAATTTTTACCTTTCATGACCCTATAACACTTAAGCCGTAAATTGACTCATTGATCCCATGCATTATATCCAAGACTCAATGAATCTACCCTCTTAATTTAAGCGCACTAGGCTTCTAATATATTTTTACGCTTGATTTTATTCTGCAACTGAATGATACCATAGAGTAACGCTTCAGCCGTCGGAGGACAGCCTGGCACATAGATATCTACCGGTACGATACGATCACAGCCCCTAACAACTGAATAGGAGTAATGATAATATCCACCGCCGTTGGCGCAAGATCCCATAGAAATAACCCAGCGTGGTTCAGGCATCTGATCGTATACTTTACGCAATGGTGGAGCCATTTTGTTGCATAAAGTGCCCGCAACAATCATCACATCAGATTGACGTGGGCTAGGACGAAAAATAATGCCAAATCTATCCAAATCATAACGCGCAGCACCAACATGCATCATTTCTACTGCACAACATGCTAAACCAAAGGTCATAGGCCACATAGAACCACTACGTGCCCATCCAACAAGTTTATCGACCGTAGTCGTTAAAAAACCATTTTCTTGCAATTCTGCAACCGCCATAGCAAGCCTCTATGCAGTTAAATATTAATAAAAGAAACCCCATGGGATTTCTTGACTATAACGAGATGGATTATTCCCACTCCAATGCGCCTCGTTTCCATTCATAAATAAAACCGATAACCAATAATCCAAGAAATAACATCATGGCGGAAAAACCAAACCAGCCGATTTTGCGTAATGCTAAAGCCCATGGAAAAAAGAAAGCCGTTTCCAAATCAAAAATAATAAATAATATCGCAACCAAATAAAATCGAACATCAAAAGGCATACGCGAACTTTCAAACGCGCCGAAGCCACATTCGTAAGGTGCGTTCTTAGCACTGTCTGGACTGTGCTTCGAAAATAACGAGCCTGCGCCCAGCATAACCATGCCTATAATCAGTCCAATGATAATGAAAACGAGAATGGGTAAATATTGAGATAGCATCAGTTCACCTTGCTCGGATTAAATGGTGCCGAAGGCCGGACTCGAACCGGCACAGCTTTACGCCACCGGCCCCTCAAGACGGCGTGTCTACCAATTCCACCACTTCGGCATATTTTTATAAACAATATTTTTTCTACATCTTGAGAAAATGCACAAAATCTAATGCTTATTTACATTTATTGCTTTTCACTTTTACTATTTTCAACCGGTACCGGAACAGAGTTCACAGGAACATTGGTTTGCTGAGGTATAGCATGTTGCTCTGTTTTTTGATACTGGATCGAGACCAAGTAAGACAGCATTAAACTCGTGACAAAAAATGTCATCGCCAAACCACCGGTTAATTTAAATAAAAAGCCTCCTGTTCCCTGACTGCCAAATAAAGTATTTGAAGCACCCGAACCAAAGGCTGCGCCAATATCAGCGCCTTTACCATGCTGCATGAGCACCAGTCCGATTAAGACCACGGCGATCACCACATGAATCATTAATATCAATTGATACATTTCACAATTTCCACAAACTGTTTAGCGTTCAACGATGCGCCCCCTACCAAACCACCATCAATATCCGGCATGGCAAATAATGCCCTGGCATTATTTTCGTTTACACTGCCTCCATAAAGAAGTGGTAAACGCTCAGCATCACTATTATTTATATCAGCTACCAGCTCTCTAATGAACTGATGTACTTCTTGTGCTTGTTCTGGTGAGGCGGTTTTTCCAGTACCTATTGCCCAAACAGGCTCATATGCAACAACACATTTGTGAAAACATTCTTTACTTTTTTCACTCACTGCGAGTAGCTGCTTGGCAATTACTTGCTCTGTTTGTCTTTTTTCTCGCTCAATAAGTGTTTCACCAACACATAGAACGGGTATCATACCATGATCTTTTACATGGTGGAATTTTTGTGCGACAAAATTTTCATCTTCATGAAAATATTGTCTCCGTTCAGAATGTCCTACCAAAACATAAGAACAATTAAACTCTTTTAGCATAAGTCCAGAAAGCTCTCCTGTATAAGCTCCCTCATCTTTTGGAAACACATTTTGTGCGCCCAAAGCTATTCTGCTGTTACTTAACAACTCAACGGCTAAAGGGAGATAGATAGCAGGTGGCATCACTACAACCTGAGTAGTTGTATCTACGTCAATTAACTCTTTTAACTGATTGGTTAAATGAATCACTTGCTGAGTTTGGCCATTCATTTTCCAATTACCAGCAACTATTTTTTGTCTCATAGTATCTCCCACTGTCTGGAAGCGACTATACCCAAACTTATCTCGGATGTGTAGCACTATTATCTTTTTATTATAAGTAAAGCGATGTACGAAATTATTATTCTTTATTGCCTCTTGCTTAGCGCCTTGATTTAGTTAGAATCGAATAAGGACTATAGAAGGAGTATACACGATGAAACGGATCATACTGCAGTTAATGAGCGAGCTTTCTAATCTAACTTCCCCTTTTAATCCAGTTGATATAAACAAAATATTTGCCAAATACCCTTCTCTTGATGCAACCCAGGTACAACCAGAGTTACAAAATCATCTCGAACAGTTGCTTGCCTTGAATACTTTAACAAAACAATGCTTTGATTTAGCCAATCAAAAGCATTGTTTGAGCTCACAACAAGAACATTTAACTGCACTGAGTGAAGAGCTATATATAACGCAAGAAAATATTGATACTCTTTTGGGGCAGATGCAACTATGTATGAAGTCAGTAAATACATCGTTCCACAATCTCATGCCACAAATTAATGAAAATTTACTCAAGGTTGATAAAATAACCCCTCCTTATAGTGCTACTGTAGATAACAAAACCCAAAAAATAGCAGTAGAGGAATATAGTTTACAACTATCAACAAGGCTTGGTGAAATAGATACTCGTGCTGCCAGACTTAAATTCCTACAGCTAAAAAAGGCCATACATGACCTGCTTGATGAATTACGTACTGATGGGATCAATCTCTCTACCAGGGATGATAAGAATAGTCTTAAAAAATTAATCGCTTCAGTAGCCCTATCTTTGAGCCAGTTAAAAGAAATCAAACCTAAAATGACTGAGCTGCATCAATTATTTTCCAGACAAATATCGGGAATTGATATTCAGGCTAAAGTTCAAGAACTGAAACGGCAAACTGCACATGTAGAAAAACTGCTGGAACCTATTGAATTAGAGCTTTCTATCAATACCTTGGACCCGAAAATAAAGGAACGATTATCAGAAGAATTTCAGTTAAGTTCCAAAAAGTCTGATTTAATTAAAGCGTATCAAAATAAACTTCCGAGTGCTTTAACTTACATTGATCCTTACGCATGGAAGTCATGGGTTCAAGATCAACACCAATATGAGATAGCTCAGCTTAAGGCTGAAAACTCTGTTAGTTATTTGCTGTTACTGGAGCAGGAGCACAAGCTGACATTAGATAAAATCCGTCTGGTTAATGAAATTAAGATACTTGGTTCATTGCTCTCAACAGCTCAGAGTTTCCCTGGCAGCGACTCGGGGATACCTCTGCTGATTAAACAAGCCAACATGTTATTTAGCGAATGCATTTTGCTGCTGCCCCCCCTTGGTGTTTCCTCGATTGCTTCTCCCGCTGATTACTACCTTGCAATATTTTCCTATATACCAGTTATTGAACAAAAGCTGGAGCAAATGGCGGTAATTTTAAATAGACTTCAAACAGTGGATAATTTGCAGATTGAAATAATTCAATTAGAAACTCAACATAAATTTGAGTCAAATATTAACTCTCTGCCTGTAACTCAAAAAGATTTTGAACGATTAACACAGCACATTGAGTCTGAAAAACCTGAGAAAGAACTATTAATGCAACAGTACGAATTATGTAAGTCCTTTCTCGTAAAGGCTAGAAACCTGGAAGAGATAAAGAGGCAACTGCAAGCTTCCATAGTTCGAAAAAAAGATATCGAGAAAACACTGAGTGTTGCAAATCTAGGGGATCCAATTCAAGATCAAATGAGTATTATATCAGGACAATTAGCTGATCTGCGTGTTTTAATTGCCGCAGGTATAAAGCAAATTAGCCTTTTACCGTTACCGATAGAGCAATCTAAAGAACAGCAGGATTCTGCTCTTGAAGTGGTGCAGGAAGCAAAATCAGCTACGCTGGCTCACGAGCAATTAGAACAGGCTGCTCAAGAGAGCTTAAACTTGGATCAATTATCCATGTTGACACCAGAGTGTCAAACAGGACCAATCCTCTCCCCAGATCAAACTGTTTCACTCTCAAAACACCCCATACCCAACGAAGTAATGGATTGTAGCTCATCAACATCTACCTTCTCTTTTCCTGACTACAATGAACCTGATACCCGATTCGATTCTCCTGAATCACTAGATACAAGTTTTATAGTCGAACAACCATTCCGAGAAAGTCTCCCCGATCCAGAAGATACTTCTAACAGGGTGCTCCTTGCTCCAGTAAAGCCAAGATCAATGCAACCTGATGAGCAGTTGGTCTATTTTGTTGCAACCAGTTTGAATTCTGATCCGGCATTACGACCTACAGAGGAGAAGCGCGGAGATCCATTGACAGCCCCAGAAATGATTGTCCTTGCTTCCAAACCACCTTTGCTCTCTGAAGAATCACAAAATGCGATAACGTCTCCCGCTGTTCCGTTAAGCTTAAAATCTGATCAAATAGTCATTATAAATGAATCCCCCTACGAATTAACGTCTTCTGATAACATTGCCTCAACGTCAACCGAGACGTTACTAGCCGCAACTCCTGAACTTGATAAGCAATCAACTTCTCCCTTTCTATCTAAGCTAAAACAGATTAAATTACCTATAACTGCACAAGAGAAGCCCGTCGAACAATTAGCCTCCTCTGGCGAAATTGTTCTGATTATAAAAAAAGCATCTCTTACTCAACCAGTATCCAATCAACAGTCTGCTTCTTCTGTTCCAACAGATTTAAATCCAGATCAACCGTTGACCCCAATACAGGATAACACTGTAAGACAATTATTATCTCTTGATAAAATAGTTATTACTCCAAACTCCTTGTCCACTAAAGCTGCAGGAGATGAGCAGTCTTTTCCTATTATTCCAACAGAATTATTGCCAGACGAAGCATTACCTTGTGCGCATGAAAAACTCGAAACAGATTTGCTTTCATCGAATAAAATTGTTCTTAACCTACAACAGGCATTAACAGTTAAAAATATACCCGAGGAACAATCAATTTCAATTTCCCTACCAGATTTAAAAGTCAGGCAACTAGCAACAGAGGCTTCGGAGGAACTATTAATATCCTCATCACCTCGTACTCAAAAATTCTTTGTTAAATCATTGTATAATGCTGATGGTTTTATACTGGCACCCTCGTCACTAAATCATCCTGAGCTTCAGAAGTGGCAAGACTGTTATCAACAAAGTCTTAACTACCTAAAATATCATTCCATTGACATTCAGCAATGGTACATGGATTTATACAAAGCAATTGAAGCATACTCAAATGATGAAGATACTTATAAAAAATCTCATCTGATAAGAGATATTTTATTTGAATTACAATATAAAAAGGATTTAGGTGTTATTAAGGCCTATATGCGCCTTTGTCCTCATCCTGAAAAAGACCTACACCTACTCTTGTCTTTAAAACCTAATCTGCCATTGGTCGATGAGTCTTTTGGTGACGTATCTGAGCTACAAGATAAGCCGGCTGAGTTAACGTCACTTTATGCTCAATATACCAAATTAAAAAAAGATCATCCCGTTGAAGGTAAATTATTATTACAAGCCATACATTCATTACAAATGGCTAAAATCTTTATAGATACCCATGACTCTAATATTTCAGTAACCCAGATTCCCCATCTTTCCAAGGATCCCCGATATGAGCCATTGAAGAGGCATAGAGGATTTTTTAAACTTTGGGAGGCTATTGAAGACTTCTTTAGAATGCTCATAGGTAAAATTACGGGTCAAGTAGAATTTGAATACACCAATAGACCCTGTTTTTTTAGGACTAAATCAGCACAGTTGGTTGAGGAAGCTGATCTAATAATTCAAAACGATCTGCTGCCTCAAAGCGCAACTTAAGCCGACTCTTTTGTCTCATTTATTTTTGCGTCAATGAGACTGATATCATCGCATAATTGTTGAGCTTGCTGTCTGACAGCAGACTCATTGATTCCCTCGACCATGACTCTTAGTAAGGGTTCCGTGCCAGAAGGTCTGAGTAACACACGGCCTTCGCCTTTCAAACTTTCTTCTAACATTCTCACGGCATGAACTACTAAAGGATTAGTTGCTAATAAAGCAGCGCGATCGGTTTTAAGATTGACCAAAGATTGAGGTAAAAGAGTAATTCCTTCGGTTAATTGCTGCAAGGTCTTATCCTGTTTTACCATTATTGACAATACTTGAAGCGCGGCAACAATACCATCGCCTGTCGTTGTTTTATCTAAACAAACGATATGACCTGAAGCTTCTCCGCCTATTTTCCAGTCCTTGTCGCGAAGGGTTTCTAATACATACCTGTCTCCAACTCTAGAACGTAGAAAAGGGATGCCTAAAGATGAAATTGCTAACTCCAAACCGTAATTACTCATCAAAGTACCTACCACGCCTCCATGTAATACACCTCTTTGATGTCTGTCTTTAGCAATAATATATATAATTTGATCCCCATCTACTATATTACCCTGAGAATCAACTAAAACCAGCCTGTCGCCATCACCATCCAAACCAATACCAATATCCGCACCTGTATTTATTACCTTGTTTTTCAGGTGTTCAGGAGAAGTTGAGCCACACTCTTTATTAATATTAAATCCATTGGGTTTATCTCCTATGGACGTAACATCTGCACCTAATTCAGCAAATACATTAGGCGCTACATGATAAGTAGCTCCATTAGCACAATCCACTACAATTTTCAGGCCAGATAAACGAGACATTGAAGGAATAGTAGATTTACAAAACTCTATATAACGGCCTGTTGCGTCACCAATACGGGTCGCTTTGCCTAATTTTTCAGAAGATACTGTTTCTAATTTTTTTTCCAGCTCCGCTTCTATTGCCAGCTCTACGCTGTCGGGTAACTTTCCACCATCTGCAGAGAAAAATTTAATGCCATTATCTTCAAATAAGTTATGTGAGGCACTAATCACTATACCTGCATTAGCTCTAAGTGTTTGAGTTAGATAGGCTATACCAGGTGTTGGCATTGGGCCAAGCAAGGCCACATCGACACCAGCAGCAGATAAACCTGCTTCCAAAGCAGATTCCAACATATATCCAGATACCCGTGTGTCTTTACCTATTACAACTTTTTTTCTATGCCCATTTGCTAATACCCGCCCAACGGCCCAACCCAATTTTAAAACAAACTCAGGGTTAATGCTTGATAGACCAACATGACCGCGTATGCCATCAGTACCAAAATATTTACGTTGACTCATCCTTACCTACCCCTTTATTAATCATCCAGAAACCACTCTCAAATTATTGTTTCAACCAGCCTGACAAATCGCATCAATCATTTGCAAAGCCTGATTCGTTTCAGTTACATCATGTGTTCTGAGAATCCCCACGCCCTTTAGAGCAGCATATACTGAAACGCCTATGCTTCCAATTAAGCGCTCACTCACCTTTTTATTCAACACCGCTCCAATAGTACTTTTACGAGAAACACCCAAAAGAACAGGTAAATTAAAATGGTTCAAATCATCCAGATGGCAGATTAAATGCAGATTATCGTTTACCAACTTTCCAAAACCAAAACCCGGGTCCAAAATTAGATGTTTTTTTTCAATACCAACCTTAATACAAGCGTTAATACGTTCTACAAAAAACTGCGTCAGCTCCGCCATTACCCCATTTGGATATTGAGGATTTTGTTGCATATCCTGTGGCCGGCCTAACATGTGCATTAAACAGACGGGAACCGCCAATTTTGCAGCCATAGCCAACGATCCTTCTTTGCGCAACGCATAAATATCGTTAATGATATTAGCGCCCGCTTGAACAGCTGCTTTCATTGTTTCAGGTTTATAGGTGTCAATGGAAATACAAATGTCTGAATGGAACCGAATTTGCTCAATAACGGGGATTATTCTACCCAATTCAATATCTAAAGGAATTTGGCTTGCCCCTGGTTTCGTTGACTCACCGCCGATATCAATTATATCAGCCCCTTGAGCGATTAAGTGAAACGCATGTTCGCAGGCTCTGTCAATAGACAGAAATTTACCACCATCAAAAAAAGAGTCTGAAGTGATATTCAGCACGCCCATAATTAACGGTTTTTCAAAGGAATTTTGTATTGTAGGCTGACTTTTTCGTTCTAGCCAGCCGGCAAATAGATCGGGGGTCACCTGGTTCTCTCTGATAACAACTTAATATAAAATCAATGCTCTTCAGCAGGCTTCTCTATCGTCTCGCCATTAACTATTTTGGCAGGTGGTTCTTTAGGGACATCCGTCTTTTCCAAAGGCTTGGAAGAACCCCAATCTTCAGGCGGTGTAGGTTCATTTCCAGACATAATTTCCTGTATTTGTTTGCTATCAATAGTCTCATACTTTATCAGGCTTTCAGCCATCAGATGTAATTTATCCATATTGATAACCAGAATTTCTTTAGCTCTTTGATAATTTCTATCTATAATTGCTCGTACTTCTTCATCAATTTGTTGCGCTGTTCTGTCAGACATTTCCTTATGCTTATTCATCGAACGTCCTATAAATACCTCTTCTTCCTCATCACCAAAAGTAAGGGGGCCTAAAGCAGATAAGCCCCAAGAAGTTACCATCTTACGAGCAATCTCGGTAGATCGCATGATGTCATTCGATGCGCCAGTAGTGACACTTTCAAGGCCGAAAATAAGCTCCTCAGCAATTCGCCCACCGAACAAACTGGATAACTGGCTTTCCAAACGGCGCTTACTATGGCTGTATCTATCTTGTTCTGGCAAGAACATTGTCACACCAAGTGCTCGTCCACGAGGAATAATTGACACTTTATATACCGGGTCATGTTCTGGCACAGACAATCCAACAATTGCATGCCCCGCCTCATGATAAGCAGTCAGTTTTTTCTCATCTTCATCCATCACCATGGAACGTCTTTCAGCCCCCATCATGATCTTATCTTTGGCTTTATCCAGCTCTTGCATGCTTACTTTTCGTTTATTTGCTCTGGCGGCGAATAAAGCAGCTTCATTTACCAAGTTAGACAAGTCAGCACCAGAGAATCCTGGGGTACCTCGAGCAATATCCATCACCTGAACATTAGTATCAACAGGAACTTTCTGCAAATGGACTCTTAAGATTTGTTCCCGACCTCTAATATCCGGCAAAGGAACTACCACTTGACGGTCAAAACGACCAGGACGTAACAAGGCAGGATCTAAAACATCAGGGCGGTTAGTTGCCGCCACAACGATAACCCCTTCACTGCCTTCAAAACCATCCATTTCAACCAATAGTTGGTTAAGCGTTTGTTCACGTTCATCGTGACCACCACCAAGACCCGCGCCACGATGCCTACCTACAGCATCAATTTCATCTATAAAAATGATACATGGTGCATGTTTCTTTGCTTGTTCAAACATATCACGGACCCGTGATGCGCCTACCCCCACAAACATTTCGACAAAATCAGAACCAGAAATAGTGAAAAAAGGTACTTTCGCCTCACCAGCAACCGCTCTGGCTAACAAGGTTTTACCAGTTCCAGGGGAGCCGACCAATAACACGCCACGCGGAATACGCCCCCCCAAACTTTGGAACTTGGTTGGGTCACGCAAAAAGTCAACCAGTTCCTTTACCTCTTCTTTAGCCTCATCAACACCAGCTACATCGGCAAAAGTAACCTTCACTTGATCTTCACCCAACAACCGTGCACGCGAACGACCAAAGGACATTGCTCCTCTGCCACCACCGCCTTGCATTTGACGCATGAAGAATACCCAGACGCCAATTAACAGTAACATGGGGAACCAGTTGATGAATAAATGCAAGAGGAAACTCTCTTGTTGTTTTTCCTGCCCACTGACATCCACTTTGCCTTTGAGCAATTCACCTAATAAGGCATTGTCCTGCATAGGCATGTAGGTGACAAAACGTTTGTTGTTTTTTGTCATCCCTTTGATGATTTTGCTATCCTCAATTGTAACTGAGTTCACCATGCCTTGATCTACGTCTTTCAGAAACTGGCTGTAGGAAACTTTCTCAGCAACAGAGTTACGAGGGCCAAAATTACTGAAAACAGAGACCAGAACAATCGCTATAATCAGCCATAAAAATAAATTCTTAACCATATCGTTCAAAGTATTAACCTCGTTAGTTACTTACAGCCTTGTTGTGAGAACCATAACTACAGCTCTTGTGAATTAAATCACCGAAAACACTGCATATTCATCCAAAAGAGATATCTCTAAAGCTACTATAAATTATAGCCCTTTGCCAGCAAATAGGTTTCTTTTGAACGAGATCGTGAGGCGGATGGTTTACGTATCACCACTTTCTCAAAGGATGCTCGCGCCTGTTTTACCAAATCATCAAAACCAGAGCCATGAAAAATTTTTACTAACATAGTGCCCCCAGGTTTTAACATTTTTTCTGCAAAATCAAAAGCTAACTCTACCAAGTACATGGCTCTTGGTATATCTATTGCGGTACTTCCACTCATATTTGGGGCCATATCTGATAATAACAAGTCCAAGCTTCGCTCAGGAATTAAATTCATTAGTTCTTGCAGAACGTTATCTTCCCTAAAATCCCCATGAATGAACGATACATCCGGCAAAGCATCCATGGGTAAAATATCTAAAGCCACGATAAGCCCTTTGCCTTGAAGTTTTTCAGAAACATATTGCGTCCATCCCCCCGGTGCAGCCCCTAAATCGACCACGGTCATCCCAGGTTTAAGGAGCGACTCTTTGTCGTCCACCTCTTTTAACTTATAAATTGCTCGACTTCTATAGCCTTCAGCTTGTGCTTTTTTTACATAAACGTCATTAAAATGCTCATCTAACCAACGTTTACTACTTTTAGTACGCCTCATAACCATCAAATTTTATAGATTTTTCTTATGATACTGAATTTTACTACCTTTTCCCAGCAAAACGTGCAATAATTTGCCATTTTATCAATCAGGAACCTGAAATTGGATACTTCGTTCAAACAATCACTTAAAGCTCAAGCTCATCATTTAAAACCAGTAATCCTTCTTGGTTCCAAAGGACTCACTGAAGCGGTTGTTGCTGAAACTAACATTGCATTGCTCTCCCATGAGTTAATCAAGGTTAAAATCAACGGTGCAGAAAAGGAAGACCGCTTGGCAATGACAAACGAATTATGTCAACAGGTACAAGCAGAGCTGGTGCAACTGATTGGTAATACAGTAATTTTGTATCGCAAAAATGAAGAAAAACGTTAATCAGTTAATAGCTACATCCTCTCTTTTAAGGACAGGAAACGTCTCTCTATAGGGTCAAGATCCACTTTTTTTAAAATTCTTCATCCAACGATACTACCATTTACCTACGTCCCGTGACTTGCCGATGAAATTCAGAGAGGCTTGTGATTCCTCTGGAAGACAAGCCGAGGGACGTAAGTCAGTGCGTTTAAAGCCTTAGAGTATGGTGTCATTAGGGATTTACTGCCCACTTGTATCTTAAAAATCTAGGTTAATGGATTAGCAAATTTTTGTAAGTATAAAACCCCAAACTGATAGGATGCGTAATCAGTAATATGACCTGCATCACGATATACTGGAACTCCATTGATATCCGCTCTGCAAATATTGTTCTGACATTGCACCTTTTTAGGATCCATTACTATCAACATCGGATATTTAACTTTCATTTTATTAAATAAATATTCAAACCATTTATCTCCCTCTGATGGTGTCAAGTGAAAGCTGCACTGTTTTGAACTATAAGGTTGTCGTAATTTAATATGTTTAAAAAAACAATCATGAAAGTTATCCTGCATCAATGCTGTTGACTTAATCAATATCGGTTTTGCACCAGATTCGCTTATGATGTTTAGCGCGTTATCCAGAGCGATCTCTATCCTTTTTTTTGTTAATGGTAATGAACGCTCATCTCCTAAATAATTTATTATATTTTCAGATAAATAGTTAGTCCAAACCTGTCCAATAATCACATAATTATAATGATTATCTTTTATCATTCGATAATATTTTGCAGTTTGATCGTGACATTCCCCATAAATTTGATTTTTGAAATGCCACCAGTCATAAAGATCAATCCCGGGCAGGGTAAGACAAGATGAAGTCCCTTGGGCTAACATGGAAACATTGGCAGCTTGACCCAGGATATCCATAAACCCCCAATAATGATTTGAAAAAGAATCCCCAATCATCAAACCTGTTTTACTATTCAATTTTTTAGCGCCTATTTTACATTGTGTATCAATATCAGTTTTTTTATTACCAATACACAAAGGTCTTTGCCAACTACTGAATTGGTCCAATTGCTGATAGATGTTAACTAACTCATGATTAAAGCGCTGGGGAAATCCCAAGTTTGCCTTGATAAAATAATCTGCTGTATAGACCGTCAATATGGGTAGCAACAATAAACTACAGACTGTGTATTGGAACTTAATCTGCTTCATCCGTCTTGATGGTATTTCAATGTATTTCCAGGAAAAATAGGCCAAAATAAAAGCAAACACATAAGCCACTATCAAAATTACGGGGGTTTCTACTATGCTTTGGTACCTTAAGGTTGAGAATACAGCCCAATGCCAAATATAGAGTGAATAGGACAGGAGCCCGATAAACACCATTGGACGAAAAGAGAGTAGTCTGATTACCGGCTCGGCTGGATAAAGGTCTCCTAAAACGATTAAAAATCCGGTGGCAGCACAGACAGCAAATGCGTACAAATTGGGATAGCCAAGAAGAATATGATCCAGACTGGCTATGTAAAAAATCGTTATCAGTGCACCTCCTCCGATTCCATTTAAAATATATTTATTAATTGAAATGGGGCGCAATGAAATCAAAGCGATGCTTGCTCCTATTAAAAACTCAAAAATTCGACTGGAAAATTGATAATAAGTTTGTTCTGGAAGGGTTTTTGAATAGTGTAACGAGAACAATAAACTGACAAAGGTAAGAAAATAAATTACTCCAATCAGGTTCCTTCGACTAAAAATCCGGTCTAAACAATACAGGACCAGAGGTAAAATCAAATAACATTGCCATTCTATCGAAAGAGACCAGGTATGTAATAACGGGAGCTGGTGAGTATCAGGGGAAAAATATCCCGTTGTTGTCTGATTAAAAAAAAGATTGGAGATAAATAAACACGTTTTACGTGCACTTCGACTGTATTGAATTAAATCATCTGGTAAATAAAATAATAAGGTAACCAGCATCGTGAAAAAAATCAGGCATATCAACACGGGTTGCAATCGCCATAACCTGCGATTATAAAAATCTATGAAGGAAAAAAAATTATTATTCAAGGAATTATGAATAATACCAGTAATGAGAAATCCGGATATAACAAAAAATATATCTACCCCTATAAATCCGGAGGGGAAAAGTGAAAGACCACCATGATAAATAAGGACCAGTAAAATAGCGATTGCTCTTAATCCATCAATATCAGGTCTGTACGTCATTGAGATAATTTTCGTTTAAAAAGGGAGCTATCTTATCATCTTGCCTCTAGTTCATGAACTGTTTTCATATTAATCTACACATTGCTTTTGCAAGCTGGTTATTATTGCCAGGCTGTTAAAATTATTATCATATCAATCAAAATAAAAGTTAATTTTCATTCGGCAACGTTATACTTTGATGTGTTAAGCCTGGTTGAGAATTTATCCCCGGATTAAAAAATTGATTAGTATTCTTTTTTGAAAGTTCGTCAAGAAATTCGTTCATTAAGGTCAGTTTATTCTTAAATTCAGTATATAAATCTGGATATTGATCTCGTTTTAGTTCGAACATCTCTATGACTTTTTTTAGCGATGCAGCAGGGCTTAAGTCCCCATTATTGTCTAAATAATCGTTAAACTCCGAGCTAATTTCAGTTTCGATCTTAATAAACTCTTTGTGCTTATCAATAGATGATATAACAAGAGAGTTAAAATCTTCTCTAATAATATTTTCGCGTGCCGCATCATTTTGACCAAACTCCTTTACCAGCGCACTTTGCACAGCAGTCAATCCGGCATAATGTTGACCAAGGGAATGATGTATCGATATGAGAGGTCGATGTAAAAATTTACTCTGGCATTCTTTTACAAAAGCATAATAGTCAACCGCCTGACCTTTACGCAACTCATTGACGCCCTCCCCATAAAACCAGTTAGTCAATTCTTCCTTATCAAGAGCAATGTGTGATCTTAGCGTTCTAATGTACTTGCGTACTTCATCTTCATAAATGCTAAAGGTTGAAAATTTTGGCATAAAAATATCCTTTTATAAATCTATTGACTTATTGACTAAGTTGGATCTGGAGCCTTAAAAAACACATGACTGTAATCCATCCTTTTTTCCCCAGTCACACAATTGTATTTTTTTTAGGAGGGTTGTCATTAATACGGTTTATATAACGAGTGACATGGTCAAGACAAATTAAAGTCCAGTTAAATTGACAAGGGCTAAAAATCTCTTTGCCGATCAAAATATCGGGACCACTCAAAGAAAGTGATAACAATTGTTCTGTAAATTGGAGGAAATCGCTCGAGTCTATTAAGCAAAAAAAAATCTTTTAATATAACATTAAGTTTATTTGTGTAGAATGAGGACACTAATTGCCTGGAACTATTTATGCTTGAAAAATATTTAAAACAACTATTGAAAACAGACCTCTGCAGTGAAGATGAATTAGATAACCTTGATGAGTATATTCAAAAAGAGTCGACCTCGTTATTATTGGATTTAATTACTGACGTAGATTTTAGTGGGGTTTTATTTCAATCTACTACTAAAATAATTTATGACGCCTCAACAGTTCCCTTAAGTTTTTATTTTCTTATGATGCTAATAAATTTTGACCCAACCTATTTTAAAAAAATAATAGAAATACCGGATCTTAAAAACATATTTTTAAAAGCCACAGAGGAATATCGAAAAGAACATGATGAAAATCCATTTTTCGAACCTATTTTAACTAACAAATCTGCCGATGAAAATTTAGTTGCTATTTTAGCTGATGGGGCGCTTAATAGGTGTTTTTATACAAGCCGTCACGCAGGAAGAGATCTAACTGCTTTTACCAGAAATCATCCTTCAAAAATAGAGCAAATATTATCTCATCCGGTACTTAAAATAGCAATTATGAATGATAAAGATCATCGCTCCGCAATTGGTGATATTTTATCTTTCAGTCAGAGCAAAAAGGATGCAGATTTGGTGTTTTCTAATCCATTTTTTGGAGCATGGCGTGAGCAGTTGAAAATAGAAATCTATAATAAGATTGCTGAAAACTATCGCGCAAACCTTCCTAACTCACTGGTTAAATGCTGTTTATTTAGTATTAGTGAAAATAAACAGACCCTTTCTGCAATTGATAATTTAACAGAAGAACTACAGGAAGCTATTTACAACTTTTCTAAAACCTGATCACCAATATAGTTAATTTTAACGTAATACTATTTCATCAAATAACAGCACCTCTTGTTCTGTCTAGCAAGCTTTTGCCCAATGTTTTTTGTTGGATACCCGGCTATTTTTATTGCAAAGAATGCAATTAAATCAGTATGTTCCAGTTGAATAAACTTCTTCAGATTTTAAATTGAATGATAGGTTAGAATTACCAGTTACAGTTAAGATGTCGAGTTTTGAAGAGAGATGATAGCGGTTCTTAATGGAATAATTAATTATTCCGCTTTCCTGCTTGCAAATGAGAATCATTATCATTTATATTGATAACATAATTGTTCTTATTTGGGGATCAGCATGGCTTTGGCGTATGGAAATTTTCATGAACTTAGTCACCAATTACGTTTTTTATTATTTGAAATCGGCATAGGGTTGCCGCAAAGCAGCATTGATTATTTTATCGCTCAGGCGCATAAAAATGCCTTGGATCGCCTGCAGCACTCAGCTGTTGCGGAAGGAATAATTACCGCACCTATAGCCAGCCACCATGTCCATGACTTTATCGATCAATTACAGATTACTTTAAAGCACTCAAATCCAGAAAGTCAATTTTATCAATGGAGTAGCATTCGCGATGAATTGGATGAATCAATTGCTAATGATGCTCTAGCCCAAGCCTATAAACAACGCTGGAACGTTCAGATTTGTAATGAAGCATATCAGTATGACAGCCTTTGGTCATGGATAAACAATAACCAGACAGCACACCAGGCGTTTCTATTTCTCGAACAATGGGGAGATCAAGGCCATCCAGATTACCCAGGTTTTCGGGCCAAGATGGGATTCACGCGGCGAGAAGTGTTACAAAAATCTCCTGAATTTCAGGCAAAAATCAGCCTCCACTGGTGTGCTTTAAGTAAACATAAAATCAACACCGCTCCTGACTCAACTAATTTTAATGCTTTGATTGCCCGTGAATTTCCAAATGAACATAAGCTATGGCAAGAAAAGTTACAATTTAACCATTTAAATCCACAAGAATATGTCCCTGTTCCTGTCCATCCCTGGCAATGGCGCAATAAATTACAAATCATGTGCAGTCAACTAACCGATTGCAAATCGCTTATCTTGTTTCCCCATCACCAAACAGTAATGCCATCTATGTCTTTGGACACAATGATGCCAATAGATCATTCAAACACACTCATTAAACTTGCTGTTAATGTATCTACACCTGATCCCTCCAAAACAGCCACATCAGAAGAAGAACAATACAACTGCGCCATGGTGGATTGGATAAATTCTTTATTAACTAAATCAGACCACTATCAGAATACTTTATTTTTAGCCCACGATTTAGCTCGATTGAGAGTAAATAGCTCATCTGTTTCTAATTACTTTCAGAAGGAGCTATCGGTTAACCTTCTTCAACACCCATCAAGTGTAATAAAAGCGGAACAAAAAATAGTCCCATTGATGAGTTTATTTGCTAACTCGCCCTTATCAAATAAACCATTACTTGTTGAAATTATTATGGAGAGTGGCTTAACTCCAATTAATTATTTCAGCCAGTATTGCCATACGGTTTTATTAGGACAACTGCATTTATTATTGAAATACGGGGTCTCGTTAAAAGCAAAGCCTCACAACACTCTGATCATATTTAGTGACCATAGACCTCAAGGTTTAATTCTACAAAGTCTCGAAAAAATTAAAGTTGATTATTCTCCGTCCTTTGAGGAGAGCAAAAAACCTGATTTGCCCGCTACTTCAAGCATAAAATCAACCAGTCTCGATGCAATAAGAACCGTTTTTACTCATGGAACCTTGCAAAATAATCTGGGTCACTGGATAAATTGTCTAAAACAGCAGTACTCACTAGGTGCCAATCAATTATGGCATATTGTATACGATGTGATGCAAACTGTGTTAAATGATCTTTCTATGGAAATTCATCCTCGCCTTTTTTGCTGGCAAAAACATCAATTATTACACGACATATGGCAACATCAATGCCTATTAACTATGCGTTTGAAAGGTGATCTCAGTAAGGATATCTATAGAGCCAAACTCAACCCTCTTAATCCCTGTTATTAGAATACAAATCATTACAAGGCTAACAAACAATCGTCTAATGGAATGCTGCTTAAGGGAAGCGCCCATGGTATTCAGCATCAGATAGCTGACTCAATAGCGTGACAGCGGCAACGGTATTGTATAAACTAGCTCTATCACTGCCACTTGAAACATCCAGGATTGTGGGTGTAACTTTTGGTGCAATATATTCCCTTAACAATTTTTTAAAATTGGGGGATTAAAATTATCGCATGCCACATGATATTAAAACACATACCCAATGCATTAACCTTGATTCGATTAGGACTGATTGTCCCATTTCTGATGTTTCTTTATCATCATGAATACGTCTATGCATTTTACCTTTTTATTATAGCCGGATTTACTGATGGGTTAGATGGCTGGTTGGCCAGATATTTTCATTGGCAAAGCACTTTTGGTTCTTTTGTCGACCCTATGGCCGATAAATTATTAGTTGCTTCCAGCTTTATCTCCTTAGCATTAATAGGATCATTGCCATGGTGGTTGGTAATTCTTGTCTTTCTTAGAGATTTAAGTATTTCTATTGGAGTATTAGTCTGGTATTGGTGTATTCAACGTAAATTGGATTTTGTACCCACTTTATTGAGCAAGCTCAATACTACCTTCCAACTGGTGCTGGTCACTTTATGCTTATTTGAACTAGCCTACTTTCAATTTCCACAATATATAGTTAACGTACTAATCTACTTGACCGCATTTACCACGGCCACCACTTATATCGATTACTTTTGGACTTGGGGCAGAAAAGCATGGCCCAAAAAAGATTTACCCCAATGAACACTCAGTTGGCTTTAACAATAAAACTTAATGATGAAGCAACTCTTTCTGACTTTAACTGGGAAAATAATACGCTTCTACAACAACAACTGCAGAACATGCTCACCCTGAAAGAAGATAGGCTACTTTATTTATGGGGGCATAAGGGCAGTGGAAAATCTCATATATTACAAGCCTGCTGCCAAGCAGTCAATTTAACTCAATCTGCAATCTATCTACCCTTAATCCTTCTTAAGGAATGGGGGCCTCAAACTGTAGAGGGAATAGAAGATCAAACGTTAATTTGTATCGATGATGTCCATGCTATAGGCAATGATTCGGCTTGGGAAGAAGCACTATTTCATTTGTATAACAAAATCAAAGATGAGGAAAAAAGTCTTTTAATTATCTCCGGAAATCAACCGCCAGCAATGCTTGCGATCAATCTTGCTGATTTACGTTCTAGACTTGCCTGGGGATTGGTAATCCAATTGAATGAGTTAAGTGATGAAGAAAAAATTAATACTTTAAAACTGCATGCGTTTAAACGTGGGTTTGATTTGCCTGAAAGTGTTGCTCAATTTTTACTAAACCGCTGTTCGCGAAATATGCATGACTTACATCAACTGCTCAACCGATTGGATGATGCCTCTTTGGCAGCCCATCGTAAAATTACAATCCCATTTGTTAAGGATATCTTAAATATATAATTCTGCTTAAGGTGCTTTGGATGAGCCTCCATTACTAACTGAAGCACAAGGAGATCTGCATATATGAATTGCTGTAAAAAGTGCAAACTGAGAATGCTGGCCTATCACGCTTAACAACTTATTATTTAATACAAAATGAATTTTCTGATGAATAAATCAATGTTTAAAGAGATCGAGATTAATAAAATTCCAATCCATGAAAATAATGAACCTCTAATAGATTTAAAGGATCAACAGCATTTGTTATATGGCTCTTCTCCTGACACGCCATTAACATATAATGATTACACAAAAATGCGAAAATCCGTTTACGAAAAACTGCTTACCGCTCAATACACGAGGAAGCTTTAATAATATCTGATGAAATATCTGCTCGTAGATTTCTGGAATACGTTAATGAACGACCAGAATTAATGATCGTATATGGCCTCATTGGCAGCAATCATCTCAATATGCTCAATCAACTTGGAAAAGTAGTGTCAGAAGATGGTGATTACAAATTAATTACAGTCCAACTGCAAGACAGAACCATCCAGGTACACTTATGTGGTGGTCTTCATGGCGACATAGCTCATTATGAGCTATGAAAAATTAAATACATCAAAGTAAATAATATTAGTGATTCGGGTTCCAATAGAAAGATTTTTTCGTCAAGTTCATTTTAAAAGTTAAGTGTATTTTTCTATCACAATGAATTAGTGTGCACCCTGGATAATGGCATTAAAGGGCTTCTCCCAACGACTAAATCATCAGAGCAATAAAAGTAGGGTTTTCTTTACTGCTCTGCTTTTGCAATCAACAGAAAATCAAGGCAAAATCGGTTAAGAAGTCTGGTTAAGTTTTCAAAATTAATAAATTATCGAGTTTGACGAGATTAATTAACTTTTAAATCAATGAGCAAACATGATGGATAAAATATTTAGAGCTTCATCAGATGATTTGGATTCTAATTTCCCAAGTTTTTTTACAATCCTAGAGCGATCGATTGAACGCAACTGATCCAAAGCAATCTGCCCCTCTTTGCCCTTAAAATCTGTCCTAACTCTCGTTGGAAATGACTCGCGAATAGTACTGGTTAGGGGAGCGATGATAACTGTTTTAAGACGACTTAAATTCATTGAATCAGGCGATATAATTACCACTGGTCTTGTTTTCCTTATTTCAGATCCAATTGTTGGATCTAAATTTACCAAGCAAACATCGAACCTTTTTATATTTACCATGTCCAGTCATCTTCGTCGAATTGATTAGATAAATCGATTATTTCGCCTTCCTGTTCAGCATCAGCAATCGCATTAAATTTTTCCATCCAGCCTTCCTGCTTACGTTTAGATGGTGTTAATAGAATAGCCCCATCTTCATTAACAGTAATTTCCATTACTTCCCCTGGCTCTAAATGAGCGTCTTTTAACAGCGTCGAAGGTATACGAATTCCAACGGAATTTCCCCATTTTTTTAGTGAGACTGTTGACATAATAATTCAACCATAGTTCATACACACTATAATTATACTATGTATAAACATAAATTTCAAGTAAAGAGAAAACCGTCTACTAAATCACTTCAAAGGAGGATTAAAACAATACTTTTATTAATCGGTTTAATAGACTTAACAACCAAGCTATGTTGTAAAGTTAGATAACCTCATTAAGAACAAAATTGGTTTCTATTAGGACTTACGAAAAACCCCTTGCTTAGGTAAATAGATCAATCATACAGGAGAAATTTCTCAAATAGCGGAGGTCGATTAGATTACCGCCAATATCTGTGTAGTAGTTCAAATGTGATCTGACAGTTCTCTGTTTTTTTAAAGGTATTAATTTGTAAAACACATTCTAATTTTAAACAGAATTCGCTACATAATTTTAAATGATATGCAATAACAGTAGTCGTTATTCCTACCAAGGTGGCCCCAGGTGAAGCAATGAACAAAGATAGCGCCTCTTCAGGGATAAACTTCAGGGACAAGGAAATTAGTTTTTTGCCAACATGTTACCGTTTGAGATGCTGTTGCTTATGAATTATCTGAGAGTTAAAAAAAACCACACTGGAACAAAAAAGAACCAAGGGGTATAACAAAGCCCATCCTGATGAAAACAGTAGTAACGTAAATAGCAACAGCATACCTGCTGCTAAAATTCTTGGAAAGCCATTTTTTTTAAATCGTATGTATGAAGATAAACATAATGCGTAGATAAATACAAAATTAGTGCTTACCAAAGTGACTATTGATTCAAAATGTCTTTGAATACAAGATAACACGATTAAAGCTAACGTAAATAGTATCATCAATAACAGGATAGCTCTTGCTGGTATTTGCTGATTATTTAATTCTGAAAAAAACAAAGGGAGCTTTCTCTGTTTAGCACTTGAATAAATCAACCTGGATATTCCCCAAATCCAGCTATTAAAATTAATTTGAACTGCAAAGTAGGCAAAAAGAGTAATGATTAATGTAGGTAAAAAATGATTACCCAAGGTCTCAACCAACTGATATAAGCCAGACATCCCATTAATTTCTTCACGCGGAATAACAGATAAACAACTCAATGATAGTAACAGATACAATAAGCCACATAATACTAGTGCAATGATCATACTCAATTTAAAATCTTTGGCTGGATTTTTAAATTCACAAGCTATAAAAGTTAAATTTTCAAAGCCTGCATAGGCCCAAAATGCAACTATAATTCCAGGAAAAAAAGTAGCTGCTGACGCAACAGAGAAAGAAAAAGAACTATGCCAGGGAATTTGAGCAGGAATAAGAAAATACAGAAACAAACCCACCAAAAAAGTTAAAAAAGCAATAGAAAGCTGTACCAACGCTCCTATTTTGATACCGACGAAATTGATTAAAATACCCGTATAAACAAGACTAAGAGCAGTAATAAATTGTGTTAGTTCACCGCCACCTAAAAAATTTTTAACGTACTCCCCCACAATAAGGGCTGAAATCGGCATTCCAATAGTTACTGTTCCAAGAAATATAATTGGGATAGATGCGCCAATACTTTCACCCAAACCCAATGAGACGAAACCCTCAATTCCACTTTCTGTTGCTACACTAACAACCATATCATTAAACAGATATAAAAGAGGAAAACAAAGTAGAGTTGTAGCAATCCATACCCAAGCAGTATTAGGTCCACTCACTGCTGCAGTCAAAGACGGCAAAAACAATAATCCTGAGCCCATAATTGAGCCCAGCGCTAAAGAAACTCCATCTTTTAGAGTGAGTTGACGTTTTAGTGACATAATAACTTTATATCCTTAGTTACTAGAAGCTCTTAATTTTAAAGTTAATTGAGCAAGTCCACTCCAAAACTCAACCCAAAATTGAATACCTTGATCGAAACCTTTAATAAAGTCTTTTTTGGACACTTCATCGCTATTAAATCTTAAGAAATTAGATACAGCAAGGCGTATATGCTCACATTCGATAGCTCGATGAATTCTAAAAAAAATAGACTTAAGTAATTGAGCCTTGATTTCCGGAGTCAGAGCCAGACCTAGAAAAAGCGTCTCAACGTTTTCTTCTGCTGGACATTCAAGGCCTAGGAGAATACCCATAACTTCTGCGTCAGTTTTGCTTGTTGTTAGACTTTTTACAAGCTTATCTAAACTATCATTTACGCGAGAAAAGCCTTGATGCTTTTCAAAAAGACTTTCATCTACTCCTGCATCAATAGCTGCTTCACGAAATCGCTCCGGATGGATTTCATTAACATCACGCATCCCTAACTCTTCATAAGCACCTTGAATGACATAATGTCGCTTGATGTTGTTGGAAACAACAGTTGCTGCTTTGCAGAGAATCCAAGGCATAATACTGGAAAATCGATACCATTGAGTGGCTATAGCAACCGCCTTATGGATATCATTTCCACTAGTTTGTTCTTCAAATTGCTCAAAAATTTTTCGTTCTTTGAAACGATTTTGGAAAAAACCAGTCCAGAAAACAACCTCTGGATGATCAGAGGTATAAAGAGCTTCTTTTACTCCTGTATAACCATACTGATTTGCAAATTTAAGCTCGTCTTTTTTTGAATCATTAACTATTTTGCTTACCGCTGATTGCATAAACACTCCTCAAAACTCCATGTTTAAAATTATGTTTCAGTTATATGGCTCTTATCTTACTACCTGATTTTTCTACACATAAAATGTGTAAAAACAGATATGTTATATTCATTTTGCATTTTATCAACATGTTTTTTATATTGTCATGTTGATAATAATATTTTTTATGATAAATTTCATGCCTGTATTTTTTCGAGAACTTTGAATCATCTGGATGAAAGACTCAACTGGAGGGAACTATGGGAAAACATATACACAGCACTGATTTTCAGCGCAAAGAAGTATTCGTAGTCGTTGATGGGATATCGACGGGGAGACATATTGCCCCCTCCCTAAGAGGAAACGGGTATAGCGTAGTGCATGTTTGTTCTAAAAATGCCCAATCTCTTGGCATAGAACACAATCAGCACGACTATATTGCTAATCTGAAGGAAACAGACTCTATTCATGACCTCGTAGGAAGTTTTTCGGCTTTTCACGTTCGAGCTGTTATTCCAGGTGCTGAGGCAGGTGTGGAGTTAGCGGATCAATTGGGTGAGGCATTAGAACTGCCAACACGTAATGATTTTAGTAAAACAAAGGCAAGGAAAAGTAAATTTTTAATGCAGGAAACTATTCGTGAGAAAGGCTTACTTGCAGCCAATCAAACTAAAACAGATAACCTGTTTGCTTTGCTTGATTGGGTTAATAAAAACGGATTGCCAGTTGTACTAAAACCAGAAGAAAGTGCAGGTACTGACGGCGTACATTTTTGTTATAAATTGAATGATGTCATTGATGCCTTTGGAGTCATTATGGGAAGTGACAATATTTTTAAAGCAAAAAACAAAAATGTTGTAGCCCAAGAAATGTTAGTGGGTGATGAATTTATGGTAAATACTGTATCTTTCGGAGAAGCCATTTCAATTACTGATATTATTTTTGTACACAAGAAGGTTATTAACGGTTCACCTTTGTATGATTACTCTACAATTATTGGTCCTGAGGATAAGAGGTTCCAACTTATTTCCGATTATGTGAAGCAAGTATTACCCATACTTGGACTCAATTATGGAGCTGCTCATACTGAAGTTATTTTAACTCAGAAAGGACCTACTCTTGTGGAGGTTAATCCCAGACTAACAGGTGCTTTTGATATGTCAGCTACAAATGATGCAGTCGGTGTAAACCATGTTTCAGTTTTAGTTCGTGCATATACTCGAAACGGTTACCTGGAAAAAAGGGCAGGTATGGATAAACCCCACCAAAAACATACCTTAACTTCCTTTTTTATTGCAGAAAAAGAGGGCATATTAATCAACGATCCGGATTTGGCACCCTTTCGCAATATTCCAGGATTTCATAGTATAAAATTTGGATATGGAAAGGGAGGAGACCTCCCAAAAACTACTAATTTGATGAATTCACCAGGTATGGTAAATTTTGTTAGTAAAAGTATGGATAAATTATTAAGCGCACATGGTATTTTTCGAAAACAAGAAAAGCAGTTTTTTGAAGAAGTATTGCCAGCAGAAGAAAGCGTGGCAAATTATAAACTTTAATTAGCTCTCATAATCTAGTTGATCAAGCTCATCAACACGATAGTAAACGTGCGAGCTTGGTTTCTGGTAAACCATATAAGATAGTTTTCATCATTACAGGTATTGCTCCACTATCAAACATCACAGAAATTCCACGACTCGTATTTATTTCTTCAGTTTGCTCAATTTATTGCAGGTGCTTTCATCTATCTTAGGACCATCCTGGAACTAGACAAACATGATTTTAACAGATTACCAAGGCGATAACAGCATATAGTTTTATTGTGACAAATAGCAAAATGCATCATTATGTAGCATAACATATTAAAACGTAGTATTATGCCCAAAAATCACTTCAGGGCTTATTTCATGGGTATTGTTAAAATTTCGGATGAATTGCATGATGCGGCTAAAATTATGGCTAAAGCAATGAGCCGATCCGTTAATTCGCAAGCAGAGTATTGGCTACGCATTGGAAAAGTAATTGAAGAAAATCCAACGTTTACTTACGCCGATGCAATTATTTTTTTGGTTAATCAAGCAGCAATGGAGACAAATGACGATGTTTGCGAAAACTCATGATGAAATTCAAAAAATGAGGGTTGCTGGACGCCTCGCCTCCTCCGTATTAGAAATGATCAAAGCTTTTGTTCTTCCTGGAATAACTACTGGAGAACTGGAACAAATCTGTAGAAGATATATAGTTGACAATTTACAGGCTATTCCCTCTTCATTAAATCATCATGGATTTCCAGGTTGCATTTGCACGTCTTTAAATCATGTAGTATGTCATGGTATTCCTTCGAATAAGAAAAAATTAAATGACGGCGATATTCTTAATATTGATGTCACGGTAAAAAAAGACGGCTTTATCGCGGATACCAGTAAAATGTTTTTTGTTGGTAAAACCAAACCTTTTGCCGAACGACTGGTAAACGTAGCTCAAGAATGTCTTTACAAAGCAATCCATATTGTTCGTCCAGGAGTGCACCTTGGAAATATTGGACATATTATCCAGCAACATGCTGAATTACATAATTACTCTGTAGTTCGTGAATTTGGTGGCCATGGAATAGGTCGCGAAATGTGGGAAGAGCCTTATGTTTCTCACTTTGGTAAATCTGATTCAGGATTGCAACTATGCGCTGGAATGACCTTCACAATAGAGCCTATGATTAACCAGGGTAAAAAAGAGGTCCGCACTTTGTCGGATAATTGGACCGTGGTCACGAAAGATCATCAATTGTCTGCTCAGTGGGAGCACACTATACTAGTGACTGAAACAGGTTTTGAGGTTCTGACCGCCAGGCAAGAAGAGTTTTTCCTCTAATGGCTGGGAATATAAGTAGTAGAGTATTCAACTGCTTCTATTTTATGTTCGTCCTTAGCAGTATTGGAACAAATATAGCGACTCAAGCGTGGTGAGAGAAGCCACATACACAAAGCAATAATCAGAGTCACAATACCTATCCAGGCAAACACATCAGTATAAATCAGCAGTGATTCAACTCCAGGTTTGATGTTGGTGGGCAGAGCGGTATAAGACGCTACTGTGGCTCCGATAAAACCAGCAACCGCTGAAGTTAAAAACCACATACCCATTACGAAGCCAGCAATTCGCTGTGGAACCAACTCAGCAACCATTGCCACGCCCAAAGCAGAGACTAGTAACTCACCAAGACTTTGAAATAAATAACTGGAGATTAGCCACCATGATGAAACCATCCCATTTCCTGTATAAAAATAACGGGCAAAATAGAGCATGAGAAAACTCACGGCACACATGGTCATACCTAAAGCAAATTTATATGGAATAGAAAATAAAATACCTTTTTGATTAAGCTTGCCGTAAACATAAGCCAAGACCGGACTCATCAAAATGATCCAGATTGGATTTAAAGCCTGAAAACTCTGAGCATCAATAGTAATGCCAAAAAAAGTCGGTATTACATTATTTACTGCAAATAAATTAATTGAAGTAGGCATCTGTTGATATAAGGTGAAAAAGATGACCGCCTCTAGCATTAGAGCAAAAGCAACCAACATCCGCATATAGGATGCCTTACATTCCTTACGCATCAAATAAGCGTAAATACTAACTACAATGAATGTAATAACCCATAATAAATTTTTAGCGAGCATGACGTGTTGTAATAAATAGGCAGCCAATTCCGTAAAAACAAACACCCCAGCCAAAACAACAATCCAATAAGGCAAACTAATAATTCGCTTATCCGCCAAGGTGTTGATATGAGCAACATGTTGATGTTGAAACCAATAATTGGCAAGGCCGATAACGAGGCCCACTGCACTAATGAAATAGGCATAAGAATAGCCGTAGCGGCTCGAAATAGCTGGACCTACAAATAAAGCCACCATACTCCCTAAATTAATTGCCATATAATACAGAGTAAATCCACCATGCAAGCGAGGATCATGTGCTTCATAACATTTAGACAATAAATTTGATGGATTCGCTTTAAACAAACCATTACCAACACATATTAATCCCAATGCAAAAAAAACATGTTGTTTGTCAGTCAACGCCAGTGAACAATAGCCCACCGCTAGTACAATCAGTCCTAAAACTATAGTCCGCTTCGTACCAAGTACCCTGTCCCCCAAATAACCACCAATGACCACCATACCATAAACCAAGGCCGAATAAGCACCAAAAGTGTAGTAAGATGCCACATCACTGTAACCCAGAAAGCGAATAAAATAGAGAGCCAGAACTCCTTGCACCGTATAAAAACCAAACCGCTCCCATAGTTCTAACATAAAAATCATCTGAAATGCGCGTGGTTGCTCACGGAAAAGGGTCAGCATGAGTTTTATCCTTGGAGGCTAAATTTTTAAATTAAAGGAATTTGTTATTTTTTGCAATGAGCTTTTAAATATATGATGCTGACCTTACAGACCTGCCACTCAGTTAAGAACCGCATCCCGAACAAAGTGAGAAATCTCTATGATGTTGTACAATACCATGCAAGAGAGAGTGCTCACTTGTTCGGCATGGGGTGTTAAGGGGAACGAGTTAACTTCAGCCATTAGGCCTTAAGGAGGACTTTCTTGCTCAGCATTGTCGTTATTTTCTTTTTTAGCATCTTTTTCACCATTAGGAAGTGACTTGATAAAAAGATGAGTTATTCTACTTAACTCCTTCTCTTTCACCTCAACCTCATTTCCGGGTTGCACCCTTTCAGCCAAAACCTTATCCCCCATTAAACCTGTCAATACCCCCACGGTTGAATTAAACTTCTGCTCTACAGTTCTTTTTTGGGAGTCCGGAGAACGTTCTTTATCAGTAACCTTCACATTACTTTCCACTGCCGCTGCATCTGGGCCCAACGATGAGTCATGCTGCTGTTCTTTAGAATTTGTAAGACTTTTTTTATTTTCCGGGCTTTCAATGTCTGTGTTGTTTCCTGGAAATCTCTTTATTTTATTAGTAAGCCAATTACCAAAAAGCTTGAATAAAGGAGCGGTGAGTCTTGCCGCTAAATAGACACCACCGGTGACGGCAACTCCGGTTAATATTCCTAAACCTACAGCCGGAAAAAACAATGCCAAAATCATACCCAGGATGGTAATTGATGACAAACAAACCCCTATTCCTCTATCAAGGACTTGCATCACACCTGCTTCGGCCATTTTTTGTTCTAAATGTAATTCTTTATTTTTTAACTGTTCCAACTTTGCGTATTGTACATCATAACGCTCACCTAATAATGCAATATCTTTATAGATTTCTATTAACTCATCTTCTTGTGTAGCCTTGTTGATACGTTCTTCTAAATACTTTGCTTGTTGCTGAATCGAAAGCATTTCCTCTTCTTCCAGGTCTATCATTTTTCTTGTTTTTTTATATTCTTTTCCTAACTGATAGCGCTCATAGAGGGTTCTCCCCAATAAAAACAAACCAGCAGTAAGACCAATACTGGCAGCTACAAACCCAATTACAGTCGCAGCCACAGGAACCGTTATTGCAGTAATTGCAAGGGCTAATAAGACCCCTGAATACAACCATCTGGCATTATTATCCAGAGTAATTGGAATTTTCTCGTTCAACATATAAGCAGCGATATAAATAGTGGGTATACGGATAAAATAAAAAGCAGCCATTGCAACCGCACCAAAGTGAAATGCATGCCCAATGGTTTGATTGCTTGGAGTATCGTGTAAGCTGTCTTGTAAGCTACTAATTCGATCGCCTATCTTAAAGAATGCATCACCTGTATCATCAACACTTTCTAAAAATCTTGAGAGCCAGGGAATTTTTTTTGCTGCAGCACGTAACAACGTCTGTTGAGTTAAAGCGGTTAATTTATACTCAACAGGGTCCTTTATCTTGCTTAATAACGCTAAAGCATATTCCTTTGTATGTTTTGCAGTAATTTCATCCTGATTAAAGGTCATTATTGCTGCTCAAAAAATAGGGGTTACTATAACTATATCAATTAAATATTAAGAAAATATGATGCGCCCATTGCTTTCTTGCTAATTAGCCCCATATTCAGCTATATTTTCTTATATAAGCATTAAAAATTAGGTCATCATGGTTAAAAAAGCTCTATATCTGGCAGGTGGTGGTGCTCGAGGCGCATATCAAGCGGGTGTCTTAAAAGCAATTGGCCACATTTTACAAACAAAAACACTCCCTTTTAATATGGTGAGCGGCGTGAGTGTCGGCAGTATCAACGCAGCCATCCTTGCGGAAAATGCCAATGATTTCCCTGCTGCTCTGGATAAACTGGAGTCTATGTGGGGAGAAATTCATTGCCATCAAATTTATAAAGCAAGTAATTATGAGTTAGGCAAATCAGTGATGAGAAATTTGAGCACCCTGATTATTAAACAACGTCAATCAGGCCATTTGCTTGACACCTCTCCGCTGAGACAGTTTCTTGATGAGAATATTGATTTTTCACGCATTCAAGAAAATATAAACACAGGCCACCTCAATACACTGGAAATAATAAGTCTTTGTTACGAAACCCATCAAACTGTCTCTTTCTATAATCACAATAACTCTGAGTTTCAAGATTGGAATTACCCGCGTCATGGTAGTCAACGGGCCAATATCAGTGCAGAACATGTATTAGCTTCCAGTGCCCTACCGTTATTCTTCCCTACCATTCCAGTGGATGGTTTTCATTATGGGGACGGCAGTATTGGTTTAGTCGCTCCCTTGCGAGGGGCCATACGCTTTGAAGTTGATAAAATTCTAATTTTAGGAACACGCGAACTGCCAGAGTTTACTGATTATGAAAACTTGCGTAATGGAGAAGTTCCATTTGCTAGCATTTTAGGCAATATGATGAATGGCTTATTTCTAGATAATCTTGACAGAGACATCGAAATGGTCAATCGCATGAACGAAATAGCCACTCTTCTCTCAATGTGGAAAAAACGCCGCTCTCCATGGCGTCCCATAACCACACTCCATTTGCGCCCAAGCAGAGGCATGGCGTTTCTGGCTCAAAATCATTATAAAACGATGTCGGCTTTACTAAGATACTTATTAAATATTCTAGGAGCTAAAAGCCATTCGGGGGATCTTTTGAGCTTTTTAATGTTTGAAAAAGAGTTTACTCGAGAACTCCTCGATCTGGGCTTTCAAGACACCATCGCCAGGGCCAAGGAAGTAACTGCATTCTTTTCTTAATTTTGCCGCAACAATTTCAATACAGGCTCTGTTTCAGGCATTGCTCCATTCCAGATGAAGAAAGCCTCGGCAGCTTGCTCGACCAGCATACCCATGCCGTCAATTGCATCACATCCCCAGTTTTTAGCATAGTTAACAAAGGGCGTTGCTTCTTTTTTCTTATAAGCCAAATCATAGCAGACTGGTTTAGGGGACATTACATATTTAGGTAAAGAAATATTTTTTCCATCCAAACTAGCAGAGGTAGCATTGATTATTAAATCAAAGTCCCCAGATAAATTATCGAGTCCAGAGCATTTTATCTGGGGAAAACTGCCCAGAAGCTCGGTGACTTTTTCAACAGTACGATTGGCAACGGTCAGGGAGGATGGATTCGCTTCCAGCAAGGGATGAATAATACCTCGCGCAGCCCCCCCAGCACCCAATATCAAAATATTTTTTCCCTGAAGTTCAATGTAGCGGTTCAAATCACGAATCAATCCAATACCATCAGTATTGTCAGCATTTATTTGCTTCTCATCCAGCCACAAAGTATTAGCCGCTCCCGCTAACTGACAGCGAAAAGTCTTCTTTTGAGCGAGGGCAAAGGCTCTTTGTTTGAATGGTAAAGTAACATTTAGCCCCTTGCCATCCTGGATAAAAAAATCAGATACTTGCTGTTCAAATCGGTGTTCATTGCCGCGAATTTTTTTATACTCTAATTCGACATTCATTTGATGGGCAAAATACTGATGAATAACAGGAGATAGGCTATGTGTTATTGGACTGCCGATAACCGCAAATTGTTTCAACATCGTATGCTCCTCTATTTCACAGGTTTAATAGCGTATCTTATTACATATTCAACTCAGGCAAACACTTTATCGATTAACGTTTATCTTAAATTAAAATCTGAGAATCAAGTTGTTTTTTTAATCAAGGATTTTAACCAATTCTTACAGCAAAAAGGACTATTTCATACTTATAACATTAGCCCTTTTATCTACGAGCATCCGCTGCATATTACTTTATATCTGGCAACATATAAAAAACAACACCTTCTAGAGATCATGAAACAAACTCAATTGATAGCCAAACAACAAAAACAAGTAATTATATCAACCCGTCTATTTCTGGCCAGCCCAAATGGTTATGTCATGTTATCAGTAAAGCGTACCAATAAATTACAAGAATTAAGTAACAAAATATTAAACTCCCTGGCTGGATTACGCGATCCGACAGCACTTGTTCCAGAATGGGCTGCTGCAGATACAAAACGGGTTGCACTCTTTACCCAATCGATAGTGTCGCTAAGCTCGTGATTGATTTTAGCCATCCATGGCTGAAATCGACTCGCAAACGCGACAAGTATGCCTCCGGCGGCCCTGGCCGTCCTGTGTCCGCTTGTTTTTTCACCCCATTCGGGGTTCAAAAACAACGCTACCCCAATGACTGACGCCTTTTCGGATGCCTTATATTTTGCCTGCGGCAAAACATCCGGCTCTAAGGCTACCAGGGACTACCAGCCTCGCTCGTTCCTCGCTTCCTTGGCTGGCAGCGGGGGTAGTACTAGCGTTAAGAGCTTTTTCAAACCTCACTTTTCTCTCTTTGATCCAGAACATCTAACCTCAGAACAACATATTCAGTTATATAAAAGACTGCAGCTATTGCTCGTTCAATTCAGCAAGACTCATCAAATTAAGGTTAAAGCAACAGCATACGCTATAGGCGTTGGTATTGCAGATAAACAAGGACAAATTGTAAAAGAGCTAGACACCTTTGAGTTAACTGAGGGCTATCGACAACCCTCAAAATTATTAAACTAAAATAAAGATGACTTTCACTCCATCTGACCGGTTAAACTTTTGAAGACTACCTCGCTTAAATCTCGCGATAACTTCAGTTTAGCAAGCTGCTCCAACTGTTGTTTCATCAAAACCTGGCGAGGTTTATCATAACTCTGCCAGCGGGTAAACGGTGTTGCCAGGCGTGCAGCAATTTGTGAGTTCAATGTATCTACCTTCGCCAACATCTCACCTAAAAATACATAGCCACTTCCATCTATGGCATGAAAATTACGTGGATTACCAAGGCAAAAGGCCCCGACAATAGCACGAACTTTATTAGGATTTTTGATATTAAATGCTGGATGTTGTAATAAGTGTTTCACATGATTTAAAGTTCCAGGCAGTTCAGAAGCGGCCTGTATTGCAAACCACTTGTCAACCACCAACTCGTCTTTGGACCATTGCTGGTAAAACTCTTTAATTGATTGCTCCCGGCTCCCACTATCGGTGCAATCAACCAATAAGCCGAAACTGGCAAGTTGATCAGTCATCGTCCTCCCGGCGGCAAATTGCTGTTTACAGGTTTCTATAGTTGCAGCCTCGTTTGCCTTCATCATCAAACGCAAACAGACGTTACGTAATTCCCGATGCTCATAATCCTGATAGTTCTTAATGCTACTCTCTTCTTGCCATAGTTTTTTATACACTTGCGACAACTCTGAAAACAAATTTAAACCCAACTGCTCGCGAAAATAATCTCGAGCTGCTTCAACACGTGCTACATCCACTAAATCGATGGTTGCCGCGACTTCTTCAAAACCGGGGGGAGAAAGCAATTTAGCACGCAAGTCCGTGTCCAAAGACTCATCCAGCAACACGTGTTTAAAAGCGGCGATTAGCGCAGCTGGTATCTGCCAATCATCAGAAGATGATTTTAAACAATTCGTTAAACAATTAAGTACTATCCGCTGAGCAGCGTCCCATTTAGCGTAGCCATCCGTTTCATAGCGTAATAAAAATAATAAATCATCCTGACTGAGCTCGTCTTTAATGCGAACAGGAGCGGAAAACTCTCGTAATACAGAAACAACTGGCTTCTCACTTAGTCCTTCAAAAACAAAATTTTGCTCACTTTGTCTTAACTGCAAAATATCCTTATCTACAGGCATCATTTGACCTTTTGAGTCAAATAAGGCAATGCGAACAGGAATATGAAATGGTTGTTTAGCTTCGCCATCGGGAGTAATGGGGCAGCTTTGTTGTAAAGTCAGTGTTAAACGACCTGGTGAATAGGCGCTTTTAACATGCACTACAGGTGTACCGGCCTGACTATACCACAATTTAAATTGAGTTAAATCAGCGCTATTGGCATCCTCCATAGCCGCAACGAAATCATCTATAGTTACTGCCTGACCATCGTGGCGGTCAAAATACAAATCCATACCACGTCTAAATCCTTCCTTGCCAAGCAAGGTGTGTTGCATGCGAATAACTTCCGCACCTTTGTTATAAATGGTTGCAGTATAAAAATTATTAATCTCCTGATAGGATTCGGGTCTTACTGGATGCGCCATGGCTCCAGAGTCTTCTGGAAATTGCGAACTGCGTAATCCATCCACATCAACAATCCGAAAGACATCCCGCGAATTCATATCGCGAGAAAACTCCTGATCACGAAATACCGTTAATCCTTCTTTCAGACTTAGTTGAAACCAATCGCGACAGGTTACTCGGTTGCCTGTCCAATTATGAAAATATTCATGAGCCACCACACTCTCAACACCAACGAAATCAGCATCGGTTGCTGTATCAGGTCGTGCAAGAATGTATTTGGAATTAAAAATATTTAATCCTTTGTTTTCCATAGCCCCCATATTAAAGTCACTTACTGCTACTATCATAAATACATCCAAATCATATTCTCGGCCATAAACTTCCTCATCCCACCGCATAGCCTTTTTCAATGACTCCATGGCATACAAACATTTATCTTCATTGCCAGGTTCAACATAAATTCGCAAAGCAACGGTCCGTCCAGAACAGGTAGTGAACTCATCACTGACACAAGCCAAATTACCAGCCACTAAAGCAAACAAATACGAAGGCTTTTTAAAAGGGTCTTGCCAAACTGCCCAGTGACGGCCATCAGATGTGGATCCTGAATCCATTAAATTTCCATTGGATAAAAGAACAGGGTAGTGTTTTTTTTCAGCAGAAATACGCGTGGTATAAGTCCCTAATACATCGGGTCTATCGAGAAAATAGGTAATTCGCCTGAAACCCTCGGCTTCACATTGAGTACAAAATAAATGATTGGAGCGATAAAGTCCTGATAATTTGGTATTATCTTGCGGGCGAATGCGGGTAACAAGTTCAAGCGTCATTGCATCAGGACAATTTTCAATAATGAGATCGCCCTGTTCGAGTTTGTATGCAGAAAGCCCCAGTTTCGAGCCATTCAGATGCACACTGATAAGCTCCAACTCATCCCCATACAAATGCAAAGCCCCTTCATGCTGACGATTTAATTTAATTTTACTGTGAACCAATGCATGATCATCATACAAGTCAAAACTTAAATCTACGGTATCCACTGTAAACGACGGGGGTTGGTAATTTTTCAAGTAAATGGTAGTGTCTGGCATAATCGATGCATTCCTTAAAAAAACAATTAAATTTATTGAGTTAAATATAAAATTAATTTGTGAAGATACTATTTAGCTACTAGTTTAACTACTATACTAAGAAATAAAAGATGTAATTTGTCGCTTTTCCCATGAAAAGCAAGAAATAAAAAAAAGAATCACGTTATATCCTTCTCAGGGATAAGTAAAAGGGGATGACACATGAATACACAAGATTTTTTAACCAGTTATACCAAACGCTTTGTGGAGAACAAAGAAGAGGATTTGAGTTTGGATGAGTATCTGGAGCTATGTAAAACTGACCCTTCAGCTTATGCTAATCCAGCAGAGCGTCTATTAATGGCTATAGGCGAACCTGAAATGATAGATACCCGTCATGACCCGGTTTTGTCCCGTATATTCTCCAATAAAGTTATTCAGCACTATTCGGTATTCAAAGATTTTTACGGCATGGAAGAGCCCATTGAACAGATCGTCGGCTTTTTAAAGCATGCCGCTCAGGGATTAGAAGAAACAAAACAAGTGCTTTACCTCTTGGGGCCCGTAGGCGGAGGTAAATCATCTGTTGCTGAAAAATTAAAAGACTTAATGGAAAAAGTGCCCTTCTATGCAATCAAAGGTTCCCCGGTATTTGAATCGCCATTGTCTTTATTTAATCCTGATGAAGACGGAGAGTTACTTCAGGAGCGTTTTGGCATTCCCACTCGTTACCTACGTTATTTAATGTCACCATGGGCAGTCAAACGATTACAGGAATTTAACGGCGATATCAGCAAATTCAGAGTCATAAAGATCAAACCTTCTCGCTTAAAACAAATTGCTATTGCGAAAACTGAACCCGGCGATGAAAACAATCAGGATATTTCTTCACTGGTCGGCAAGGTGGATATTCGTAAATTAGAGGAATTTTCTCAAGATGATCCTGATGCTTATAGCTTTTCAGGGGGTCTTTGCCGTGCCAACCGTGGTCTTTTAGAGTTTGTGGAAATGTTTAAAGCCCCAATTAAGGTGCTTCATCCATTGCTCACCGCCACTCAAGAGGGCAATTATAATGCTACTGAAGGATTATCCGCCATCCCATTTGAGGGAATCATTTTAGCTCACTCAAACGAGTCTGAATGGCAAACATTCAGAAACAATAAAAATAATGAGGCCTTTATTGACAGGATTAATATAGTAAAAGTCCCCTATTGTCTGCGAGTTTCGGAAGAGTTAAAAATTTATCAAAAATTGATCGATAACAGCTCTTTAGCTAAAGCTCATTGCGCACCAGGAACGCTCGATATGCTGGCGCAATTTTCTGTGTTAACACGTTTAAAAGAACCTCAAAACTCAAGTATTTATTCTAAAATGCGCGTATACAACGGTGAAAGCTTAAAAGATACCGATCCTAAAGCTAAATCCTATCAGGAATATCGAGATTTTGCCGGTGTTGATGAAGGAATGAGCGGGGTTTCAACGCGTTTTGCCTTTAAAATCCTATCCAAGGTATTCAACTTTGATCACAGTGAAATCGCGGCTAATCCCGTTCATTTGATGTATGTTCTGGAGCGACAAATTGAACAAGAGCAATTTCCTCAGGAACTACATGAAAATTATCTGGCGTTCATCAAAGAATACTTATCAGCAAAATATGTCGAATTTATCGGCAAAGAAATTCAAACCGCTTATCTGGAGTCCTACTCTGAGTATGGACAAAATATTTTTGACCGGTACATCACTTATGCAGATTTCTGGATTCAGGATCAAGACTATCGTGATCCAGATACAGGTGAGATTTTTGATCGCGGTTTATTAAATCTGGAGCTGGAAAAAATAGAAAAGCCAGCTGGGATTTCTAACCCTAAAGACTTCCGAAATGAAGTGGTTAATTTTGTCTTACGTGCCAGAGCAAATAACAGAGGCAAAAATCCAGTTTGGAATAGCTATGAAAAACTAAAATCGGTCATTGAGAAAAAAATGTTTACTAATACCGAAGATTTATTACCTGTTATTTCCTTCAATGCGAAATCATCTGAAGATGATAAGAAAAAACATGAAGAGTTTATCTCTCGGATGGTAGAGAAAGGCTACACACGCAAACAGGTTCGGTTACTTTGCGAATGGTACTTGCGAGTACGTAAATCGCAATAATGTCATTATAACCATAATGCAAGGTGCTAATACAGTCAGGGTTGTGTCTGTGAATAACGGTGATGATTTAACCCAACCCTGACATATATCTTACCTATGCAAGGTGTGGAGCTAATAATTATGTCGCAATTAATAGATAGACGACAAAATGCAGGTAAAAAAAGTACGGTTAATCGCCAACGCTTTCTTCGCCGCTATAAAAATCAAATCAAACGTGCTGTTTCTGATGCAGTAGGTAAACGCAGTATTACCGAAATTGATCAGGGCGAACAAATAACGATACCGGCAAAAGATATTTCCGAACCGAGGTTTCATCGTGGATATGGGGGGGACATTGAACGTATCTTACCTGGAAATGATAACTTCATTGCTGGCGACAGAGTAAGAAGACCAAGTGGAGAGGGTGCTGGAGGAGATGGAGGTAGTGCCAGCGATAGTGGTGAGGGTGAAGACAATTTTATTTTCGAACTGTCACGAGAAGAGTTTTTAGAACTCTATTTTGAAGACCTGGAATTACCAGATTTGGTTAAAAAAGAATTAGCTCGGCTCAGTACTTATAAAACCGTCAGAGCAGGAGTATCCACAAGCGGTATCCCCAATAACATTAATGTCTTGCGCTCAATGAAACAGGCTACCGGACGTCGAGTCGCATTAGCCTCACCTTATAAAAAACAACTAAAAGAGGCCGAAGATGCATTAACTCGACTACTTGAATCTCCTGATCCTGATAGGGCTGTTGTTTTAAAATTGCAAACAGATATTGAATTTTTAAAAAAGAAAATTCAAACCGTTCCTTTTATAGATACGATTGACCTGCGATATAACCACCGAGTGCGCATTTCTGCCCCTTCAACTCAGGCAGTGATGTTTTGTGTGATGGATGTTTCCGGCTCTATGGATGAAGCAAAAAAAGACATTGCAAAACGCTTTTTTATATTGCTTTATATGTTTCTCACCAAGAACTATGAAAAAATAGAATTGGTTTTTATTCGTCATCATACCTCGGCAAAAGAAGTCAACGAGGAAGAATTTTTTTATTCCCGCGAAACTGGAGGGACTGTAGTTTCAAGTGCCCTGGAGTTGTTGAATACTGTTATAGAAGCTCGCTACCCCCCCCAGGCATGGAATATTTATGTAGCTCAGGCCTCAGATGGAGATAATTGGAATGCGGACTCACCATACTGTCAGGAGTTGCTTCAGGAAAAAATTATGCCTTTATTGCAGTATTTTGCCTACATTGAAATTATGCCTCGTCATCATCAAAGCTTATGGGAAGTATATCAACAAATAAAAGAACACCATCACAACTTTGCCATGGAAAACATTGATACAGTAGCCGATATTTATCCGGTATTTCGCGAATTATTTAAAAGGAAAACCGTATGAAAAAAAAGCCTTTATCAACTGGCGCAGAATGGACTTTTGAGTTAATACAAGCTTATGACCTCGAAATAGCTCGCATCGCCAAAAACTTTAAACTTGATACTTATCCCAATCAAATTGAAGTTATCACAGCTGAACAAATGATGGATGCATACGCCTCCGTTGGAATGCCTATTGGATATCACCACTGGTCTTTTGGAAAACACTTTGTTGGAGTTGAAAAAAGTTATAAACGAGGACAAATGGGGCTAGCCTATGAGCTGGTTATTAATTCAGATCCCTGTATTTCCTATTTAATGGAAGAAAACACCATGGCTATGCAAGCGCTGGTTATAGCACATGCCTGTTATGGTCATAATTCTTTTTTTAAAAATAACTACTTATTTAAAATGTGGACCTCTGCCGATGCGATCATTGATTATTTGGTTTTTGCTAAAAAATACATCAGTGACTGCGAGCAACGTCATGGTATCGATGAAGTTGAAGCAGTCCTTGATGCCTGTCACGCCTTAATGAATTATGGAGTGGATCGCTATAAGCATCCTACAGCGCTCTCTATCCAGGAAGAGAAAATAAGACAACAAAACCGTGAAATTTATTTACAATCCCAAATCAATGAATTATGGCGAACCATACCCCATAGCAAACCTGATGATGAGAAACAAAAAGTACGTTTTCCAGATGAGCCCCAGGAAAATATTTTATATTTTATTGAAAAAAATGCTCCCCTGCTGGAGCCCTGGCAACGAGAACTTGTCCGTATAGTTAGAAAAATAGCCCAATATTTTTATCCCCAGGGCCAGACTAAAGTAATGAATGAAGGTTGGGCGTGTTTTTGGCATTATACTATCTTACATGCCTTATACGATGAAGGTTTGGTCACTGACGAATTTATGTTGGAAATCTTGCAAAATCATACCAATGTAATTATGCAATTACCTTATAACAGCCCCTATTATAACGGAATTAATCCGTACACCTTGGGCTACCATATGATGCAAGACATCAAGCGAATTTGCGAAAATCCTACTGAAGAAGATAAAAAATGGTTCCCCTATTTAGCAAATACAGATTGGCTTACCAGCCTGGATACTGCAATGCGCAATTATAAAGATGAGAGTTTCATTGCCCAATATTTGTCTCCGAAATTAATTCGTGATTTAAAATTATTCCATATAATTGATGATGATCGTAGCCCAGAATTATATATTAATGCAATTCATGACGAATTCGGATACCAACAGATACGAGAGGCGTTATCCAGACAATATAATTTAGGATATCTGGAGCCGGACATTCAGGTTTATTCGGTCGATTTACAAGGAGACCGCTCCCTCACTTTACGCTACACGCAACAAAATCGAGTGCCTTTGGGAGAGACTACAGCCGATGTTTTAAAACATCTCCACACCCTATGGAAATTTCCCGTCATTTTACAAGCTGTGGATACAGAAAACAAAGTGACGGCGGAATTTGTTTGCCCGCCATTAACGAGTCCTAAAGCGGGCGACAATGAGCTGTAGCAAATTAAACGATTAGCAATTAAATTGGTTGTTCCTGATCAAGTTATCTTCGTTGGGTTCTACAACCATTACGTCATGAGCAACATACAAATTATCCAATACATTTTGATAAAAATCTTTAGTGCTTTGCTTTTGTCCTGTCCGTGGATTATCTAAAGCATCTTGAGCTTTTTTTCTAATATCTGCATATAATTTGTATACATCTTTAACTTCGGAGCAGTTATATTCCTTAATCAACCCAACTATATCAGCAACTCGATGCGGTACTCTTATTGTTTCGCCCTGAAAATCAATTGCAACTCCTCCCTTAAAAATATTTAAACAAAAAAGCTCCATACCACCCAATTGCCATTCTTCACCCTGGATTAAGTCTATTTATCATCCTCAGGAGTATTCATTTTTAGCGCACCCATTTGCGTTTCATCTTGAATTCGCTTGATTTAAATCGAAAGAATGCTTTATTGCTTCACTGAAATAAAATTCTTTACTCTATCGGCAATAATAAGCTTCATTACAATAATGAGGTTGTGGATCAGACTTAGCCCTCTTATACCTACAAATAGTTCTGGGAACAGATTGTATTTTTGCATACATATCGTTACTTGAATTTATCTGCAAATAACTCACTGTACACTAATCAACCCGATCTAATAAATATTTTATTTAAGACTATAGCTGCCATGAACCTGTAAAGATTCAAAGCAGCATTAAGAAAGATTACTCAGAAGCTAATTCCATTGCAAAAGCTAATGCTAACTTGGAAAAATTAGTCATATGCTCTAGACTTAACAGATCCATAGTGTCAGAAGAGCTATGTATATAAGGGTTATGATCTTCAAAGTTAGACTCACAAGGGAAAGCTGCAGGAACACCTTGCTCTGTCCAGGATGCATGGTCACTGCAACCATAGCCACAACGGGAATAATCGACTGGAACTTGAACATAGGTATCAATTAATTTTGCTACATAATTACTCAAGCCTTTATCTGTATAATCCGTAAATACCCACATAGTTGGATCTTTGGGGTCAACTCGATAACCGGTCATGTCAAACTGTATCGCAGCTTTAACGGGTATCGAATGGTCAACAAAATGTTGCACTACATACTGAGACCCCACTAAACCTCGCTCCTCAGCCGCATACCAAATGATATAAATGGGACGCTTGAAGGTTGTTTTAGAAGCCAATAAAACTCGAGCTGCTTCCATCACGCTAGAAGAGCCACTACCATCATCACCAGCTCCAGGCATACGACCATCCAGAGTATCCATATGAGCACCAAGCACCACAGCAGGAGCATTTATATCTTTCCCAATAACCGTCACCAATGAGGGTTGTTTATACCATCCGGTGTTCACAAAAAATGTTGCAGTATCATCACGACCATACTCAACTGCCATTGCCTCAAAGGTAGATTTCAACCAATTAGCGACCTCAAGACCAGTATTTTTGGTTGCAGAACGGTTATGATAAGTCGTTAAATGAGTCAAAGTTTGCCAAATATTATCAGCAACAACTTCCTTTAATGCGGCATTTACTTCCTTCTGATGTTTAATCTCGTAAACCTCTGCCCTTAATTTGCCTGCTTTCAGTGATTTAGCACCTCTGTTTTCAAGTATATTTAGTGCAGATTGTTTCTTTATCAATAAAGAGGCGCCAAATAGTTTGTGACTTACATTCACAAAGCGACCACACTGAACTTGATCGGCTAAAACAGTCAAATTATCTATTTCACTGGAAGGGACATCGATAATTTTAAATTGCTTATTCTCTGCCAAAACTTCATATGGTGTAGTGATTTTGGAAACAAGGCACTGTGGCACCTGCAATTGTTCATGCACAGCAGGACTTGCTGCAAAAGCAGAATTACCAGCAAGTATTAGACCTGCGGTAATACAGGACCTCCATTGATTTAAATGCATTTCCTCTCCTAAGTTTTATTTGCCATCATTCACGATACTACATGATGAAGAAAATCATGCAAGTAAACTTTCCTGGAAAAACAAGCAACAATGTTCTATTTTTGTTCTTTTTGTTATTGATAATCATTTTCATTTAGGGTAAAGTTTTACTTCCAATGTTCATGGGCAAATATACTACAATGAATACAAAAAACAAACCTGTCAACCCCAGAAAAATTCCTTATAACCTTGCTATTTTACTCCTTACTGTAGGCGCCAGTTTGATTCTTGGTTTTTTAAGCTTTGGTGGAATGTTTGCTCTATTTCCAGTTCTACCTTTAGCATTTGCCGCTTTTGGTTTATCTGTTGCTTATGAAGGGGAAATTTATTTACAGAATATTAAAGGTGCATTAAAGAAACTGCTTAAGAAAAATTATCTTGAAAATTATATGGCGAAAGAATACCTCCTTGAGAACTTCCCGGAGGATACCGTTGATCCTGATTGCCCCCAGTTTTTCAAAGACTACAAAAATCAACTTGAATTATTAAGTGCCTTTGGTCACAAAGAATTAAATAAAGATAGTAAAAAAAGAAAAAAACAAGTAGAGAAAACCTTGGGCGACATGGAGAAATGGTTTGCCCTGCAATTATTTTCAGCCAAAGATAAAATAACGGAGCATGAATCAAAATACGCCCAACAAGTACAGGTCTGGCTTGAACAACACGAACAACAAGAATGGCAGAAGCGTATTGAGGCACGCCGCGTCAAGTTTAATATAGCCAAGGGTTTTAGTGTTTTAGCGGGACTATTCATGGGTCTTGGAAGTACTTACCTTATTGTGGAGGCATTTAGTGTTATCCCTTTTTTTGCCATCATTCCCTTCACCTTCTGGCCGATAATAATCGTACCCATGGCCCTAATTGCAGGAGCTGCTTATGGCATGCTGACCTTCAACGCCATTACAGATTTGATTAACAATAATACCGTAATCAAATGGTACAACAGACTCCGTTATGACTTAAGTAAGGGGCTAACCCCTCGCAATATCTTTATGGCAACGACTGCTGTTCTACTTGTCGGACTGGCTATCGCTCTGACTATTTGTACGGCCGGCACCTGGTGGACAGTGGCTACCCATGCTCGTCCATTGTTTGAGTGGATGAAAAAAATTCCCAGTTTTGTTATGGGTGTAATCAATCCAGCCATTACCGGTTTATCCGCCATATTTTTTAATATTCAAAATACAGCAGAATCTTTGGACTTGGTAGACGAGGCAACCCAAAGTGAAGAAAACCTCTTCCAAAGAATTTATAAATCCATAACTGATGGTCTCACTTATGTGCGTGAGACTGAAAATTGGCTCCAGATAGTAAATCCTTTCCGTCTCATTTTAAAACTGACCATCACCCCACTGCGCCTGCTACTCTTTTTAGGGCATCTAATCAGCATCGCCGTAACTGCCGATCGAATGCCTGGCATACCTCAAATTTTGGCTGCTCTGATAGCGATGATCAGTGAGGGTTTTGAAGACGCGCATTACTTTATAGGCCATGATGAAGAGCATAATGACCACGATAACCATCATGATTTCCAATCGCTGAAGAAAGAACGTCTGGATGTGAATGCAGGTCACAATCACGATGGAGATATCCCTACCTGGATTCTTAAAACTATTGCTATACCTTTATACGCCTTAGCCGCACTCTGGGACTCCAGTGCCAGCAAGCTAAATCACTCTCCCAGCCATAAGCAAACAGAAGAGTCGACCCAGCAACGCCCACATACGCCTCAACGGCGGGTTCTTTCTTTCCAGGAAGCCTGGAATAAACAAAGAGGCATCAAAGCACAGGAGCATGTTGAATTACCATCTGATGCACAACGTCCTTTAAAAGATTGGCAAGTAGAACATACTGCTTTTCTTATCGAAAAATATCAAACCAAGCATTTTGAAAACACCCACATTGCTCCAGAATTGGCTGCAGAAAAAGTACGTGAATTGGATGTTTTGAAAAATAAGGTACGGACAACAACCTCGAGTGAAACATTAGCTGATACATTGATTCAAGCTAGAAGCCAAACAGTTTATAATCAACATCGCTGGTTTGCTAAAGCAGATAAAACCAGTACACAAATGTTTATCGAGGAGCTGCCAGAGCGCGTCAATGTAATCTGATACAAGAATTATTGATGAATTAAGGAAGAAGGTTGGGCTTAAGGAGCATAGCAGTCAGGCTAACTGACTTAAGCCCAGCTGACAGTTTAAAAGGGAGGCTTTCAGATGCAGTGCGGATATTTCAACCTAATTCTGTTTCATTAAACGGGTCAGAACAGTTCCCGGACCAATTTCGATAAACTCTGATTCCCCTTTATTTTTCAAATAACTAATGGTTTCCGCCCATCGTACCGGACTTGTTAATTGTTTTACCAAATACTCTTTAATGGTTTTTTGAACATAGGGTTGAGCCGTCACAGTAGATATAACTTCAGTATGAAGTGGCATCAGTTCAACCGGGGCTATATAATGTTCAAATTCATTAGCCATTGATTGCATGTATCTCGAATGAAAAGCACCACTGACTCTAAGTGGAATACAAATTGATGCCTCATTTTCAAGAACGTCATAAGCGGAATTAATCTCATCCACCACGCCTGAAATAACAATTTGATTGCTTGAATTAAAATTGGCGTAATCAATTGCATCCAATCCATTTTGCTGGAGTAACGATTTGATTCGTTCCAAGGGTAAACCGATTACTGCCAGCATTGCCCCACCCCTTACCTGAGCCATGAGTTCACCACGTTTTTTAACCAGCTTTAAACCCGTAATAAAATCAAAAGCACCCGCTGCAAACAATGCAGAATACTCACCCAGGCTATGTCCGATACAATATTTAGGCTTAAGACCCTCTGTGTTTTTTGCTAAAAAAGCTAACCCCTCTACAACATACAAGGCAGGTTGAGTGAACTCAGTATTCTCTAATTGTTGTTTGGGATCATTAATACATAACTCGTCTATCGAGTATCCGAGTAATTCATTTGCTTGTTTTACCTGCTGGGGAAATTGACGAAATAAATCCACGCCCATTCCTTTTATTTGAGAGCCTTGCCCTGGAAACATGTAAATCGTCATAAATGCCCTTCATTATGGTTAAATGAAATGCCCATACAAATCTAGTATAGATATTATAGTATATGAACAAATTATTTTGTTTCAAGAAGTAGGTTCACACAACATATTCTTTAATCCCGCTAAGTGTGATTTGGCTAAATTCCTGGATTTTTCTTCACAACGTTCGCTACCCTTCCCAAACCACTCGAGACTGTCCTGGGGAAGCTCTTCTAAAAATCGACTTGGGAGACAGTCCTGCAGCTCCCCCCCACGACGCCTTTGTTTCGCCAGGGAAAAACACAACCCTTTTTGTGCCCGTGTTACCCCTACATAGGCCAACCGTCTTTCTTCTTCAATTTGGTCTTCATCAATACTTACACGATGAGGTAATAACTCTTCTTCCATCCCCACCAGGTAAACATAGGGAAATTCCAAACCTTTTGATGCATGCAAAGTCATTAATTGAAGCGTATCCGCATCCTGTTCATCTGACTGTTCGAGTATATCAATTAAGATTAATTTATTGACCACATCAGCCAGTGTTTGCCCGGGTTTTTTGGCTAGCAAACGCCCCACCCATTCAAGCAATTCCCAGACATTATCCATTCTTTTTTGAGCCTTTGCAGGAGTATCACTCTGTTCATAAATATGCGCTTCATAACCACTGTCTTCGACCATTTGTCTTAAATACTCCAGTACTGCCCCCGAAGCTAACGATTTTTTAATTTCATCAATCCACTTTTTAAATGACTGCAATGCTGCCCTTGGTTTATCGGAAATTACCTCGGTTAATGCCAAATGATCCGCCCCAGCATAAAGACTTATCCCCCTGGTTTGCGCGTAACGCCCCAGAACATCGAGACTTGCATCACCGATACCTCGCTTGGGGGTATTAATGACCCGCAAAAATGCGGCATCATCGGCCTCATTACACAATAATTTTAAATAGGCAAAAATATCTTTAACCTCTGCTTTGGCGAACCATGATTGACCGCCACTGATACGATAAGGAATCCCATAATGCCTTAATATTTTTTCAAATATTCGGGATTGATGATTGCCTCTATATAAGATGGCATAGTCACCGTAGTTTGTTCTGGCACGCATTTTATGACTGATTAAATCCGTCACCACATGTTCGGCTTCATCATTTTCATCCCTACAGCTAATAACCCGTAACAATTCACCACAGCCCAGCTCACTCCACAATTTCTTTTCAAACAAATGTTGATTATGAGAAATTAAATGATTGGCAGCATGTAAAATTCTACTGGTCGATCGGTAATTTTGCTCCAGCTTTATCACTTTTAATTGGGGATAATCTTTTTGTAATTGCCCTAAATTTTCTGGCTTAGCACCCCTCCAGGCATAAATTGACTGGTCATCATCACCAACAACGGTAAAATGGGCACGAACCCCAACCAGTTTTTTGACCAAGAGATACTGGCTGGTATTTGAGTCCTGGTACTCATCAACTAATAAATGACGAATTTTATTTTGCCAGTATTCTAAAACCTCAGGATGCTCGCTCAACAAACTAACAGGAAGTCGAATCAGATCATCAAAGTCTACCGCATTATATGCTTTAAGTGCCTGTTGGTAACGGGGGTAGATTATTGCTGCTTCTTCGAATAAAGGTGTACGGTTCAGAACTGACTCAGGGGATAAGAAATCATTTTTCCAACGTGAAATTTGTTGCTGAATCTGTAAAATAAAATCGCGTTCATTGGCTTTGTTCGCAGGAAGAAAGCCACGTAGAATCTGTAAGCAGTCCTCACTATCAAAAATAGAAAATCCTTTTTTCAGATTACACAAAGCCAGATTACGTTTTATCATACTTAAACCAAGAGTATGAAAAGTAGCAACTTTCAGGCCCCTGCGGCTCGCAGCAGGTAAAAGTGCAGCAATACGTGCCCGCATTTCATTAGCTGCTTTGTTAGTAAAAGTGACAGCACAAACCGATTTTGCAGCATAACCGCAAGTATTAATTAAATAGCCGATTTTTTGGGTTATAACTCGAGTTTTACCACTTCCAGCACCGGCAAGAACCAACAAGGGCCCATCTATATAATGTACTGCGGCCGTTTGTTGGCTATTTAACATTCTTGGTTCTCGTTCAAAAAAGAGGCATTATCACCCGCGCGCACTTTTCTATGCAACTGTTAATTTATCGAGCGTTGTACATCAAACTCTTCATCATTATCAGACTCGATAGACTCTGGTTGTTTGTCAATCTCATTTATCTCTTCAATACCGAACAGTATTTTATCTATTTTTTTAAATAGAGGAATAAGTATGCCTGAATTTTTCATGAAAGTTCCTTGTTTTTTTTGGGGGGATGTTTTAAAAGGATAGTTCAAGAACTTTATTTCTCCAGTTAATCGGCGAAATAAATTCTGATTCACTCTGACCTTGAATATAAAAAATAGGAGTACAATAAATACCTGGTAAGTGAGTTATATTCACCTGACTATCAAATAAAACTGCTCAATAACTTCGGAAGAATCGAAAATTTCGTCGTACCAAGGGACGTAGGAGAAGCACTTTTACCAAACTTATTCAGCGGTTTGGGAGCAACGAGACAATAGACCGTTAAAGGAACAATGCTCGATTAATTTTATAAAAACTGATATCACCGAAAATCAGCAATGTGTTTCTTAAATCAGCCACTGATAGCAGATAAAAGTCCTCAACAATGAGGAAAAAAGAAGCTATGATCCTGAAACCCTCAATCAGCTATCGGATTCTGACTGGAATTATGAATGTTCTTGTAACGAGTGTTTGTATTTAATTATTTACTACGAGGTATCAATTCATCAAATACTGCAGCTCCTCCGTTAACAATATTGCTAACTGCATTATTAATTTCAGTACTGGTAGTACCTGTTTGGGGTGAAAAAAAGTGATTGGCCTGGTTTAGAGCATTAGGGACAGGTCGCCTGCTCTTACCTAATTCATGGAGCTGGTATAAGGCAGCACTTGTAAGAGCAAGGGAAGCAGTAAAACCTATTTTGGCGTTCAATGCATAAAGAGGTGCCAATATTATATTTCCAATCCCGAGGACAACGGCTGTCTTTTTAGTATCCTCAGTACTTACCTCTTCTTTTGGCATACCAGCTCCTTTGATCTGTTACTTACTATAGTACTTCTTACAGACTAAGTGAGGATAGATAAAATTGCAAGCAACGAATCAGCTGCATGCGCCTTTAAACTCCAAGAATTCGTTCAAGGTACTTGCACTGTTTTCTAATCAATTAACCCCCGAAAAAATGGTTTCGGTTTGGTATATCGTCACCCTAAGCCCGGATCGCTTTACTTATGCAAGATATGTTTAAAATCAGACATATCTCGATTGTAACGTGTTACATTGTTGCGTTTAAAAGATATCACAGAGCCCAACAATAAGTTAAATTAAATGAAATACTGCATCTATGGGAGACTTTCTTAAATGATTCAATCCATCTTACATCTATATAAGGCCTTCAAAAACTCATGGAAGGGGCTAAAAAACGCCTGGTGCTTACAATGGGCTTTTAGAGTTGAAGTGGCTCTTTTATTAATTGCTTTTCCTTGTGCATTTTTATTAGGCAACAATACTGTCGAGTATATCCTTCTGCTTGGTTCTGTTTTTTTGCTTCTTATCATGGAGTTAATCAACTCCGCCATAGAAACAATCGTTAATCGTATTGGATTGGAGTATCATGAATTATCTGGTCTTGCCAAAGATCTGGCTTCATCAGCCATACTGCTTTCAATCCTTAACATGCTCATGACTTGGGGTATAATTTTTATTCACCAGATTTAATTCTACTTGTCAAAGCACAGAGAATCTGATTGGGAAAAAATATCTTCAAAACACGACTATATTTCGTGTACACTTCGCTTTTTTAGATAATTTCTGCGACCTTGTCTGATTCCTGACACCTCGCAAGAAGTCTAGTGAGTTTCCAATGAAAGAATCAGATACCTTACAACGTTTTATTTTTGAACATGCCAATATTCGTGGTGAAATTGTTCACATTGAACAGACCTATCAAACGATAATGAATCAACGTGATTACCCCCCTATGGTTAAAAATTTGCTGGGCGAAGCAATGGTCTCCTGTTTGCTACTGGCTAGCAGTATTAAATTTGAAGGTAAATTAAATTTACAGTTTCAGGGGGATGAGCGTCTGCCCCTGTTATTGGTGCAATGTGATCATGAGTTTAACATCAGAGCATTTGCCAAATATATGGAGCATCTTGAAATTATCGATTACGCCACCGCGTTTCTTAAAGGTCAGATGGTGCTTACGATTAGTCCAGACAATCAAACTCAGATCTATCAAAGTACAGTGCCGATTCAAGCGACTTCGATGAGTGAAAATTTAATGACTTATTTTGCGCAATCAGAACAAATTGCGACTAGAGTCTGGCTTGCAGCTAATGAAGAGATGGCTGCAGGAATGCTACTTCAGTTGATGCCTGGACAAGATACTCTTCAAAAAGAACAATTTTGGGAATATGCAGTGCAATTGGGGCAAACGGTTAGTGAAGAAGAGTTACTTACTTTAGATAATAAAAGCCTGCTTTATCGTCTGTATAATGAAACGGAAGTAAGAGTATTTGAAAGTCGTTCTACCCGTTTTCAATGCCGCTGTAACCCGGAAAAAATGAATCAGGTCATCACTATTCTCGGTGAACAGGAGGCAAAAGAATTATTAAAAGAACAGGGGGGCATCACGGTCAATTGTGATTTTTGTAACCAAAAATACACTCTTGATTCGATAGACGTGACCATGCTGTTTCATAAGTAGCGTCTTTTTTAGCTGTCGTGCAGGGCAAACGATAATTTGATAATTTATTGTAATGTTAAATCCGGTGAAGATAAGACCCCCCCATCTACCTGACTAAATTGCAAATACTCACCTCGCATCGCCTGTAATATTTGCTGTAAGGTGACAAATTGTGCGCTTAATTGAAAATATAAATCCGCTGTCTGGCTATCTTGCAACTCGCCAACGGTCAAATAGGCGGCCTGCCCCATATCAGAAAAATAACTAAGACTGACATGCCGTTGCTCTGCGATTCCTGGAAAAAGACCACAAAACAACAGACTTTTATCGCCAACATCCCGTAACAACTCTACTTGCACCTGGCGAGGTTTACGCATTGACTCTAAAAAATCCTGGGCGATTATTGATTCAATGAGCTTGGGACCTTGAGAAAAACGCATTAATAAAAAAACCAGATAACTTTCCGTATTTTCATTCAAAATAAGCCGCGTAGAAGCTTGTGCTTCGTTAACTAAAGCATGCCATTGGCTGATATCCGTGGGATGTAAAATCAGTTGCTTCATAAATACCCCCATTTTTTATCCCTCACTATTAGTCTAGCAAAGCCTGTACCAATTACGATCTTTATTTTTAAATAATTTCAAGATCTTTCGGGATTTCCTTAATTTGTATCCTATTGTCGTCAATGGAAGCAGGTGTAGGCGGGGGCATTTTTTAGATCTACTTTAAGTTAAATAATCACTTACTAGCCAATAGGATTTAGTTGGCAATTCGTGTATAATGTCGAATCTATGAACAAATGCCTAGCTTTTGCCTATAATAATTAAATCTCGCTATTCCCAACTAAAGGTTATTTATGATTGAACAGATTCGCAATATTGCCATCATCGCACACGTTGACCATGGCAAAACAACTCTGGTAGATAAATTGCTCCAGCAAACAGGCACTTTAAACGAAAGAGCGCCCACCGTGGAGCGACTGATGGACTCCAATGCTCTTGAAAAAGAACGTGGGATCACCATTCTGGCCAAAAACACCTGCGTTTACTGGAAAGATCATCAAATTAACATTGTTGACACTCCAGGGCATGCTGATTTTGGTGGAGAAGTTGAACGTATCCTCTCGATGGTTGATAGTGTTCTTCTTCTGGTAGATGCCGTAGACGGTCCTATGCCCCAAACCCGTTTTGTTACTCAAAAAGCATTTGCCCGCGGTTTAAATCCTATCGTAGTCATCAATAAAATCGATAGGCCAGGGGCCAGACCAGATTGGGTGATGGATCAGGTATTTGATTTATTTGATAATTTAGGTGCTAACGATACCCAACTCGATTTTCCGGTTGTTTATGCTTCAGCCTTAAATGGATATGCGAAACTGAGTTTAGAAGATGAAGCTACGGATATGACCGCATTACTGCAAACCATCATTGATAAAGTGCCCCCACCGGAGGTTGATTCTAATGGACCTTTCCAAATGCAAATCAGCTCTCTGGCATATTCTTCCTATGTAGGCACTATAGGCATAGGTCGAGTCAGTCGAGGACAAATCAAAGCAAAATCTGCAGTCAAAATTATTGATAAAGATGGCAATATCCGTACTGGTCGTTTATTACAATTATTAGGCTTTAAAGGTCTTGAGCGTGTGGAGATTGATGAAGCGGGTGCAGGTAATATCATTGCGATTACTGGTATTGAGAATCTGAACATTTCTGATACAGTCTGTGACCCTGGTATGGTTGAAGGCCTACCTGCACTGACTGTTGATGAACCAACCATTAGTATGACTTTTCAGGTTAATGATTCACCTTTTGCAGGACAAGAGGGTAAATTTGTTACATCTCGAAAAATTCGTGAACGTTTAGATACTGAATTATTACATAACGTTGCACTTCGTGTAGAAGACAATGAAGATCCAGACAAATTCAGAGTATCAGGACGTGGCGAATTGCATTTATCTATTCTGATTGAAACGATGCGTCGTGAAGGCTATGAGTTGGCTATTTGCAAGCCCGAAGTAATCATTAAAGAAGTTGAAGGTGTTAAACAAGAACCCTATGAGCGCCTGACGGTAGATGTTGAGGAAACGCATCAAGGTACCATCATGGAAAAATTAGGTGAGCGTCGAGGCGACATGCAAAACATGGTTCCAGACGGTAAAGGACGTGTTCGTTTGGATTACATTATCCCCACTCGCGGCTTAATCGGTTTCCATAATGAGTTTTTATCGTGTACTTCGGGTACAGGCTTGATGTACCACGTCTATGATCATTACGGTCCAGCAATTAAAGGACGCATAGGCAAACGCGCCAATGGAGTTCTGATAGCAAACTGCCAAGGTACTGCACGCGGCTTTGCTCTCTTTAATTTACAAGATCGTGGACGTTTGTTTCTTGGGCCACAATCCGTATGCTATGAAGGAATGATTGTAGGTATCCATGCCCGTGATAATGACTTGGTCGTGAACGTCACCAAAGAAAAACAATTGACCAACATGCGCGCCTCTGGCACTGATGAAAACATCATTTTGACCCCTGCCATAAAATTGACTTTAGAGCAGGCACTCGAATTTATTGATGATGATGAATTAGTAGAAGTCACCCCTCAATCTATTCGCTTGCGAAAAAAAGCATTAAAAGAGCATGATAGAAAAAAAGCATCACGGGCAGATAAAAGTGAAGACTAATACCTACCATGAAACAAAAATTTAAGAGAGTCATCCTATACGCTCGACAACATAGAGCCAACCAAGGGGTCAGCGAAAGTGTGCACCGCTTGGTTGATTTTTTAAAAACCCAACACATTAAAATCTTCCAGGATATAGAGACCTCCACCGGTTTTGATATGAACATACCGGTGTTAGATCTGGATGGCATGGGTGAGGCAAATGATTTAATTATTGTGGTTGGTGGTGACGGAAGTTTACTCTCTGCGGCTCGAATGGCCATTAAAGTGAATACTCCTGTCATTGGAATTAACCGAGGACGTTTAGGTTTTCTTACTGATATTTTACCCCAGGATATTGAAACGCAACTTAGTGCAGTTCTAGGTGGACACTACGCAGAAGAAAAACGTTTCTTGCTGCAAACCCGGATTTTTGATGATGAAAACACCTATTTTGAGGGCGATGCCTTAAATGATGTAGTGTTAGGTCGTGGTAGCGAAACCCACCTAATTGAATTTGATGTCTATGTCAATCAACAATTGGTGAGTCATTTTCGCTCGGATGGCATGATTTTATCAACACCAACAGGCTCTACCGCTTATGCCTTATCTGCTGGTGGACCAATTATGCACCCACAGTTAAATGCTATAGTTTTAGTTCCTATGTTTTCTCATAGTTTAAGTTCAAGACCCTTGGTAGTTGATGGGGAAGCGAAAATTGAATTGCGCATCAGTTCTTTTAACGAGAATGAATTACGAATAAGCTGTGATGGTCATGAATCAAGAATGGTGAAACCGGGGCAAAAAGTTTCCATTAAAAAAAATGACACTCAGCTACGCTTGTTACATCCCCTCGATTACCATTATTATGATACATTACGCAGTAAACTTGGCTGGGAATCTAAACATCAGGGATAAATCATGCTCACAAACTTGTGCATTGAACATTTCGCCATTGTTAAACACCTGGAAATAGATTTCACGCAAGGCATGACTGCCTTCACCGGGGAAACGGGTGCCGGTAAATCAATTATGATAGATGCCCTAATGCTCGCATTGGGTGGGCGGGCAGATGCTTCAGTGATACGTCCTGGTGAAGATAAGTGTGATATAACCGCCGGATTTAACTTTGATAAAGCATCCGAACCGGCGCAATGGTTAGCCGAACATGATATTCACTGTGATGAAGGAGAAATCTATTTAAGACGTATTATTTATGCAGAAGGTCGATCTAAATCGTCTATTAATGGTCAACCTTTCCCCTTGCAGAAAATAAAAGAATTAAGTGAAAAACTTGTGCATATTCATGGTCAGCATCAGCACCAAACACTCATGCAACACCCTACTCACAGACAACAACTGGATCAATATGCCAATCACCTCGATTTACTGGTGGACGTGGCAAAACTATACAAGCAATGCCAGTCCATCAAACATGAAATGGACACCCTGCGAAATCAGGAGCAACAAATAGATAGAATAGAATTATTACAGTTTCAAATTGAAGAATTGGCCGCGCTAAATCTTCAAGAGGATGAAATTCAATCCTTACATCAAGAACATCAAATGCTGCATCATGCCAAAGAATATTTGGAACACAGTCAGCAAATTAATGAGCTTTTAAACGGGGATGATCAACCTAATATTTGCTCCGGTTTAAATCATGTAATGCAATTAATTGGTCAACTACCTCGAGAGCAAGCCCAAATTAAGAATGCCTGTGAGCTTATAAATGGAGCATTGATTCAATGTGAAGAAGCAATAGCTGAAATGCAGCAGTTTGCTGATCGCATCCAAATTGAACCTGAGCGTTTGCACGAAGTGGAGGCAAGAATGAGCGCCATCCATCATTTGGCACGTAAATATCATCTTGATGGATCGTTACTCCCAGCTCATGAACAAAAACTACAAAAGGAGCTGACCTGTCTTCAAGATGCAGACTGTCGATTAGCCTACCTTGAATTACAATTGAGCCATCTCACCAAAGCCTATAATATCGCAGCCTTAAAACTCAGTAAATCAAGAAAAACACATGCCCAAAAATTAGCTAAAGAGTTAACATCCAGTATTCAGCAACTTGGAATGCCTAAAGGCTGGATAGATATAGAAATCGCCCCTCTCGATAAAATGCAAACACATGGATTGGATAAAGTAGAATATAAAGTATGTACTAACCCGGGCATGGAACCGGACTCGCTCAATAAAGTTGCATCAGGCGGAGAATTATCACGTATTGGACTTGCCATCCAAATGATTACAGCGCAAAGGGGTGCCACTCCCACTTTATTATTTGACGAGGTCGATGTGGGCATAGGAGGTGCTACAGCAGCGTTGGTAGGCCAAATGCTCCGTAAATTGGGCGAACGCCTGCAAGTTTTTTGTGTCACTCATCAGCCACAGGTGGCAGCTGCAGCTCATAGCCATTTTATGGTAGAAAAGCAAAGTGATCACAAACAAACGGTTACTCGCATTACCAAGCTAAATCCTGTAGAGAAAATTAATGAAATTTCACGTATGTTGGGTGGATTAACTGTGACCGAACAAACCCGTTCCCATGCCAAAGAGCTGTTAGATCAAAGCAATGAATAGTTATTTAGATGAAAATTTTGTTAGTCTGCTTGATTTTCATACCAATTAGAATTAAATTTAAAAGGATTTAAAAATAATTAATAAAAAAACAGCACAATTAATAAAATAATGCTATAATGGTCTGGTAACAATTTAGGAAATTAAAATGTCAGATAAAATACGCGGTACAGTAAAATGGTTTAATGAGTCCAAAGGTTTCGGTTTTTTAGAAAGTGGCGGTAAAGATTATTTTGTGCATTTCAGCGCAATCCAAAGCAGTGGTTTCAAAACTCTTGCTGAAGGTGCAACTGTAATGTTCAAAGCTAGCAACGGACAAAAAGGTCCTCAAGCTGAAGAAGTTGAAGTAGTCTAATCATTTATTTTCGCCCTATTATTTTTAAGATAGCAATGTCTTAGGATAAATAGGGTGTTTTTTTACCTGAAATTCCTTGCGACACCATTCTTGTGTCCCTAATTCCACTGATAAAATTTGATCCTAAGCTAATGAAATTTTAAAGATATACAATATCAGGTCGACTTTTGCTCTTCCCTGACTATAATCAAATGTAATTCATCAAAAAAAATAAATTTAAGTTCCAATCAAATAAATCAAGAGTAAGCAGCATACTTATTTTAGTCGCTATAAATTTACAAGGAATCGTATGATGAGTAAAAAAATTGCAGTTATCGTTGGGAGCATACGCAAAGATTCACTCAATATTAAAATGGCCAAAGTACTTATCTCACTTGCACCCGAATCAATAAAACCCGAAATAATTGCCATTGATGAGCTGCCAGTATACAACCCGGATCTGGATGATGAGGAACCAATACCTGCCTCCTGGACAACATTCCGGAAGCAGATAAAATCATGTCAAGGGGTCTTGTTTGTAACTCCAGAGTATAATCGCTCCGTTCCTGGTGTTCTGAAGAATGCTATTGATGTAGGTTCTCGGCCTTATGGTCAGAGCGTCTGGGGAGGAAAACCAGGGGCGATAATCAGCGTTTCACCCAGCGCAATTGGGGGATTTGGAGCAAATCAACATTTAAGACAATGCATGGTATTTTTAGATGTGCCCCTTCTCCAGCAACCCGAAGCCTATATAGGACAGGCAGCAAATTTATTTAATGACAAAGGGGAAATTACCAATGAGGACACACGAAAGTTTTTACGTAAGTTTATAGATAGCTATGCAAAATGGGTGGCAACAAACGCTTCATCTTGATGAATCGTAAAGACCCTTGAGGAGTGCGTCTATAAACACAATTGAAATTGTACCGGCAAGTCTGCCTAGTGTGTACGTAGACCCTGTTTCCGGTCAACATTAGTTCCCACTTCAAGAATGTAGTTGTCATTAACGTGCTTTTCATTTAATATCGCTATCAACTCTATGCCTAAAACCGCCTTATCACCAATAAGTAGTTCCGCCTCTATGCATTATGGGAACTATTAAAGGAAATAAAAATGAATGATAACAAAATGACTCACAAAATAGACTCCGTTGTTGTGACTCATAATACCCCTGATTTGCTAATCAAAGATATTAGTACGCTCATTGATGAAGCAAGAAATCATATTGCCCGTGAATATAATTCAACTCAAGCACTTCTTTGCTGGTTAATTGGCAAACGTATTGATGATGAAATACTAAAGTCGGAGCGTGCTGAATATGGGGAGACTATTGTTGTTACTTTAGCCAATCATCTTGCCCTCAGTTATGGCAAGGGTTACAGTCGGCCGAACCTGTTCAGAATGATCAAATTTGCTAAATCATTCCCTGATCGTGAGATTGTCTCAACACTGTCGAGACAATTGTCCTGGTCTCATTTTGTTCTAATTTGTGCTATCGAAGATACTTTGAAGCGAGATTTTTATGCTGAAATGTGTCGTGTTCAGCGCTGGAGCGTTCGTACATTACAAAAACAAATGAATGGTATGTTATACGAGCGGATAGCCCTTAGTAAGCAGCCTGAAAGTGTCATAAAACTGCAATTAGATAAATTAAAAAAGACTGATGAAATGACAGCGGATCTTACGTTTAAAGAACCCTATTTTCTGAATTTTATTGGTGCTCATGAATGTCAATCAGAAGAAGATCTTGAAAATTTAATTCTGAATAATATTACGGATTTTCTTCAAGAATTAGGCACTGACTTTTGTTTTGTCGCTCGTCAAAAAAGAATGAGCACGGGTAAAAAGGATCGTTATTTAGATCTGTTGTTTTTCAATCGGCGATTGTCTCGATTGATTGCGATAGAACTAAAGTTAGGTGACTTCGATCCGGCCTATAAAGGCCAAATGGAATGGTATCTTAACTGGCTTGATAAAAATGAACGCTTTCAACATGAAGGTAAGCCAATGGGGATTATTCTTTGTGCAGGGAAAGATCATGACGACATTGAATACCTTGAAATGGATAAAACAGGCATTCATGTTGCTCAATATTTAACTGAAATGCCACCAAAAGAAATTTTAGAAGCCCATTTACGCAAGGCTATAGCTATAGCGAAAGAAAATCATCTTAAAAAATCTCTGCTTAAAGATTAAGTCATGTTGACTCAAGAATTTTTAGATATAGAGCCTAATGATTTTTGGCAGGTACTTCCACATGAGAAGCGATTACTTCAAAAAAAACGAGGATTGTCGCGCTTAGCATATCTATTGCTGTTCAGATGGTTTGAGAAAACAGCTAGTTATCCAAAAGACATCAAAACGCTGCCCTTTGATTTAATCGAAAAAGGTATTGTTTTATCAAAAGAGATAATTTCGCATGAGAAATTGTTTGCTTTTTTTGGACAAGAGCGAATTATTAATCGATATAAACAAGAAATCAGAGCGTATTTTGGATTTAATAATTTTGATAAAGAGTGCCCTTTGCTTCATGAGTTTTTAATAACGAACATTTTTAAAGAAAAAAATGATGAGGCATTAAAATTTAAACTTTGCGCCTACCTTAAAGCAATGAAAGTTGAGATTCCATTTGAAGCAATCTTACTTGATGTAATCAAAAATGCCAAAACAGATAAAGAGCAACAAATATTTTCTCAAATTGAACGTTTATTATCAGATAAAGATAAAAACTACATCGATGACTACCTGTTAACTAGCGATGATTTCGATGGGGTTTGCCAATTTTTACGACAAGACTCTAGCGATTCAAGCAAAAAAGGCGTTGCGAATGAAATTAAACGCCTTGAAATATTAAATCAATTGTCAGTTACATCATTTGGATTTATTAGTGATATCAATATAAAACAACGGAACATTTATAAACGACGGTTTTACACAGACACCCCTGAAAGGACTAAACGCAGAACAGATATAAGTCGTTACTCTCTGGCAATAATATTTTGTATTCAGCGCCATCAAGAAGCTATCGATAGCTTAATTGACCATTTGCTCTATTTTATCCATCAAATAAAGAAAACTGCAGATAAAAAACAAGAAAAGCTGAATAAAGAGATTGGTCAGCGACTAGGAGATTTAGATTCATTATATTCACTAGCCGAAATAAACCGAGACTTTCCCCAAGGGATTATTGAACAGGTTGTATATCCATCTGTTTCTCAAGAAACAATAGAGCATATAATTAAAACAAGAGACTTTGCTCGTCAAATCAAAAAAAAGGTAAGAGAGTCAGTTATCAAAAGATACTCTAACTCGTATCGCTATACTATTTTTAACATTATTAATTGTTTAAAGTTTCATTCTAATAACACGGCATTTTTAGAGGCATTAACATTAATAAAGCGGTATCAGAAGAGTAAACTTAAATACTACCCGATTGAAGCAGAAGTACCAATTGATGGCTTGATTAGTAAACAGCAGCAAAAAGAAATATACGAGAGGGATGAACTTAATAATTCAAGAGTTTTGAGAAAAAACTATGAATGCGCTATTTTCAAACTCTTACGACTTAAATTGAAGCATAAAGAAGTATGGGTGAGTGGTGCTTTTAAATACCGTGACCCTGTTGATGATTTGCCGAAAGACTTTGACGAGAAACGCGAGGAATATTTTGCCTTGATGGATGCTCCATTATTAGCAAAAGACTTTATCGATAAAATTAAAGATGAGATGAGCAAAAATATTCGGCAGCTCGATAATGGATATCCTAAGAATGAATTAGTTAATATTGTTAAAAAGAAAGGTAAACCCTGGATTATGCTCACACCTTTAGTAAAGGTTGATGAGCCTAAGTTTATTCAACGACTCAAAGAAGCCGTTCTTGCCAAGTGGGGTGTTATTGATCTTTTAGATATTTTAAAAGAAGTCGATTTACGTGAAAACTTCACAGACTGTTTTAGTACAGCGGGCAATCGTGAAATTTTAGACCGTGAAACAATTCGAAAGCGACTATTGTTATGTAACTTCGCTATTGGTACTAATGCTGGGCTTAAACGAACAGCTGGCGCATCTAAAGGTGCGGTTACTTTTGAAGAGCTGCGCCATATTAAAAATTTTTTTCTCAATAAAGATGATTTGCGTGAAGCAATAAATACAATTGTTAACGCTATTTTTAGAATAAGAAATCCTCAAATATGGAGATCAGTTTCTACAGCTTGTGCCGCAGACTCTAAGCAGTTTGGGTGTTTCACCAAAAATTTGCTAACAGAATGGAGTCCGCGTCACCACAGTAGTGGAGTCATGATTTACTGGCATGTCAGTGATCAATACATCTGCGTTTACTCACAAATGAAAACATGTACCTCATCTGAAGTAGCATCAATGTTACAAGGAATTATGGATCAAGAAACTGAGATGGAGATTGAATCACAATATGTGGATAGCCATGGACAAAGCGAGCTTGGTTTTGCTTTAAGCTATCTTGAGCAATTCGATCTACTCCCAAGATACAAAACTATTGGTAATCAAAAACTTTACCTTCCTGAAGATGATTTCCAAATTAAAAATATCAAAGAAATTACTACACGTACCATTAATTGGGAACTCATAGAAGAACAATATAATGAAATGATCAAACATGGAGTTGCTCTAAAATTAGGTACGGCAACTGCAGAAACGATTATCAGAAAATTTGCCAGAAGCAACTATCAACACCCGACATTTAAAGCCTTTATGGAGCTTGGAAAAGCAGTCAAAACCACCTTTTTATGTCGCTATCTCCATTCAGTTGAACTCAGACAACAAATTAATGCTGGCCTAAATGTTGTAGAAAATTGGAATGGTGCCAATGATTTTGTGTATTACGGTAAAAGTGGCGAAATTACATCAAACTCTCGTGATGATCAAGAAATCTCAATGCTTTGTTTGCACTTACTTCAGACGAGTATTTCGTACATTAATACCTTGCTCATTGAAGAATTATTACATGATGAATATTGGATAGGCCTGTTAGGGGAAGATGATTATAGAGCGCTAACAGCCTTATTCTATTTACACATTAATCCATATGGCAGCTTTGAAGTGGATCTAACAAAGCGCTTAATCATTAAACTGATATCGGCAGGAGCCATGGCATGAGAACACCAACCAAAGAGATTGTAAAAAAAATAAGTAAAATTCTACGTGACGAACGGCCTGATTATATTTATCTAAGGGATTTATTTAAAAAAATTCGGGAAGAATTTGATATTGTAGTCACAACGCAAACTAAACGATTGCCTTATGTTCCTACAGAAGAAGAGTTGAAGCGGTATTACAATATTATATGGCAAACCAGGAATACGAAGCACATGATCCTGATAAAAACACTACTCTATACGGGGATTCGAGTTCAAGAGTTGGTTAATGTAAAAATGGAGGACATTGATTTTGATCGATGCCAAATCAGAATTAATCAAGGAAAAGGCAATAAAGATCGTATTGTACCATTCCCACATGATTTTAGAGAAATACTCATCCTGTTTGTGAGTACTGAACAAGCTAATGGGGCGGTTTATCTTTTTGAATCGAATCGCAAAAAGCCTTTTACTACACGTGGAATAAGAAAAATTCTAGCAGACTATGCCACGGAGGCAGGAATACAACAATCTATCTCGCCACATAAGTTGCGACATTTTTTATTTACCTGGCTCAAAAAACAGGGTGTGGATGATGCTTTAATTCAACCCTATTCAGGCCATGAAACCAGACAGTCTCTGGAGGTGTACTCAAAACTGTCGCTTGCAGATGCTCAAGAAGTGTATAATGAAAAAATTGATAAATTTCCAATTTAATCACTTTGAAAACAATAGAGGTATAATTGATTATGGTAGGATATAAGCAAATTCTTGTAGTTAAAGAAACACATGAAGGTGAAAGCCGTGTTGCTTTAACACCTACAACTGTTGCTGTGTTAGTTAAAAAACACTATCAAGTGCTGGTTGAAACAGATGCTGGATTGAAAGCAGGATTTACTAATGATGAGTATATAAATGCAGGTGCTAAAATTTTTTCATTAACATCGTCAGGATTTCCAAGTAATACGTTCATTGTTAGGATTCACCGTCCGAGTAAGGCACGAAGGTTAATAGAAAATAAGAATTTTCACGAAAATATAGCTATGTTAGGATTTTTATCTCCATTTGTAGCCGATGATCATATTGCTGCTTGGCAAGAATTAGGAATTACAACACTGTCATTTGATTTATTCAAAAGCTTATCTATCAATGATCCAAAAAATGCACAGTCGGCAATGAGCCGGATTGCAGGAAGATTAGCATTTCAGGATGCATTTAAGCGCTATAGAGGTGAACAGCCAGTCAAACTAACAGTAATTGGTACTGGTCCCGCAGCGATCAGTGCTGCGCTTGAAGCGTTAAAACATCAAGTGCCCGTTCAGGTTTTTGGTAGAAAAGTGCAACATAAGGCTGAGTTAGAGGCGTCAGGAATGACGTATTATGTCTTACCGGACGCGGATGAAGAGGTGAATTTTATTAAGCCACATTTAGCTGAAGAAACAATAGTAATTACAGCAGCAAGAACATCTGGCAAAAAGGCTCCCTTATTAATCGATGAAGAAAGCATCCGTCTTTTACCACACAATGCTGTTGTTGTTGATCTTGCAGTGAGTAACGGAGGAAATGTTACTGGTAGTAAAAGTGATCAAGTGATTAATATAGCAAAAGGGATCTCCATTATAAACGTCTCCGGTTATCCAAAAGCAGAACCTAGATTTTCGAGTGAAGCATATGCACAATGTGTGGTTAGCTTAATTATTGAAATTATGTCCCCAGAGGGAGATATGCTATTTGAAAATGATCTGGTACAAGAAATTTGGGTCACTCATGAGGGACAAAGACATGATTCACTATATGAGAAATTTGATGAATCTGAAGCAAGTAGTTTGAAACTGATGGCTAAATTATAACATTGACTTTGCTTAGAGGCGGAACTATTTATTGATGATAAGGCGGTTTTAGGGGCTCTGTCGAAAATTTTCTAAGAAGTTAAGTGCGACCTTTTTCTGGACGCAACTAGGCAGCCAACTCATAAAACTGTTTCCAGGCCGGAGTATCTCCACTATTTTTCATCTGTTCTTTTTTCAACATTCGATGCAATTCTATTCCTGCAATGGTCGCCGCGGCTGATTCAAAGGATTTAAAACCAAGCGTGTATTTGGTAACATTTTTAATGCCACGATGGTCTTGTTCTACCATGTTATTTAGATATTTTATCCGTCTTATTTCAATCAATAAATGCCATAATCCATGAATAAAAAGTAAGGTATTGATTCGTTCCAGTGCTGCTGTATTGGATCCGGATTTATCAATATTTACTTTCTCTGGAACCCCACTAGAACCAATGGCTTTTTTGAAAAACTTCAATACAGCAGGCCGATCTCTCTTTTCTGAAAGCATGAAATCAATGGTGCTTCCCTCTTTATCTACAGCGCGGTAAAGATAAACCCACGTGCCATTCACTTTGATATACGTTTCATCCATTTTCCAGCTTCGACCCACGGGCTTCTTCCTTTTTCTGAATGCCTGCTCCAGTTGCGGCGCATAATGAACAACCCATTTTTGCACCGTGGAATGATCTAAGTCAGCCCCCCTTTCTTCCATTAATTCTTCAATCGCACGATAACTTAATGGATGGGCAACTTTCCATCTGACTGCCATTAATATTAAATCTTTTGGGAAATGACGTCCTTTAAAACTAATCATTGGATTGCCTTTTTTCCGCGCATAATAACTTAAGCATGCTATTTTCGACAGAGCCTTTATCTTTACCGCGCTGTAGATAAAGAGGGAAGCACCATTGATTTCATGCTTTCAGAAAAGAGAGATCGGCCTGCTGTATTGAAGTTTTTCAAAAAAGCCATTGGTTCTAGTGGGGTTCCAGAGAAAGTAAATATTGATAAATCCGGATCCAATACAGCAGCACTGGAACGAATCAATACCTTACTTTTTATTCATGGATTATGGCATTTATTGATTGAAATAAGACGGATAAAATATCTAAATAACATGGTAGAACAAGACCATCGTGGCATTAAAAATGTTACCAAATACACGCTTGGTTTTAAATCCTTTGAATCAGCCGCGGCGACCATTAATATAGGCGCGGTTTTCTGGACACAAAAAAAGGTTTTTTAAGAGCTATTCTTCTTAATACAAAGAGGAGAATAAAATGTCTAAAAAGCGAGCTTATTATACGGCGGCCAAGAAGGCAAAAATAACGCTAGCTGCGATTGAGGGGAAACTCACACAAGCGCAAATTACCAGTGAATACGGTGTTCACGCAACGCAGGTAAAAACTTGGAAGCAATCGGCCATCAAAGCCATTAACGATTTATTCTCTGGGGCTAATGAAAAAGAAGCCAAGTCCCAAGAGCAGCTTGTTGAGGCATTATATCAAGAAATTGGTCGACTTCAAGCGCAGCTATCTTGGCTAAAAAAAAAGCATGAACTTTAGTCTGGATGAAAAGCGCGTCATGATTGATCCTCTTGCCGAGCTCACCATTCGTGAACAATGCTTGCTATTAGACTTGCCTGTTTCAAGTTATTATTATAGTGCCAAGCCCATTTCTGTCGAAGATGAAGCGCTTATGGCGCTACTTGATGAGCACTATCTGCAGTATCCATGTGAAGGTAAAATTAAGCGGGCAAGATGGCTGTCAAAAGAAGTAGGCTATCCTGTTGGTAAACGTCGAGTAAAAAAGTTGATGGAAATGATGGGGTTATCGACTGTTTACCCAAAGCCAAATACAAGCGTTCCCAATAAGGAGCATGAGGTGTTCCCTTATTTATTAAAAGAGGTGGATATCACCAAACCAAATCAGGTTTGGGCCGCAGATATCACCTACATCCGCATGAAAGGAAAGCATGTGTATTTAGTAGCTATTATGGACTGGTATAGTCGTTATGTGATTGGATGGGCTATTTCACCTACTATGGAGGCTGAATTTTGTATTGAGGCGCTTAGAAACGCTTTGCTGCATTCGCGTTGTGAGATCTTTAACACGGATCAGGGTTCTCAATTTACCTCAAAAGATTGGATAAATACGCTAAAATCTCACCACATTTCTATCAGCATGGATGGGCGAGGACGTTATTTAGATAATATATTTATCGAGCGATTGTGGCGTAGTGTTAAGCAAGAAAAAATCTACCGGTATGATTTTGATACAATTGAAGAGGTTGAGCTGGCCTTAACGGAGTATTTTGAGTATTATAATAACCGAAGGCTTCACCAGTCCTTTAATTATTTAACGCCCGCAGAGGTGTATTATGGCCGGAAAAGACCATAAACCCTAAATGAGAGCGTCATGACTTACCCACAAGGCCCACAGGCCTATACGAGAAAGTGAAGCTCTCCTGACCTGTGGACTTGTGGATAAGTCATTCTGATAGAGTTGTGGTAAAATGACCTAAGACAATTCGTAGTAGCAATCACTATTCATACGGTATTGAGTAGGTTTAAATAGGTTAATTTGAGTGAATTTTTAACTATAAATGATGGATGAATAGCTCTTATTTTTCCTTAATTTTGTTCCAGACATGCGGACCCATATCACATTGCAGGAATAGAATTGCATCGAATGTTGAAAAAAGAACAGATGAAAAATAGTGGAGATACTCCGGCCTGGAAACAGTTTTATGAGTTGGCTGCCTAGTTGCGTCCAGAAAAAGGTCGCACTTAACTTCTTAGAAAATTTTCGACAGAGCCCAAGTGAGCAGTCTCAATTTTTACTATCCATATTAACACAACTTTAAGTGTAACCAATTCCTTCATGTTTTAGAGGCAATTTTTGTAACAATCGCAAATCTTGCCTTTGTTAATGATGCTATATATACCTTCTTATCCCTAATACTATCCCTGTATCTTACTATTATTAGTATTTGTAGGAATGAAAAATTTTCAAAGTGGATTATTTCTTGCTAGAGAACATATTGGTGTATTTTAACTGATCAGTCTCTTTTTTTTTACATTAGGTATCAAGAACTAATCGGAGGTCTTATGTGACCATCAAATAACTGGATGATCAGGTTTAGATACTATGGGAAATAACCTACAACATGGAAGAAATCATCATGACGGATCAAAAAAAAATATCACATATAATAATGATGGGAGATAGCTTAAGCGATAGAGGTACAGCGAATGAAGCCTTCGTTTTGGGTTGTATTCCTATGAAATTTCTTGCTGGTTTATATAAAAACTCATCAAGGGGAAGATTTACCAACGGTTATGTTTGGGCTGATGTTATTGCGTCATTCTTTGCCAGTGACTTTATGATTTCCGAGATAAAAAAGAAATACAGATACACTAATGATGACATAGCTGACGCTATCGTAAATAAAGAAAAAAGAATACTTGATGAAATTATGTATGATTACGATCTGGATAATGATCTCATTGTAAAATATGAAGGGCATGATTTTGTTCGCTCATACGATCAAGGAGGATTAAGTTCATATGATTATTCATGGAGATTAAGCTCAAGCATTAGCCGTTTTTTCAGCAGAATCATCCTCCCAACCTTAAAAACAATGCGCGATAAAGTTCTTGCTTATGATGAGCAGAATAAAATACCGGCTCATAGGAAAAATGAAACCTTAGTGATTGAATGGTCGGGAGCTAATGATTTAATCACTGTTAATGAAAAACCATCTATTGATGAGGTTGATAAAGCCATCAAAGAACGAATAAAAAACGTGGAAATCCTGATCCAAAATGGATATCGGAATTTTATCTGGTTTAATCTTCCAGATCTGTCCCTGACTCCTCGTTTTCAAAATATGAAGGGTGTTAAAGGAGAGGAAGCTCGTAAAAATGCTCATGACTGCATTGAATACTTTAATCAGCAGCTGATTAATGCGTGTGAACAATTTAAAGTCATGTACCCAAACTGCTCCTTTGATGTATGTGATATTAATAGTGTTTTTGTTGAGGCTTATCGAAATCCCGATGCTTATGGGTTAGATGCTGATAAATTAAAACAGCCGTACATTAGCTCTGATGATTTCAAAATACTATCGAACAATACATCACCAGCTAAAGGATATACTTTTTGGGATGATATTCACCCAACAGCCAATGTCCACGCGCTCTTAGCTAATAAATTTTATGAGAAATACACTATTGAATACCATTTTACTGAACCTGGTAGCCAAGAAACGCCCTGTCACATCCCTAGAGAAAAATTGGAAAAAGCTTTTTGTATGCGTTATGAAATGAGATTACAACAAGAAGCAAATCGCTTCTTTGGTTTAAAAGAAAAGACAACCATTGATTATAAAAACACATGCCTTGAAAAAATTATAGAATTTGCTCTTTATGAGCAGGGTAAAATTGCCCGTAAGGTCCTTGAAGAGTTGCAATGGATTGATCATGATGGAAATCTTAAATTGAATATTCCAGAGCTAGAAGATGCTGTAAGCAAGGTGTCATCTTATCATGATAATCCACAAATTTTGACTTCACTGGATGCTAGAGAAGGTTAAAACTTCGTCACTAACCACTAACTCTATGAGCCGCTGCATGCCAGCGGTTCCAGAAGAATCAAGACCTGACCTTACCAAAAGTTCCGTTTGTTTTTCTATCTTAAGGTGAGCCAATAAACTATTGATGCAATATTTATGGATTAATTGAATCTATAAAGCTTTTTTTAACCATGCTCCTACTTCTTCTATACTTTTATAAATAATATTTGCATTAGTAGGAAGATGCCCCTGATTAGGTAACATTAACATTTTTACAGATTTATGTTGTTGTTCCAGGGCCGTATATAATTCATATCCTTGAGAGCTTGGTACCCGAACATCATTTTCCCCATGGATAATCAAAAGAGGAGTGGTGATCTTTTCAACGTGTGAGATAGGAGCCCTTTCTATATATAGCTTGTCAGCGCTCCAAAAAGTATTTCCTAAATATTCCACGTAATAATCAGGGATATCACTTGTACCGGAAAATGAAATGAAATCAGTATTTCCAGCACCCGAAATCGCCGCTTTAAAACGATCTGTCTGAGTAATAATCCATGCAGTCATATAGCCACCAAAACTCCAGCCCCCTACAGCAAGATGATTTGGATCTGCAATATTTTTTTTTATCAAATGATTAACCCCTGATATAATGTCTTGGTAATCACCACCACCAAAATCAGCAAAATTAGCGAGACGAAATGTTTTTCCATAACCTGTACTGCCTCGTGGATTAGGCTGAAAAACAATGAATCCTAAATTCAGTAAATTACTAAGGCATGTAGTTGGATCAATCATTTGACCATACTCATCACACCCTTCAAGGTAACGTTTAGCCCAAGCTTGAGCAGGTCCACCATGAACCGCAACAAATAAGGGGTATTTCTTCTCTTCATTATAATTAATTGGGGTAACCAACAGTCCTTCAATCACTTTTCCATCCGACGAATTCCAATGAATTACAGAGGTTGTTCCTGTATTTTTTTTAACTGAACTTTGAAAATGGCTGACTTGTTGCAGTTTAAATGGAACTGATTTACTAATAAATGCCTCAGGCGCAGCAGATACTGTTTCATATCCAAAGCCAAAAACTTCGTGGCTACGGTTAAGAGTGATAGTTAGCGGTTCAATAAAACCATCCATATTTGAAATAATTTTAGAAGGGATATTTTGATTAATATTCAATGCATAAATTAAATATCCTAATGTTTTATAGGCATCTAGAACAAAAATCTGATCACTTGATGCACTCCAACCCATTATCCCGGGATTTTCATTAGGCGTATTTGCCAAACAGTGAGTGCGCATAGATCTGTTATTTAAAATACAAATACGATTATTTAGATTCACATCATTATTTAATTGTGTTGCAAATTCAGATGGCTCAACATTAGATGAAAATGCGATCCATTTACCGTCAGGAGAATATGAAGGTTGGGTTCCTGTATGATTTATTGTATAGGGAACATTTTTAATGGCATGAGTTCGTAAGTTGAGAATGCTGATTTTATTTTGATTGGAATAACGTGCGCCTATCTGTGGTTGAAAAGAAAAGACAATTGATTGACTGTCTGGGGCCCAATCAAAATCAGTTACCTCATAATTTGCCTGGGTTAGTAGGTCTACGGTATTCGTCTTACCTAAAAAAAATCGGTATAGTCTATGATTCCTATAGTTCTTGCTAATATCAATGGGACTCAAAGATTTTTCTGACTTTGTAGTATTTTCTTCAGCAGTAAATGCAATAGATAATCCATCTGGAGACCACTTAAATGAACTAATATCTGCTTTGAATTCAATTAGCTTTTGGGTGGTATGTGTTTTAACATCTTCAATCCAAATGCTTTGAAAAACTTTGCCATCTGAAAGATAAGCAATAGCTTTGCCATCAGGGGACCAATTTAAAGATGAGATTGCATTAATTTTATTAGAAATAGAAACATGACCAACCTTATCTATAATATGTAAGGAATAGTCCCATTTTTTTTCCAAGCTATCTGGCTTTGACTGAAAGACATTGATTGCAACTTGCTGACCATCAGGTGAAGCCAAAACCTGAGAAATACGTTTAAATGAAAAAATATTATTTTGTTTTCCATAAAATTTCTGGTTTTCATTAGCATTTGCTATGGATAGAATTAAAATAAGTAATAGTAAAATTAATTGTCTGTTCATCTATAATTTTCCTCATTGATCTGATTTTACTTAGTCCTATTCCCAATAGTTTTTTTGGTGGTATCAAATGATTTGAATCCGAACGTATATTACTTGAATGAGACGGTTAAATAATTCTATTCTGGCCTACCATTTGTTTGGTTAATTATACTTATTGTTTCATAATCCGGGTTAATGTCGCATGAATAATTGACGGGTTAAGAGCAAGTATGCAACCAGTTAACTGTCTTTTATTAATCCATATTTGATTTGTTAGGACATAAAAAAGCTCCATCAGAGCAAACTGACAGAGCCTTTTAAAAGTGTTGATAACTAGCTTACTTGGCAGCAGCGGCTTTCTTTTCCTTTTCTTTGGCAATCACTGCTTCAGCTACACTGTTTGGGCAAGGAGCATAGTGAGAGAACTCCATAGAAAATTGTCCACGACCAGAGGTAAGGGTGCGTAAAGTGCTAATGTATCCAAACATTTCTGAAAGAGGGACATCGGCCTTAATGCGAACACCTCCGGCACTTGGCTCCTGGCCAGAGATCATGCCGCGACGGCGGTTTAAGTCACCAATAACATTACCTACATCATCTTCGGTACTGTAAACGTCAACTTTCATAATTGGCTCAAGCAATTGTGGTGCGGCTTTTGGTATGGATTGACGAAAAGCACCTTTTGCTGCAATTTCAAATGCAATCGCCGAGGAGTCAACGGGATGGAAACCACCATCGGAAAGGTTAACTACCACATCCAACACAGGGAAGCCTGCCAATGTACCTGTGCCCATCATGGAACGGAACCCTTTTTCAATTGCAGGGAAATATTCTTTAGGAACGTTCCCACCCACAACGGATGTGACGAAAGTGAATCCAGTGTTTGGCTCACCCGGTTCAATAGTATAGTCAATCTTACCATATTGACCAGAACCACCTGATTGTTTCTTGTGGGTATAACTGTCTTGAATCGATTTGGTTATGGTTTCCCGGTAGGCAACCTGGGGTTGACCTACTATTAATTCAACATCATAAGTACGCTTAAGAATATCCACTTTAATATCAAGATGTAATTCACCCATACCACGAAGAATGGTTTCGCCAGAATCCACATCAGTTTCAACCCTGAATGTTGGGTCTTCTGCAACCATTTTACCAATAGCAATACTCATTTTTTCAGTTGAGCCTTTGTCTTTTGGAGTAACAGCAATAGAGATAACTGGCTCAGGGAACACCATCGCTTCAAGTGTACATTCTTGTTTGGGATCACAAAGCGTGTGACCGGTTCGAACGTTTTTCATGCCTACGATAGCTATAATGTCGCCTGCTTCAGCACTTTGCAATTCATTACGTTCATTGGCCTGCATCTCAACCATACGGCCGACACGCTCACTTTTACCGGTAAAGGAATTTAGGATGGTATCACCTTTATTAAGTTTTCCTGAGTAGATACGTACGAACGTTAGCGCACCAAAACGGTCATCCATGATTTTAAATGCCAGAGCGCGGAATGGTTCATCGGGAGAAACGACAGCGAATTGGCCATTTGGTTTACCTTCAGCATCTGTTAAAGGCTGAGGGTTAACTTCGTGAGGAGCAGGCAAATAATCAACTACTGCATCAAGTAAGAGTTGCATTCCCTTGTTTTTAAAGGCAGAGCCGCAATAAGTTGGAAAGAAAGCTAATTCGAGTGTACCTTTGCGGATACAACGCTTAATGTCTTCTATTGAAGGTTCTTCCCCTTCCAGATAAGCCATCAGCAATTCATCATCCATTTCAAGCGCTGTTTCGATTAGTTGATTGCGGTACGTTTCAACATCGTCAAGCATATTGGCTGGTACGTCGGTAATGGTATAGTTTTCTGGCTGGCCAGTTTCGTCCCAAACATAGGCTTTACGAGTTAGCAAATCGACAACACCTATGAAGTTATCTTCAATACCGATGGGTAAGGTCATAATTAACGGATTTGCACCTAATACCTTTTGCACCTGTGTGGTGACTTTCAAAAAATCAGCGCCAATACGGTCAAGTTTGTTTACGAAGATTAAACGAGATACTTTTGAATTGTTTGCATAGCGCCAGTTGGTTTCTGACTGAGGCTCAACCCCGCCAGAACCGCAGAATACGCCGATGCCGCCATCGAGTACCTTCAGGGAACGATAAACTTCTACGGTGAAGTCAACGTGTCCAGGGGTATCGATTACGTTGAATCGAGTACCTTTCCAGAAGCAACTTACCGCTGCTGACTGGATGGTGATACCGCGCTCCGCTTCCTGTTCCATGAAGTCAGTTGTTGATTCACCTTCGTGAACTTCACCGATTTTGTGGATTTTACCAGTTAACTTAAGAATACGTTCGGTAGTGGTGGTTTTTCCGGCATCTACGTGGGCGAAGATACCAATATTTCTGTATAGGTTTAAATCAGTCATAGCGCTCTTAATAAATTTATAATGGATTAAAAAATAGTCACGAAGTATACAGCATATTATCAGGATTTGCAGCATATCCGTGTATGGAGGTAAAAAAATTAGTGAGTACTCTAATCAGTCGGTAATACGGTAGATTTTATTTGTCTCATAAGCCTAATACTATTTCAGCTAAACGCTTTCTAAATAAGAGCGTTCAGGCAGTTCACCCTGTTGTAGGTAGACTCTGTTTTCGAATATAATTAGTTTCTGTTTGGCAGATTTATTGGCTCAGGTACAGAACCGACATTTTAAAAATTAATCGACTATATTATCTCATCTACGGCACAATAAGGTGTACTCGAATTACACCATCAATGCTTTCAATAAGTCGGGTTAATAAATCGGAGTCCTTCCTAACACCTGATATGTCAAGGAGATTAACTGCTATATTGTCACGGGATGTATTAACCATGCGTTCAATGTTATAGCCTGACTGTGAAATTTTCTGGGTAAAATGAGCAATAACACCAGGCTTATTGTTGTTAATAATTAACAGACGATTAACGTTCGGCATGCCCATTGCAGGAAGAAAGGTGTCAGGAAAATTAATCGAATGCTCTATAATGCCAAATTCCAGATAGTTACGGATATTACGGATCACCATTTCTGCTGAGTTTGCCTCTGCCTCAGCTGTACTTGCTCCTAAATGAGGAAAGCTTAAAACGCCAGGGTTCTTCGCCAGATCCGGGGTTGGGAAGTCGGTGATATAACCTAACATGCTACCTCTTTTTAACTGATCCAGAATTGCTGTTTCATTGACTACCTGTTCCCGGGAAAAATTCAGTAATAAAGAGTGGGGTTTGAGCTGATGGATATTATCTTTATTGATTAAATTAGTAGTATCAGCAACTAATGGTACATGCAAGGTAATCATATCTGCATTGGACAATACTGTATTCAAGTCCACTACGCACTCTATAGTTGGCATTAAGGCCAAAGCGTTATATAGAGTCATGTGCGGATCATAGGCTATGACCTTCATACCCAATGCAAGTGCTGCATTGGCTACTTTAACTCCAATATTTCCCAAACCAATAACACCGAGTGTTTTCCCTGAAATTTCATGTCCAACAAACTTCTTTTTTTGCGTTTCTATTTCACGACACAGTGATTCTTTATTGTGTTCTCCTATATGTGATAGAAAGTTTCTTGCTTCATCCAGGTGACGATAGCCAATTAACATGGCAGCCAATACCAGCTCCTTAACCGCATTGGCATTAGCACCAGGAGCATAAAATACGGGGACTCCAAGCTGGGTAAGATAAGCCACAGGGATGTTATCGGTACCGATACCTGCACGCCCAATCGCTTTTAATTTATCTGCAAAACAATGTTTATGTAATTGACGGGAACGAACTAATATCACATCAGGGTTATCAAAATCAGTAGCGATTTGATATTCGGGGGACTCCAGTAATTTAATGGCTTTTTCGGATATATTATCAAGAATTTGGATGGTGAACATTATCAGGCTCCTTAATTAATACCAGACCTTTTTTAATCGCATCTAATCCTGCCGCGTAACTGGCCTTGTCTTCCCCTGTAAGATTTTGTTGTTCTTCATTTGTCAAGCCCAAGGCAAGTACTGGCATTATATTGGTTTGTAAAATATAAAAATCAGAATGTGTCTGCACCCAGGCTTTAGGATTTAGTCCGGCATAGCCAACAAACCGGGTCACGAAGTCTTGTGCTTCCCAATCACTAAAACCATCTCCTAATAACAAAGATCGCTCATTTTCTTTTAAAACATTTGCAATGCATATGCTTTTACCGTTGGCTTGAGTTAATTCATTTTTCTGGTCAAATCCCTGGTAAGAACCATCATCATTAAAATATATATCAACGGCAAGTACCCTGTCCGGTTGAATACCCAGATCTTTTGCCATAGGAACTATGGCAGACTTAATACCTCCGGAAATTATAAATATTTTTTTATCAAGGCTATGAAAAAGTCTGATAACCTCTTTAACCCCAGGGGTAAGGTGGGTACTGTAGTTTGCAGCCAGTTGCTTAATTTGCATTTTGTTTGGCCTAATATAATCCAGGCGTTTCCTATAATCCGCCAGATTTAAGCCTGTTGTCGACATACAGCGTTTAGTAATTGCCTTCACTGGCTCTGCCACATCATTCATACTTGCTAGTAAATCGATTCCTTCAATGAGTGACAACGTACTGTCACAATCAAAAAAAAAGACATCTATAGGAGACTTGGGCATCCATGATTCAGGTCTAATATGAAGCATAAAAAAAACTCCATTAATGTGCCAACAGATTGTGAGCGAATAATTTTCAGCAGGGACATATCCTATGACCGAGGGCTGATTGCATCATCGTAGATTACAGCTGCATCCAGTAGGCGTTAGAAAAATCCAGTTTTATCTATTCATTTTATAATTAGCTCCGCATCCTGTGGTGATGACACGAATATCCAATTGTGAAACTATTATAGTATAGTAGACTTTGTTCGCAGACCGTTGGGTACTTGTCAAATGACTGCGTTTTTTATTGACCGAAGTATCCTTATAAATGGCCGCGGATTACCTGGTGCTTTATCGCCAGGATTTAGTGCCCATCCAGTTAGGTAAGGCTCTACAGTTTTTGCTTGAATGTGTGGGCCAATAGCATAGTCCTCAGCAGATCACTCACGATGAGGTATATGCAATTCCCTTTAAATTTAATGCGTTAATATAGCGGAAGCTAATTTATTCTTGACTCAAATGGGTTCTTCGTTCCTGCATCGTTTCAACACTATTAATCACGGTTTGGTGACAAATTTCCATCATCACCGGAATCTCTTTTAATGGGGTTCCTTCGTGAATAGTATAAGCAATTAAAAAACTGTCCTGCCAAACCTTCTCATTCTTTCGTGTTTTGGCTTTAGCCCAGAGAGCTACCCATAAAAAATGAAACTCCCATTTATCTCTGTTACGTTCCATTTCTTCCACAAAAACAGCATCCATAGCATTTTCTAAACGACACACTTTCACTCCATCAATAAAGCTGCTGTTATGATTGACAATTTTATCGATAGTAGGGTTTTCTATATACCAGGACTCTGTGAACGATTTATTCTTAAGCCAGGATTTCGAACGGTGTAACGATTCCTGAATCATTTCTTGAGTAAAGGGAGTGATTTGAACGCTTAATTGATCAAAAAGATATTGTATATCTAGTTTGTTGGGTCTTAAACGTATCCCTAACAATTCCTGAACTTCCAGAAAGTGCAAGTAAGGAACATCACCACGTTCCACAGTTACTGCTAAATAATGCTCGACCATTAACTCAAAATAATTAATATCTACTTCTCGTAAGGTCACACTTTCTTCAAATGCTTGCCTGTAATAATCAGCTACTTCAGCTGCGGGTATAATGGGAGTTATCCATGCATCTTTTAAGCCTAAATTATCTTTTAATAGCAAGCCGCAAAGCCTGTTCTTTCTGTTTTTACGTACATGAATAAAAATACCTTGAGACCCTGTTCCATCTACTTCCGTAGCCTTGATGTCCATTTTGGCAAGGATCGGTTCTGGCTCAAATACAACCCCCTTTTTACGTTGATTTTTTATCCATCGGTCAAACATTCCATAATAAGATTGTGCGTACCAGTATTTAATGACTTGTAATCGGGATAATGAAATGGATGACAAAGTAACTTTATCCATCAACTGATCCAGAGTAGCCAATGCTATCTCTCTAACTTCTGCTTTAGGATGCAAAAGGGTAAGGAGTGCAATATCCTGTCCTTCTTCGATACTGTACAAGTCAAGTATTAAATCAGCAAAAAATTCGGGAGGCATTGCATAGCTTTGGGCAAAAAAATTCTCAGCTATGTCAAAAATAGAGAGATCGGATAACTCATGAATTAAATCTCTAATGGATTCTAAATGAGAAATCTGATCGACCTCATCTTCAGTATCTTCTTCCTGGCTCGCCAATTCAAAATAAGCATCTTTTAACTCTGGAGTTAATTCAACATGTACTTCATAAAATGCATTTAAAACAGGCAACCAAAAGCTTAAGGTATGTTTATTGGTATTGATAATTTCTGCCAAACGATTCATTAATAGAATGAGTGACTTGGCAGTTATTTTATTGTTAGCTTCTGTTGCAGCTTGCAATTGAGCAACACAAATATCTAAACCAAAAATACAGGCGGAATAGATTGGAGGACCATCATTTATTAACTGCTCATCTAAATTGTTAATAAGCTCTATCAACTGAAAAGCAAATTCCGGGTGTTGGAAAAAAAGAGCATATAATTGAGGGTCGGGATCATCATTTTGTTCAATTAATACTGCCATTTCGGCAACCAGGCGATTCAATTCTGCAGGATCATGTGTCATACTTTTATAGATACCTGTCTTGGTTTCCGATTTTCATCTATGGCAACAAAAACAAAGACACCCTCAGTCACTTGATAGCGCTCAGCTTGAGTTGTTGGAAGTGCCCATACCTCAACCCCTATAGTCAGCGATGTATTGCCCTGTTTGATTAACTCGACGTGACAGCTGATTACATCACCAACATGAACTGGCTTTAGAAAGGTCATTGAATTAATTGCAACTGTTGCAACTCGCCCCTGAGATAATCGTTTTGCCAAAACCCCAGCGGCCAGATCCATTTGGGAGACTATCCATCCCCCAAATATATCTCCATTTGCATTTGTACTTAAAGGCATTGCCAAGGTTTGAATTGTCAACTCTCCTTTAGGCACTCTTGTCATTTTTAACCACCCCGTTTAAGTCTGGACAAAGCATCTGCCATAGCAGTATTAAAAACAGTTTTCTTAACAGGCTCAGCCTTTTTAGACGGCTCCGGTTTTTTCTTAACTTCCATTTTTTTAGCTTGAGGTTTCTTTTTGGCTGGCTGGTGCCTGGCTGTTTGTTTCTGATCGGGTGATGAGGCGTTTTCTTCACCTAACTTCATACTCAGACCAATACGTTTCCGCTCTTTATCCACTTCAACTACTTTAACTTTTACTATGTCACCGGCCTTTACTACAGCACGTGGATCAGTGATGAAGCGATTAGTCATGGCTGAAATATGTACTAATCCATCCTGATGCACACCTATATCTATAAAAGCACCAAAATTAGTAACATTACTTACCACGCCTTCAAGAATCATCCCTTCATGCAAATGGTTGATGTCCTCAACACCTTCTTTAAATTGTGCTGTCTTAAATTCAGGTCGTGGATCTCGTCCTGGTTTTTCCAGTTCACGCAGAACATCTCTGATCGTAGGCAACCCAAAGTTTTCATCAACATATTGATCCGCATTTACGCTGTGCAATATTTCTTTATTGCCTATAACTTGAGAAATACCTACTTTCTTATCTGCAACAATTTTTTCTACCAGAGAATAAGCCTCGGGATGAACGCAAGATGCATCCAAGGGGTTATCCCCATTCATAATGCGAAGAAAACCAGCAGCCTGTTGAAAAGCTTTTTCACCCATTCTATTGATATTTTTTAACTGATTTCTGTTCTCAAAGGCGCCGTGTTCGTCTCGATATTGCACTATATTCTTGGCCAGCGTATCGTTAAGACCAGAAACATGAGTAAGTAAGGCAGCTGAAGCCGTATTAATATCAACCCCTACCGCATTCACACAGTCCTCAACAACTCCATCAAGGCATCGAGCAAGCCGTGTCTGATTGACATCATGTTGATACTGACCTACCCCGATGGATTTTGCCTCTATTTTGACCAACTCAGCCAATGGATCCTGTAACCTACGGGCAATTGATACAGCTCCTCTTAAAGTAACATCTAAATCGGGGAATTCATTAGCTGCTATTTCAGAGGCTGAATAAACGGATGCACCAGCTTCACTAACAATAATTTTGCTAAGCTGCAAATCAGGGTACATTTTTATCATGTCAGTAACCAGACGCTCTGTTTCACGTGAACCAGTGCCATTACCTATACTGATTAAGTTTACCTGATGTTTCACGGCAAGCTTCGCCAGCTCAGCAAGCGATTGGTGCCATTCATTTTGTGGAGCGAAGGGAAAAATAACTGTGTAATCAAGTAACTTACCGGTAGCATCAACGACCACAACTTTCACGCCAGTCCGAATTCCAGGATCAAGTCCTATAGTTATTTGGGGACCAGCTGGAGCAGCTAGCAATAAATCTCGCAAGTTTCGGGAGAATACTTTAATTGCTTCTTCATCTGCCATTTCGCGTAAGCGCGTCAATAGCTCCAGCTCTAACTTGGTGAATAATTTTACTTTCCAGGTCATGCGGACTGTATCATATAACCAGCTATCGGCTCTTCTTTGCTGATCCTCAATTTTGAAATAGGCTGCTGTCTTGTTTTCACCATAATTTACATCAGTTTCTGGTAAAATAAGATTTACTTGCAAAATACTCTCACGTCGTCCACGAAATAGAGCCAGTGCACGGTGAGAAGGAATTTTTTTAATAGCTTCGGAGTAAGCAAAATAATCCGAAAACTTGTTGACTGCTTCTTTTTTCTTGCTACTACCCACTGATTTAACTAGAGCGTGTTGCCATAGGTATTCCCGCAATTCATTTATCAGCTCAGGATCCTCAGCAAAATGCTCCATTAAAATGTGTCTGGCCCCTTCAAGAGCTGCTTTTGTATCGTCAAAACCTGACTCTGAATTGATGTACTTGGTTGCCTCTTCCTCTGGATCCAGATCAGGATTGTTCCATAGTGCAAGAGCCAAGGGCTCTAACCCTGCCTCAATTGCTATTTGCGCCTTAGTGCGTCGTTTAGGCCTGAAGGGTAAATATAAGTCCTCCAGACGCGTTTTAGTATCTGCTGCCAGAATACTTTGCTCTAACTCGGGAGTTAATTTTTCTTGTTCACGAATTGATTGTAAGACAACAGTTCGTCTCTCATCCAGTTCACGCAAATAAATTAATCTCTCGGCGAGAAAACGTAACTGCACATCATCGAGGCCTTCAGTTGCTTCTTTACGATAACGAGCAATAAAAGGAACTGTTGCTCCCTCATCCAGCATACGAATAGCAGTCTCTACCTGCGAGACTTTGACCTTAAGTTCCTGTGCAATAATCGCAGCTGACGCCAACATCTCTTGAGCCATTCACATCCCCGTAAAACATGATAAAAAACCGCCACATTATATACTCATCGCAGTCCATATTGCGATATAAAATATGTCCAAACTACAAACAACAATGCTACTTCATCCCGATTATACCGAATTTACGCCTTTCTAACACACCATACACTATCTTTAATCGCCTTCAAACCTCTTTGAAACAAGAGATCATGAGGGTCTTGTAGCCGCTCAGAAATTTTTAAGCACTTAATTTCTGAACACTGCTTTTTATATAGGTTGGATACATCTTCACCAGAGATGCTATAGGGAGGGCCTTCTAATTTTTCTTGGTTGTAACTTAATGTTTTTAACAAGATAGCTCCACGTGGCTTAAGCCATTGGAGGCACCTGTCTACATAATCTGGTCTCATTTTAGCTGGAAGGGCAATTAAAGCCGCTCTATCATAAATGGCATCGACTGGTGCGATTAAAGAAGACTCCAGGGCAAAAATATCGCCAACCCATAAACTAATAGCGTCAGTGTAATAATGATATATTTCCCCTGTTTTTTCTTTCTTGAAATGCAGTTGATGTTCTGCAGCAAACTGGATTACAGCCTGCTCGCTCAGCTCGATACCAACCACTTTAAATCCTTGCTGGGAGAGCCAAAGCATATCAAGACTTTTTCCACACAAAGGAACAAGTACACGCATCCCTGGCACCATATGTAATTCGGGCCAATAGGTGATTAAATCTCGATTAATCTCTTCCTTGTGAAAGAAGGTTCGCCCTTCACGCCAAATATCAGCCCAAAATTGTTGCCCTTTATTCACTCAACGGTCACCGATTTAGCAAGATTACGAGGCTGATCCACGTCGGTGCCTTTGGCAACAGCCACATGATAAGCTAATAGCTGCAGGGGAATGGTATAAACTATGGGCGCAATCCATGTTCCACAAAAAGGTACCTTGATTAATCGAGCCCCATTAGGCTCCCACACTTGTCCATCATCAACAAAAACAAGTAACTGCCCACCACGAGCACTCACTTCATGTAAATTAGATTTTAATTTATCCAAAAGCTCATCATTGGGTGCCACCGCAATGACCGGCATGTCCTTATCAACCAGAGCTAAAGGACCATGTTTTAACTCTCCTGCTGGATATGCTTCCGCATGAATATAAGAAATTTCCTTTAATTTTAAAGCACCTTCCAGTGCTACAGGATACTGCACGCCACGACCTAGAAATAATGCATGAGACTTATTAACAAATAAAGCAGCCAGGGACTCAATTTCCCCATTCATCTTTAATACTCGCTCACAGCAAGCCGGCAATTCTTGTAGTTGTTTTAATACTTCTTGCGAACGCTCATCGGGACAAAGAGCAGCGGCTAACATCAAAAATGATGCGAGTTGAGTAGTAAATGCTTTGGTTGATGCCACACCAATTTCAATACCTGCACGGGTCAAAAAGACACAGTCTGCTTCCCTTACCATGGTACTTGTTGCCACATTACAAATGGCTAAGCTAGCCAAATAATTCATGTTTTTTGCTTTATATAAAGCAGCTAAGGTGTCTGCTGTTTCACCTGATTGAGAAATAGTGATAAACAAAGTCCCATTGGGAACAACCACATCGCGGTAACGATATTCACTGGCAATTTCAACCTGTGTCGGAAATCCAGCCAAAGATTCAAGCCAATACTTAGCAATCATCCCCGCATGATAACTGGTTCCACAAGCCACAATATGAATTTGTTTTACCAAAGGAAACACATGCGAGGCCCGTTCACCAAAACTGGCTTTAAGTACTTCTGGGCTGCTAATACGACCTTCTATGGTATCACTCAATACTCTGGACTGTTCAAATATCTCCTTAAGCATAAAGTGCCTGTAGGGGCCTTTACTGACGATTTCAGAATCATTAGTTAACGGATGCGAAAGTCGTTCAACAATTTTACGAGAAGAGTCATAGAGCTTTATCTCATGTGCCGTGATAGTAGCACTATCACCCTCTTCTAAATAAATAACCGATTGGGCAAATGCCCTTAAAGCCAGAGCATCAGAAGCAATAAAATTCTCTCCGATACCAAGTCCCAGAACCAAAGGACTGCCTTTTCTAATTGCAACTAAATCGAGGGGTCGTTGTTGATGAATGACCCCCAAGGCAAAAGCACCGTGCATCTCGGCTGCCGCGGTCTGAACGGCCAATAATAAATCTTCATGCTGCAGGTAATGAAAGTGAATTAAATGAGCGGCTACTTCAGTATCTGTTTCAGAGGTGAACTGATAACCACTTGAAATAAGGCGCTGGCGTAAATTATCATGATTTTCAATGATGCCGTTATGAACTAAAGCAATCTGGCCATGAGATAAATGAGGGTGAGCGTTTTGCTCTGAGGGTTTGCCGTGTGTCGCCCAACGGGTATGAGCAATCCCGGTATTTCCAGCAACCGCAGTTTCCTGCATTGCATTAGCCAGGTTTTGTACCTTCCCCTGCATCCTCACTCGCTTTAAACGGGAGTGATTATCAATTACAGCGATACCCGCTGAGTCATAACCTCTATATTCCAGTCGGCGTAATCCTTCCAGCAAAATTTTGCTAATATCGCGTTCTGAAACACCACCCATAATCCCGCACATAATCACTCCTAATTAGCAACAACTCTGTAAATTGACTATTTTTTTCTCCAGGACAAAAAACCAACTCTTTGTCACCTTGGAAATCTTAAGTCTTATTTTGTCGATACCAGTTAAATTCAGAACAGATAAAGGTTGTGATAACCACCTATCTGACATCACGTATGTGGCTCATAGACATCACTATTCTGAAGTGTATCAATAGAAAAAAAGAATTATGCCATAAACCTTCGTAAATCACTAAAGCAAACGATAAATTTGCCTGAACAACTGTAAAAAGCTGTCCAGACCATTAAACTGTTCATTAACTGGAAGAATCAGGTGCCTCACAGTTCACTGAATATCCATGATCTTTCATCGCCGTACAAATTTCAAATGCCAGATAATTATGCGCTCTGGTGGTTGGATGAATTTCATCCCAGAATAAATAATCTTGTGGAAAATCACATAGATGATAATTGCTCTCGCCAACTAAAAACTGAGGGTCTCTATACTGCAATAAATGAGCATAGGTTAACACGTAGTTTCTGGCGAACGGAGTGTGAGCTAAAGCACCCAGCATAGGGAACTTCACATCAATGCATGCCTCAGAAATATTGGAAAATCCATATTGCTCAGGATTATTTAATGCCTTTGCCAAGTATCGTTCCGTATCTATAAATAAGAAATCAGCTTTGGGATATTGTTTTTGCCATTCATCCATGCGTATTGCCAAACGTTGGTTGTGCTGATCCACCGCATCATTTAATACCTGTCTGTCTGTTGTTTTGACAAATTTGGGTGTTTCTCCAATGTGGGGAACCCCCATAATAACAAAACGTTTAGCCCCTGCCTGCTCTAATTTCAAAACAGCGGCAGTTAAATTTTCAAGCACATTATCTACATAATTGCTCATGATGGTGGTGTTATAATTATCTTCAAACAACAAAACATTTAAATAATCATTACTACCAGAGAACACAAAATATACCGTTTCGCTATCTAGCTGAGTATGCTCCAATAAGTACCCTTGAACGGTAAAGCCTAGGCTTGGAGGAATCAATTTACCTATAATTAATGTTTTGATTGTTCCCAAAGGATGGCGAATCAAATTCCATACCGTCAATTGGTAGTCGTATGTAGCAGCCCACCCCCCACCAAACGCCACATTAATATAAACATCTTCATCACTTTTTTGTATCGCCCACATTTGGGCTAAGTATTCATTCCATACTCGGCCATTGGAAAATCTTGAGTTCCAATATGGAGCACCAGGTAATATGGGTACCCGTTTGATTTTACCTACTAAATTAGCAATATAAGGAGCTAATTCATTATCAAAAAAATTAGTTACAACATTGATGCCTGCATCAAGTACCATTTGAGGAACATAATAATCATTAGCAAAATCAATCATTTTATTGAGTACGAATACTTTAAACGGAGCAACAATAAAAGCCGGGTTTTCCTGTTGCCGCAGACTTCTAAGTAGACGAGTGGTATTACCTGTATCTGAAAGACTATCACCAAAAACAACCATTGACTTTACTGAGGTAGAAGCAAAGCTGGATAAGGGTATTATAAGTAAAATGAGACACAAAAAAAGACACATCCGTTTGTAATTGAGCATAATTCCTCCTTGAATTATCATGAAGCTAATAAAAAATTCTATAGCTTGATCAATAATCATACGACCGCAATTCAAGAATTGTCAATTTTCGCGCCACAAATAAAACGAGACCGGCTTTCCATATTGAATTTACATCCATAATTTCTGACTAAGTTCTGGATGACTTTATTGCCCGTAAGTGACGCACTAGCTCATAGGCAAGAGTGCATTTAATTCATTCCTATTGATTAAATTGTGAGTAAATGGTAATTTTTACCAAATATTTTTGTTGATTTTAGGTAATAATAAAGTGAAAGAAATAGTCATTGCCTCCTTTTATAAATTCGTTCCTCTATCCGAGTTAGAAACCATGCGCGAGTTCATGCTTGCCAAAATGCGTGACATGAGCGTTAAAGGAACCATTATTTTAGCTGCAGAAGGTATTAATGGAGGGTTTGCAAGCAGGCGTGAAGAAGTGGAGCTTTTTTATCAATTTATGCGCAGTGATTCTCGCTTTGCGGATTTGAATTTTAAAGAAACTTACGACGAAAAAAATCCCTTCGATAAAGCGAAAGTAAAACTTCGTAAAGAAATTGTCACCATGGGAATAACCAATGTAGACCCAACTAAATCAGCAGGTACCTATCTTAATCCCGATGAGTGGCATGAGTTTATCAAAGATCCTGATGTTATTCTGATTGATACTCGTAATGATTACGAATTTGAACTGGGCACTTTTAAAAACGCCATAAATCCATGTACAGAAAACTTCAGGGAGTTTCCTGAATATGTTGAGAAACATTTGCAGGATAAAAAAGGAAAAAAAATCGCCATGTTTTGTACCGGTGGTATCCGTTGTGAAAAATCAACTGCTTATTTAAAAGAACACGGATTTGAAAATGTCTACCACCTGCAAGACGGAATCCTTAATTACATCCAATCCATACCAGAGAATGAATCCCTCTGGGAAGGTGCCTGCTTTGTTTTTGACGATCGAGTAGCAGTGGATCACCAGTTAGAGCGCGTTTATCCTCAATTACCTCAGGATTATAAAGACGAGCGGTTTCCGAAATAACGTTCCTTTCTCTATCACTGACCGGTTATAAACGTATTGTTCACTCTAACGATACGTTTATCCTTTACATCAAGACATCTTGACCGGATAAAGAGGGGGTTAGAAGAAAAACTAAAAGTCCTCAATTTTCTGTACATCAGTTATAATATCTTTTTTCTATAGTTCAGGTGTCTCATGGCTACCAAAAAAAATTCAGATTCAAGTATCGCGCTGAATAGAAAAGCCGGGTTTGATTATTTCATTGAGGAACAGTTTGAAGCAGGTCTTGTTCTTGATGGATGGGAAGTAAAAAGCTTACGTGCAGGAAAAATTAATTTATCTGATGCTCATGTGATAATCAAATATGGAGAGGCTTTTTTATTGGGAGCACAAATCCAACCACTTTCTACGGCATCTACTCACTCCATTCCGGATCCAATTCGCACCCGTAAATTATTACTGAATAGAAAGGAGTTAAATCATCTGATTGGTAGTGTTGAACGTCAAGGATATACTATTATTCCACTCTCTTTATATTGGAAAAAAAATAAAATTAAAATTAAAGTGGCTTTGGCTAAAGGTAAAAAAGAACATGATAAACGGGATACTATCAAAGATAGAGAATGGCAAAGAGATAAATCACGAATAATGAAAAAAAATAATTAAAACAGGAGATACTCAATGAATATGGATCAAACGGCACCTGATTTTGAATTTAATGCCACCAACAATCTGAAAGCTCATCTCAGTGATTATAACGGAGAAAATGTAATCCTCTATTTTTATCCTAAAGACGCTACACCAGGATGCACTACTGAAGGACAAGATTTCAGGGATGCATATCCTCAATTCAGAGCCTTAAATGCGCAAATATTCGGTATTTCCAGAGACAGCTTAAAGTCACACGAAAATTTTAAAGCCAAACAAAATTTCCCTTTTGAATTAATCAGTGATAGTGAAGAGCATTTATGCCAATTATTCGATGTGATCAAAATGAAATCAATGTATGGGAAACAGGTCCGCGGCATTGAGCGCAGTACGTTTTTAATCGATGCAAAAGGAGTCTTAAAAAATGAATGGCGTAAAGTAAATGTCAAAGGACACGTAGACGAGGTATTAGCTGCTTTGAGATCATAAGCTTAACCGGCTTTAATTCATTTCCACCTGTTTAAACCCGTAGCCTCAGGCTACTGGTTTCTCCTGGTCTGCTGGCTACAGAATGGCGCACCAAGGACAGATGAAAATGGCTCAAATAGAATAAACCTAAATCAAACCACCTCTCATCGCCTTGGGACAACTGAATGACCGGTAGCACGAAATATATTGTTGAGCTAAAAAAAATACTTTTCATAGAATAATTAGTATCCTGTCAGAATCGCCGGGTAAGTGTCTGCCACTGAGTCCGGATTAATCCGAGCCGCGCGCGTCAGCAAGCGGAATTCTTTAAAAATATTCAAAATACCTATTGACACGGTTTTTCTGTAAAACTGATGTTTTTCCATATCAAACGTAAGTCATGCAATATGCATGCCCTAAGATCCCCAAGATCACAATGTAGCCCCTTTCACTAATAAAACATCTCCCTCCTGAGGTCAGATTTTTTCTTAGCCCTTAGTGGCGTTAAAACTCGAAAAATGCGTTCAAAAAAAGTCATGTTATGATTGCCGTATCAGCATTAGTAACGCAGTGGTAGATGATGAAACGCCAAGAAATCAAACAAGTTTTAGATGAGTTAACAAAAGATATCGATAGTCTTGCCGACAAAAAGGCCGTGACTATCATTAAGGTATTGGTTAATTTGGTCGAAATGCTTGCCGAAGAAAATGCTTTGCTCAGAGAGGAAAACCAAGTATTACGTGATGAGATAAACCGCCTTAAGGGTGAACAGGGCAAACCTAATATTCGCGGTCAATCCAAAGGTAGCAATGGCGATAATACAGGCAATTCCAATCATTCATCTGAAGGAGATCGCAATAAACGTGGTAAAGGGAACAATAAAAACACAGGCAAAGACAAAAAAAACGTACGTATTGATAGACGTGTTACGATTGCTCTGGACAAAGCAACGCTGCCAGATGACGCCAAGTTCAAGGGTTTTGAGATTCGAATCATCCAGGATCTAAAAATCATCACGGATAATGTTGAATTCAAGCTGGAAACGTATTACTCACCATCTTTGAAAAAAACCTTTATTGCGCCGATTCCTGGCGAATATAAGGGCAGTGAATTTGGTCCTGGGGTTAAAGCGCTGGTCATCACATTATACCGTGATGCAGGGATGACGGAGAGCGCCATTGAGCGCTTTTTAAAAACATGTGGTATTCAAATATCACATGGTAAAATTGCTTCCATGCTGACAGAAGGCAATGATATTTTTCATCAGGAAAAAGAAGATATTGTCGATGCCGGTAGCAACGCAGGCTTGTACCAGCAGATGGATGACACAGGCAGTCGTGTTAACGGCAAAAATCACTACACCCATGTTTTATGTAATGACTTTTTTACAGCATACTTCACTCGTCGTAAAAAAGATCGCTTGACCTTATTGGAGTTGCTGTGTCGAGACCAATTAAAGTTTATGTTTAATCAGGAGGCTTATGAGTTAATGGATGAGTTTGGTCTCGCAAAAAAATGGTTGGATCAAATTAAACCAATGCTGCATGCACAACCCCTCACACGTGAATCAATCGATAGTTTGATGGGAACACTTTTTCCAAATCCAAAAAAACACAGCACGAATCGACGCATAATTCTTGAGTCAGCAGCTCTTGCCTATTATCAGCACTCGAAATACTTCATCCATTATTTAATGACAGATGATGCGCCTCAGTTTAATAAATTGGCCCTACATCATGCGCTGTGCTGGATCCATGAAGGTCGTCATTATAAAAAACTCACTCCATTCTCAGATATGAATCAGAATATATTGGCTGTATTTCTTGAGCAATTATGGGATTTCTACCATGCATTATTGACTTACAAGACGGCTCCATCTCAATCAATGGCCCAACAACTATCAATGCAATTTGATACTTTGTTCGCAACCACGACAGGCTATGATGTTTTAGATCAACGCATTGCAAAGACACGTGCTAAAAAACAAGCGTTATTATTGGTGTTAGACCATCCATTTCTGCCATTGCACAACAATGCCTCTGAATTAGGGACACGGTTTCAAGCAAGGATACGCGACATCAATCTCCAAACGGTCTCCCAAAATGGCACCAAATCAAAGGATACGTTTGCCACGATTGTACAGACGGCCAGAAAACTGAAAGTTAACGTTTATCAGTATATTTACGATAGGGTGACTAAAAAATTTGAAATGCCATCATTGGCTGAATTAATCTTACTTAAAGTGCGGCAGGTTCCATGCACCACATAAGCATCTCGAGATAATTCCGCTTGCTGACGCGCGCGGCTCGGATTAGTCCGGGCTCAGTGGCAGACACTTACCCGGCGATTCTGACAGGATACAATAATTAATTAAATATTGTTACAATCAGTACTATTCTTTGCCTAAAAATTCCATCTTTAACAAGAGTGAACTATGTTTAACCGCAATATTCAGCTAATCATTGTGATTGCCAGCTGTGTACTGACCTTGATTTCCACGGATATTCTGTTGCCCAGTATGCCGCAAATCGCTCATTATTTCGCTGTTCCTCCAAGCGATGTCAAAATGCTTATTTCTATTTTTATGACAGGACAATTTGCTACAGTCCTTTTTTGGGGAGTTATTGCGGATCAATTAGGCAGAAGCAGAACCTTGCTAATAGGCATGCTGATTTTTTTTATTGGCTCTGTTCTTAGCGTTATCGCTCCTACGATTAATCTTCTTTTGGCCTGTCGTTTCATCCAGGGCGCGGGGGCAGTTGTGGTTCCGGTAGCAGGATGGGCCTTGATACAAGATCTTTTTCCCAAAGATGATGGCGCACGTATTATGTCCTGGGTTGGAACTCTCACGGCCGTTATTCCATTGTTCGCACCTGCAATTGGTGGAAAAATTGATGTTTTATACGGCTGGCATACTAATCTGTATTGCATTACCGTGTTTTCTGCGTTTGTATGCGTGACTATGATGTGTTCACCAAAACAACAAACCGCTCCAAACGCTGTAATTCCTACCCTAAAAGAACGAATGGGTATCTACAGTCGTATAATGAAGAATAAAACGTTTGTCTCTTATATCGCTCTTTTTGGCCTGTTAAACTGTGGGGAATGGTGTTTTCTCACCATGGCACCATTTTATTATGCCCATAAACAGATTGCTGCCGATCAGATGGGGCTTTTGTTAATGCTTACCTCCATGGGTTTCGTCTTCGGTTCATTATTAGCATCTCACTTGTTCAAACGAATAGGAATAGATAAAACCATTAATACAGGCATTCAGTTAGCAATAATCAGTAGTTTGCTTCTTATTACAGGTGAATACATGCAATGGAATGGGCACCAAATTTATAATGCGGTTGGTATTGGTATCTATATACTCAGTTCAGCACTTCTTTGGGGGGGTACCACCTCCAGAGCCTTGCAATGTTTTGATGATTATAGAGGTTCTGCCTCTGCTATTCGCAGTCTTATTTTACTTTGTTTTGCAGCTTTTGGTACTTACTCAGGCCGATTGGTCAGCCACGAAAAAATTTATCACGTAGGCTTCTTTCTATTTTTTATGGCCTTGAGTGCCTTGATTGTTTTTCATAACAAGGAGCTTAAAGGGGAACGTCTTGAAGTCGATGCAGTCTTTTAATTATAGGTCATAAAAGCTCTAATCAATCCATTCTATTAAAAAATATAATTCTTGACGTAACACCATATCCCTAAGCACAATGAAGATAGATCTTGAGGCTCAAGAGATCAATAACCAGCTCCCTTGAAAAACAAAAATATCAAGGCGGAGCAGAGCAACTTGAATCTTAAGAAATATTATTTTTAGATGATGGGGTGACTTATGGATACTGGCAAAACTGGACTTAAGCTGTTCGTGCTTGATACAAATATTTTAATGCATGATCCCACGGCTATCTATCATTTTGACGAGCACGATATTTATTTACCCATGGTGGTTCTGGAAGAATTAGATAGCCATAAAACAGGTACTTCAGAGGTAGCCCGTAACGTGAGGCAAACCAACAGGATGTTGGTGGAGCTAATGAGTAATTCATCTCATGAACAAGTAGTGTCGGGGCTTCCAATACCCAGTTTCGTTAATTCCCACAAAGAAAACAGCAGCGGCAGACTATTTTTTCAAACTGATGAGTTCGATCAAGTAATTCCCTCTACACTTCCTGGACATAAAGTAGATAATACAATCCTTGCTACTGCTTTAGGACTGCAGAAAAAATTCATGGGCAAAAAGCAAGTTGTGATCATTTCTAAAGATATTAACTTACGTATAAAAGCAGGGATACTTGGAATTCCTGCGGAAGATTATTACAACGATCAGGTGTTGGATGATGTTAATCTTCTTCATCGCGGACTACATATACTGGATAACAATTTTTGGGATACTCACGCCCAGGATATGGGTTCATGGCAGGAGAGTGGTAAAACTTTTTATCGTGTTTCAGGACCATTAGTACATCAATGGAATCCCAATGATTGCATTAGCACCGAAGATAATGAATTCCAGGCATTAGTAAAAAAACTGGATGGAGACAATGCAGTCGTTCAACTCGTTCGTGATTATACTCAGGCAAAACATTCCGTCTGGGGGATTAACGCCAGAAATCGAGAACAAAATTTTTCTTTAAATTTACTCCTCGATCCGGAGATTGATTTTGTTACCTTGCAAGGGTCAGCTGGAACAGGTAAAACTTTATTAACCATCGCTGCAGGTTTAACTCAGGTTCTGGATCAAAACCGTTACAACGAAATTTTAATGACTCGCGTTACTATACCCGTGGGTGAGGATATTGGCTTCTTACCTGGTACTGAAGAAGAAAAAATGACTCCTTGGATGGGTGCACTGATGGATAACCTGGAGGTATTGCATGGATCACAGGTAGGCGGAAGTTTTGGTCGAGGAGCCACACAGGATCTGTTACAAAACAAAATTAAAATTCGCTCATTAAATTTCATGCGAGGGCGTACCTTTTTAAATCGATATATCATTATTGATGAAGCTCAAAATCTGACCTCCAAGCAAATTAAAACTTTAGTTACCCGGGCAGGGCCGGGAAGTAAAATCGTTTGTCTGGGAGATATAAAACAGATAGATACCCCATATTTGACTGAAACCACCTCAGGTTTAACTTTTGCAGTAGATCGGTTTAAAAACTGGGAGCATAGTGCGCATATGACGTTAACTCGCGGTGAGCGCTCAAGACTTGCATTTTATGCCGCTGAGCATTTATAGTACGCGTTTTATGAGGATTAAAAATGACCGACCAAGCCATCACTTTTGATGACGTGCTACTTGTGCCTTCATACAACCACCATGAGTCAAGAAGGGTAGTTGAAACGACAAGCATCGACAGGTTAAGTAAATTGAGCCTGGATCTTCCAGTAATCAGTTCCAATATGGATACCATTACCGAAAGTACTATGGCTAACTTCATGAACAGTAAAGGAGCTATGGGGGCTTTACACCGTTTTATGAGTATTGAGGAAAATATTCAGGACTTTAAAAAATGTAAGGGGAGTGTTTTTGTATCGATTGGATGTACTGATACAGAATTACAAAGAGCCGAGGCATTACGTGACGCCGGAGCTGATTTTTTTTGTGTTGATGTGGCTCATGCCCATGCCAAGTATGTGGGTAAGACCTTAAAAAATTTACGCCGCATACTCGGTGACCGTTGTATCATGGCAGGGAATGTAGCCACATATGCCGGTGCAGATTATCTTGCTTCTTGCGGTGCTGACATTATTAAGGCAGGTATTGGAGGAGGCTCGGTGTGCAGTACTCGCATTAAAACCGGTTTTGGTGTACCTATGCTCACGTGCATCCAGGATTGCTCGCGCGCCGATCGTTCTATTGTAGCAGATGGAGGAATAAAAACCTCGGGCGATATAGTAAAAGCCTTAGCTTTTGGAGCAGACTTTGTCATGATAGGCGGCATGTTAGCGGGTACTGCTCCAACCCCAGGTGAAGTAATCCAAAAAGAAGATGGATCTAAAGTGAAGCGTTATCGTGGTATGGCATCCAGAGAAGCACAAGAAGCATTTCTCGGTCAAATTCATGAATGGAAAACAGCTGAAGGTGTAGCTGCAGAGGTTCCTTTTAAAGAGAACGCCGATGCAATCATTGCAGATATAGTTGGTGGATTAAGATCCGGACTAACGTATGCAGGAGCCGATACAATAAGCGAATTACAGCGTAAGTTAAATTACCTTGTTGTGACCCAAGCCGGGCGTATTGAAAGCATGCCGCATAAACTATTGGAACGGTAATTTTTTTTTCCTGTGTCGTATCTCTGAGGCGATGTCGTCCATCACTCAGAGATAAACTGCAAGGATAATCAACATCATGGACCGCTTGGACCAATATCACTTTCAAGACTCTCAGAGGGCTCTGGAGTTGTCTGTGTTTGCTCTGGTTTACTCTCTGGGAACTCTTCCTTACCTGTTGATTGCAGAGGTTCTTTCGGATCTGTTTCCGTATTAGGTAAAGCACTCATCGGAGTTGTAGGAGTTGCAGTCTCTTCCGGCGTAGGTGTTGGTGGGGTCATCGTATCACTTGTTGTATCCTGAGGGTCCTGTGGGATACTTGGCGCATCCTGGGGAATGCTTGGTGTATCCTGAGTATCCTGGGTATCCTGTGGCGTGCTAAGCTTATCCTGGGTATCCTCTGGAATTCCTGGTGTAGTCTGTTTAGAACTTGGCGGAGTCTGTGTATTGCCTGGCGTAGCCTGATTAGGATCATTATTCCCAGGATCAACAGGCTCATTGTCATTATCTGACTTATTACCTTTAACCTTCGCTACAATTTTATCGAATCCCTTTTGGATGGCTTTACCTAAAAAACTATTTATCGATTTATTTATACCGCTTATAGTTTCTTGCAGACCATCCACCAACCTCATCAAATCTTCGGGTTTTTTATCGTCCTTTTTTTTATCTCCAGACTGACCAGTATTTTTGGTTAATTGATCGGCAATATTACTCCCAACCGCCTTTGCAGCTCTTTTTAGCAGGCCAGGACGTTTCGGTTTACTTTCCGGTGCTGGACTTGTTGATCCTGGAGTTGGAGCTGAGCCTGTGTCAGTAGGCGTTGAAGAGCTACTGGTGTCAGGACCACTATCTTCTGGAGGATTGCTAGACATGAAATAAACCTCAAAATCTTATTCTATTAATTTAAAGATAGCACAACACGGCCAATTTGATGGCTGGAACTCATAAAAACAGATGCGCGCTCTTTACCCGATACATAAAACAGTGCAACAATAAAAAATATAACAGATTCATCATACCAAAATTTATCCTATAATGAGTGAAGGAATTAAGTAATTTACCTTAATTTTGCAAATAAATTCCGCGATTTTAGTATCCGAATTTGTTTCGTTTCGCTATATTAGATTTAAGCATTTAGCGATCGATAAAGGGTTACCATGAATAATGACGATTTTCGCTATATACGTCGAGGAAAACAGCTGTCTGGTCTAACCCAAGAAGAAATGTCCCTTCTTGAACCTATAGATAAACGGGGATCAGGATCTGAGCGGGCGTTACTTCTCCTGCACGGATTTTCTTCCTCCCCCGCAGTTTACCGCAAACTTATTTCACAAATAGAATATTATGACGCCATTGTCTGCCCCGTCTTACAGGGACATGCTGAGAGTATTGAAACATTCTCTCGATCTACTGCCAAAGATTGGCTTTCCACTGCCAATAAAGCCTGTGAGATATTATTCGATAACTACAAAAAAATTGATGTTTTGGGCTTATCCCTAGGTGGTTTATTAGCTTGCGAATTAAGCCAGCGATTTGCCTTAAATCACCTCTTTCTCCTGGCCCCCGCTCTCAAATTAAAGATGAATACCACCCTCATGTTAAAACTAGTCAAAACGCTCAGGTTTTTTGGCTTTTGTCAATTGCGAAACAACGCGGGTAACCTGATTTCCAATGAGCAGGCTGAAATAGCTTATCGAAAACTCCCTCTTACTGCCATCATTGAAATGCTTACTTTATCCAAAGAGTATCGCTGGATAGCACCAGTCTGTCCGACTGATCTCTTTTTGGGAGAGTACGATGACGTTGTTTCCTCAAACGAAGTAGCACAACTTTTCACCTCACTCCCTAATGCAACCATTCACTGGTTAAAGAATTCTGCTCATCTTTTACCGCTGGATAATGATTTTAAAGAAATTGTTCAATGCATTAATAAGGTCACTTCCAAACACTAAGAGTGTAGTCCGAGTTGTATAAAGCATAGCTGTGCTAAGGGGGTTAGTCTTTTATCTATCCTCGATCCGTTCGGGCTGAGGAAGCGCTTTAGCGCTGTCTCGAAGCCTTGCTGGTCTTGGTGTAGAGGCTTCGAGACAACGTAAACGTCTCCTCAGCCCGAACGGAACTTTAATAATCATTAATCTTATTATGAGCAAAATTGCTTAGACTGACGTGCTATTGGCTGTAAGGTCGCCTGGCATGTTATTCATAGGATAGTTGTGGGAAATTGGATTCGATAAAACCAATACTACCGAATCCAAACCAATTAAAATCTAGGGAAATTGTTTATTATAGCGATTGAATTCCTGCAACTCAAACAAACTCCATTCACGCATATTCAATACTGAACCATTAAAAGCCATGAAGTCAGCACGTGTATCAGGAATATTGTAATAGTAAATATCACTGGCATCGGTGGCCAGAGTGCTCTGATGATTAACAGCAGAAATTTCAGCGACTGATTTATCATGTGTCCTTACAAAACTGCGCTGAGCACGTAAATACCGGCCTTTAAATCGCGCGGCACCCCACAAATCCACTTCAAGTCGATTAACGATACCTGCCAATTGAATTTTTGCTGCTTTTTTAGCCACGACCTTTAAATGATAGCTTTTTACCCAGTATAAACTTAGCCAACCCTCACCATCTACATTCAGTTTAGAGAGCGTAACAAAGCCCGTAAGCTGTACCTTAGGCTTTTCTTTTAAACGAATTTGCAAGTCATGGCTGGTTATACCGCTAATTTTAGTAAGTCCTCCGCCAACTACTTCTAATTTTTGCAAACCAATAGTTCCCCCTAATTGCGTAGTACCCTGGTTGGCTAAATAGAGTTCAAGAAAACTGGTGTGCAACTGGCGTCCTGTAATTAGACCGGAGCCTTTATAACTCAGACGATTAAGAAATCGTCCTCGAATATCGGCATTTACAGCACCATACCGCGGATATCCGTTCCCGACTATCAGATAGAGAGTAGTTCCGCTTACTTCAGTCTTCACTTGCGCCAAATCCCTGGGATCCCCTGTTAAAAGAATTTGTGGCGTTTTATAACCAGTATGTAAATGTATATTAACTCGTCCTTGAACATCAACCTGAGTAAATGCATTGGTTTGTCGGTATTGCTTCGTACTTTTACCCGATTCTTCTGTTGATACAGGAGAAGTTTTTTGCCCATGATGGGTGCAACCCACTAATACACAAACACTTAAAATCAAAAAATAGTACCGCTTGAGCATGTTCTTCATTCCCGTATCAATAATCTCTCTACATTAGAGTAAGTTCTACCAATGTGCAACAACACAGCATGTTTAAAACCAGGACTCCTTGGTAAAATTAGAAAGAACTACCGTATGGGGACAAGAATCTCGAGCTGGATAAGCAGATGCTTTACTTATTAATGACTTTAAGGTTTCATCTAGAGGAATTAAGGATGGCAGCTTAATAAAGACATCAACCAATACTCCATTGTTGCACCCCAGATAAACTTTCTCTGCATTATTTTTACCAAACGATGTTGCAATTAACTCGCGTAAAGTCGCTAACCTTACGGTTTCACCTTTATTTTTAGTGATGTATTATAGTGGACCCCAAAAATGAGACAGTGGTGTAAAATAGAAACCATTGTTAAACGGGGTACCAAGTGGCTAAAAAAAAATTTACATCTGACTTCAAAGCAAAGGTAGCAATTGAGGCATTAAAAAGTCACAAGACGACCAATGAATTGGCATCTGAATTTGAGGTGCATGCAACACAAATCAATCTGTGGAAAAAACAATTACTGGATGGAAGCAAGCAATTGTTTAGCGGCAAGCATGACAAAGACATGGACTCCATCATACAAGAACGAGATCGATTATACACGCAAATAGGCCAGCTAGCGGTTGAGTTAGACTGGCTTAAAAAAAAGACCGGTCATCTAAGTTGAGCGTGCGGGAGAAGCGAGCCATGATTGATGTCAATCACCCTACACTCAGCATCGTACGCCAATGTGCATTGGTTAATTTGTCACGCGCTAGCTACTATCGCACTGCTGGCGAAGGAATATGTACCGAGAGCCCAGAGAATCTGGCTTTGATGGTCTTGATTGATGAGGAATACATGCGCCATCCTTTCTATGGAAGCAGAAAGATGCGTTCTTATTTACGTCGCCTTGGCCATGACGTTAACCGTAAGAGAGTGCAGCGTTTGATGCGGATCATGGGTCTGGTTTCAGTGGCACCAAAGCCGAATACGAGTAAAAAGAACAAGGAACAAAAGGTTTATCCCTACTTGCTACGTGGTTTAGTGATTGATCGACCCAATCAGGTTTGGTGCACCGATATTACCTACGTTAGGATGCAAGGAGGCTTTGTATATTTGGTGGCAATAATGGACTGGTATAGCCGCAAGGTGCTCTCTTGGAAGGTATCAAACAGCATGGATGATGACTTTTGTGTAAGCGCGTTGGAGAGCGCCATCAGGCTCCACGGCAGGCCTGATATTTTTAATACGGATCAAGGCTCCCAGTTTACCAGTAAGGCGTTTACCGATGTTTTAAAAGACCATGACATCAAAATTAGCATGGACGGGAAAGGTCGATGGATGGATAATGTGTTCATTGAACGGCTATGGCGTTCAGTCAAATATGAAGATATTTACATAAAAGAATACGGAACAGTTTTAGCACTACGAAATGGTTTAAGGGTGTATTTCAAGTTTTATAACGACGAAAGACCTCATCAATCATTTGGAATATACACGCCGTCAGAGGTTTATGCTGGCCTATATGAGGCTGCAGCGTAATGGAATGCCTGTGGATATGTGGACGCGTCCTGCGGATCAGCCATCGCCCTTCGGGACATGTGGACAAGCCATGGATAACAAAAAGACGTTATCCACCGCTTGACCACACTCGATGGCTTCGCGCCCACATACCCACAGGCTCAATAACAGGTGTTTCATTAACTGCTATTGTGGTTGACTCGTGTGCTACGCACCCTCGTCAACGAAAGAAAGTAGAATTAAAGTTATATCTTAAATTAAACGGATCGCTGTCTTGACAATGGGGTCCACTGTAGTATTGCCCCAGAGCTGTTTGATCTGCTTCTGTGGCTAACCGCATTGCCAAGGTAAAATAATCATTGGCAGTTAAAATCTGACAAGTACCGTGCTTATTCCATTCATGTCGTTCCAGACAACTTCCATAATGGTAACTGGGCATTATTTTTTTTAGTTTTTCCGCTACAGAAGAATTTAAATCCAGAGGAAAATAAGCGCAATGATTAGAGCGGGGATTTACGCCACAAAATCCATAGCGTTGGCCACAAGCATCCTGGTTGGGCCACAAGCCATGCAGGGTTAGGTGGCTGGCTTGGTAAGAATCTCTCGCCAGGTTCATACATTCGGGTTTTCCTGCTTCATAACCATAAGTTTGACAAAATCCTGACTGAGAACTCAGAGCCAAAACATAAGAGTCAGCCATTCCAACATCCGAAGTACATCGATTGGTATCTCGCTCATGATATTCTGAAACGCCACAATTGCCTCTAACCCAACGTAAGCTGTTATGTTCTTCAGGCAACTCTATTCGTAACCAATCTGGCGGGGTTTTGTTTATTTCTCTGAGAGGATAATGATAGCTTGGTTGTACCATTAAATGACCAGGATTGGATTTACTGTTTTTAGATTTATATGCAGGGCACACTTGTATGGCTTCAAAAGTACCACTAACTGGCATAGAAGCATTGACATTAAAGGTACAGAAAAGCAAAAACAGGGTAATGATTTTTATCATTGCGTCATCCTGACCAAATCTGATATGAACTATTATACATAAGAGAAAAACGAAAGCCAGCACTAGAATTTTAGAGAATAATTTTGGCTTGACGCATTCCTATGTGAAGAGCTCTATAAAAAAAACTCCAATTTATGGAGTTTAATGAGGCTGTCGCTAATTATGTGCTGGGAAACTTTCAAAATTCGAGCCAAGAGCAAATTTGTGGGGATAAGAAGGTCATCGTCAATTCTTGATAAGATTTAGTGAAGATCATTTGCCAGAAGAAAATCTTAATTATCTCAAACTGATTTGCGCTCTAATAACCAGATTCTCTATCTCATTGCTTAGTCATCGCCTACGCGAAAAACCAGGGTTCACTTTTCCTTTTTTTTGGTACATTCTATGATCAGCCACACGGATAATGTCATCAATTATCATCCCGTCTTGAGGAACGCAGGCTATACCTATACTGACACTGCCCTCAATTTTATTCCCCGATAAATTATAGGTCACGTTTAATGCCTTATAAATTTTTTCTGTAGCTAACTCTGCGTTACTGTAGTTCTCAATCTCCGAAATGATAACAATAAACTCATCACCACCGATACGAGCCGCAAAATCTTCTTCCCGGATAGAATTAGATAACCGCTCTGCTAATTTTATTAAAAACAAATCACCAATTTTATGCCCATAGGTATCATTAACTGTTTTAAAAAGATTAACGTCGATAAATAACACTGCAAATTGACGGTTATGGCGTTGCGCTCTGGCCAGTTCATGCTCAAAATGAGTTTCAAATTGGCGTCGATTTGGAAGATTTGTTAATAAATCATAATGCGCTAGATGCTCTAATTGTTTCTGGGCTTTTCTTTGCTCTGTAATACTACGAATGATAACAAGATAGGATTTTTCTTCCTCTTCCAAACCAAAGCGTCTCACGGAAATTCGAAAAAAATGTTCCTCCTCCTGATCAATCAGATAAAATTCGAACTCCGTCCATCCATCGACATGTAAATTAAATAATTGCTAATTTTCATAGCTTGAGTCGGAAGGCCGAATCTTCATCAGCTCGAATATTTCAAGAATATTTTTACCTATCAGAGTAATGTGAGGCACACCAATCAGCTCATCAAATGCTCTATTACACCATTGAATAGTACCTTTTTTATTAGCCCAAATTACCGCCTCATCAATCGCATTAAATACAAGCTCCATTTTTGTAATGGTATTACGCAGGTGGCCTATTTGTTGATTATTTAGTTCTGTCATTTTGCTGATTCCAGGGGTTAAATTAGTGCACCAAATGCCCATTTCCCCTCTTTTTTTTCAGCATAAATAGTATGCTCTGCAGACAGCGACCCACCTGAAGCGTGACAAATTGAAAGTGCTAAAGGTTTACCGAGTAATGTTGGTTTCTCCGTTTTTAAGAACCGTGAAAAACCAATGTCGTGGGCAGTATGAAATGCTTCTGGAATAATCATAAAAAGAGGGTTGCCGACAAGACTATGCTTTTCCCAACCGTACACCTTGTGAAACGTATTATTAATCTGGGTTACTATTTTCCTTCTTCATCTACTAAAATAGCAGGAATATCTTCTTGAGCAATCATTTCTGACAATTGTGTAGGCATATCTTAAATCCTTTTAATTTTATACAAGTGTAGCATGTGTTTTTACTATCGTAATGCTGTTCCTAACAATAAAAACAAGGATACTCTTCTCCCAAAGCATTCCTCAAGATGAACCTGCTTACTCGAAACAAGAATTAATAATACTCCGCGGTAAACTCAATGATCGTGAAGACTAATTGGTAATCAAATCAATGCTCATTTCAAGGTTGCAGAAAAAACATAATGGCACACAAGGTTAAAATATGCCGAAAATTCAATTAGCAAGTTATGCATGAAGAGCAGAAATTATAAGCTTAAAAAGGATTAATTGGAGGTAATATTTGCGGTTTTCGTTTTGTTCTGACCCGAGTTCGCTTTACCGAATAAACAGCTCTCAATAACTCATCTCCACGCCATAAATTTTTATCTTCACTGCCATACAAAACCTGTGAAAGTATCTGCAGTTGTTTTTTTAAATACGCATCTCGAACCAATCTGGTCAAGTCAGTCAGATTTAATAAGGGAGCATCTGGCCAATGCAGGGCAGCCCATTTTAGTAAAGCATCACGTGCATTTTGTGGGTTACCTTGCGAACAGGCTTTATCTAACTCTTCTAAAGCTCTTTTATACTGACCTTTACCTAAATTTCTTGAGCGTCGCTGCCATCCCCATAATCCCAAGGTAACAATCCAGGCCAGGGCAAAAAGAGCCGCTACAATCCAGGCCCAATTATCAGATGTTGAAGAAGAGGATCGGGAGGCAGAAGGGGATTGTTGGGTTACATTATCCCTGTTGACTGTTGGATAAGCAGTATTTTTCACTGCTTCTGAACTTGATGGAGTAATCTCCAGACTTCTTGGAGCTAAAATTGCCGTTTCTTCCTTTCCGGTCTCTGTGTTAAACCAGGGGAGACTTAATTCAGGAATCGTTACTTTGCCTGCTTTGTTAAATAAATAAGTCACCTTAATTTCGGTGGTACCAACCAATTCGCCATGTTTTACCTGGTTATGATCAGCACCTTTTTCAGGATAAACGCTAAATGTATCTGTTTCGCTAAAATCAAGAGTAGGTAGTAATTGAGCAGGGATAGCAACACCTTCCAAGGTAATTGTTCTCGTCAACGTACTTCCTTGGCTAATATTTTGACTGGAGTTTTCATAGTGCTCACTTAACCTGACCTGTTTAGCTGGTAACCATGTTTTCCCTTTATATTGATCCGGAACTGATTGTACTTTCAAATTGACAGGTTTGTCTTTTGCCTGGATGCGTTGAGGGTCAATATCATAAACCAGTGCAGTAAAGATAGGGGAAGTTATTTTTAAAGGGCCGCTTTTTTGCGGAAAAATAGCATAGCTTTGTTCCTCAACCATGTAATTAGTATTGTTTTGCATTTTTTGATAGCGCTTTTGTTCACCTAATGGGATCAGCAATGCATCTTCCACCTGGGGACCTTGATAATCTGCATTTAATAGCTGTTTGCTGTTATATAATCTAACCGTATATATAATTTGCTGGTTAATATAAGGTTTTTTTTCATCAACCTCTGCAGTCAGGATCACGTCCTGCGATTGTGATGAATCAATTTGCACGTCTTGAGTTTTGGAGCCAGCCTCCACATTAATGGTGATTGGGGTACTTTGCTCCAACCCGATTTTTATCGCAGGTATCGTTAATGTACCCATCTTCCTTGCTCTTAAAGCAACCACCCACTGGCTGGATGATTGGGCTTGTCCATTGATAATCGAATAATTAACATTTCTTTCTGTACCCAAAATAACAAAATCTTTTTGTAGAGCAGTTAGATCAGGCACCCCCCCATTCTGCGTATCCGTTTGAATTAAGGTTAATTTAAATGCTTCCCCCATAGTAACCTGAGAAGGATCAACCTGCACTTGAATATCGGCTTGTGCCAACACGCTGAATAAACTTAAAAAAGCCCATATGATTAATTTGTTCATCGATACCACCCACGCTCTCTTCTTAAATGATCACGTAAAAATTTCTCTCTCATCAATCCACCCGGATCATCCGGGATTAAGCGTAACCATTGTTCTTTTGCTTTCTGTTTCTCTTTATCCGCCTGGGATTGCTCTTTCCCTTCTTTTTTTTCTTTATCTTTTTTATTTTGATCTTGTTTTGGATTCTGCTGCTGCTCGTTAGTTTGATCTTTGTTTTGTTGATCTTTGTTTTGTTGATCTTTGTTTTGTTGATCTTTGTTTTGTTGATCTTTGTTTTGCTGATCTTTGTTTTGTTGATCTTTGTTTTGCTTATCTTTGTTCTGCTGATCTTTGTTTTGTTGATCTTTGTTTTGCTGATCTTTGTTTTGTTTTTTTTCTTTATCTTTCTTTAAAAGATCTTTAATTAAGTTACGATTATAAATGGCATCCTGATTATTGGGATTTAATGCTAAAGCTTTCTCATAAGCTTTTATAGCCTGTTCATATTGGCCTAAATGAGCTAATGCATTACCTTGATTATAATAGCCTTCCTCATTATTAAGGTCTTTAAACAACTCTAAAGCATGCTGATAATCTCCAGATTTGTATGCAGCTGCTGCAGCCCAATCTTTGCGTTCAAAGGTATCCTTTGCTTGAGCAAACTGTCCTTTTTCCATTAAAAATTGTGCCTGTTGATCTGGGGTATACCACAAGTCCTGCCAGCTCCATGCCAAAGCCTGAGAGGATAATAATGAGGTTATTAGAAAGATCAAACAACGCATCATGCTGCCACCCTCTGTAACCAGCCACGCTGAAATACGGGTAATAAAAAAAGTAATGCACCGATTAAAAACCAACGCCCTTCATCACGCCAAAGTGGAACATCATCTTCCAGACTAAGAGCAAAAAATTTGTTTTTATTGCTTGCATTTATCCATTGATCTAAATCGCTTGAATCAGGCGAATACTGTATTAATTGCCCATGACCAGATGCCGCAAATTGCTGAAACAATGGATTTAAATTTCTATCTGCTTTCACTGGCATGATTGAGGATGTAATACCTTGCTGAGCTAATTTTTTTGCTGTTTCCATAGCTTTAGAAGAAGGGGTATCCGCAGTTAAAACCAGGATCTGTCCCTGTTTATAACCCGCTTGCTCAATCAAGTGACTCGCTTCCTTCAATGCAAAATCCAGTTTATGCCCGCCTACAGGCATAATATCGGGGGTCAATGTAGATAATAGTGAAGAAATCGTTTGCCCATCGTCTGTTAATGGAGAGACTACAAAAGGTTCTGCTGTAAATACGACTAGCCCTATTTGCCCTATATCTTTACGTTCAAATAAATCATGCAATTTAAATTTAGCACGACTCAAACGGTTGGGGGTTAAATCAGAAATCATCATATTAGAGGACATATCTAATACCAAAACTCTTGGCAATATGGGTTTATAAGTTGGCACCGATAGTTTATACCAGGTAGGGCCTGCCATACTAAAAATCATACACAAAGCACTCAAAAATAAAAAGGATAAAGAGGTCATGCGCTTACCCTGCCCTTTTTTCTGCAATAGATGCGCAAGCAAATGACTATCACATACCTCACTCCACGCATGTAATTTGGGAGTTTGCCGCCATAGAATTACAGCAAGTCCTAGTAAAGGGATTATGACCATGAGCCACCAGGGTCTTAAAAAATGAAATTCAGCTATCATGATTTAAACCCCTCCCTTCGCTGAATAAACGAATTCATTTCTGAAGCTAAATGAGCTTTGTCCCCCATCCAATAAAAACATAGGAGCAAAGCAAATCCAACAAACCAGGGATAATAGTCTTTTTGAGGACGAATAGTTGCTTGTTCCTGACTGGTTGTTTCCAGCGCATTAATCGTTTTATAGATTGCTTGTAACGTTTCTGTATCTGTGGCCCGGAAATAACGACCGCCCGTCATATCTGCCATTTCCTTTAAGGTTTCTTCATCCAGATCCGCAGACGCATTGAGGATTAAAAAATCATTGGACAGGGCTCTGGGATCAGCTTCGGAGCCTAAGCCTATGGTATATATTTTAATTCCATCGTCTTTAGCTAACTCTGCTGCTTTTAAGGGTGCCAATACTCCAGAATTGTTAGCTCCGTCTGTTAACAGAATAATAATTCGTCCTGTGTCTGGTACATTCTCCAAGCGTTTCACCGCCAATCCGACAGCATCACCAATTGAGGTTGTTTTACCAGCAAGACCGGCTGTTGCGTCTTCAATACGCATTAAAACACTATGCCGATCGTAAGTTAGAGGTGTCTGCAAATACGCACGGGTACCAAACAAAATTAAGCCGATTCTATCGCCAATTCTATCCTGAACAAATTGTTCAGCAGCACGCTTAACAACGGTCAAACGGCTTGTTGCGCGCCCATGCAATAACATATCATTTATTTCCATGCTACCTGATAAATCAAGAGCCATCATAATATTATAACCTTCCCGAACCATCGGTCTTGGTTCACCAACCCAACGAGGCCCCGCTAAAGCAAAAACTAATAATAACCAAATTAGAGCCGGAATTAACAAGAGTGATTGAGCTGAAGCAGAGCGCTTCTCCTGCTCTACAATCCCTAACATCGCCTCAAAAAAAGGAACTTTTAACGCAGCTGGAAGCTTTACCCGGGCACGAGGTAATAAATACCAGCATAGCAAAGGCAGGGGAAGAAGCAGCAATAACCATGGAGAGGCTAATTCGAACATGGAGCTCCTCTTTGTTTTATCCAACGCTGTGCACGCGTGATGAGTGGTTTGAGATTCACTGTCTCAGATGTTTTAAAAGGCGAATCCAAGAGCATCGATTTAACCGGTTTAAAATCAATTCCCTTAGAGGTTTGATTTAAAAACTCCACCCATGCATCGCCAATAATACTGGCAACTTCGGACCGCGGATAATATACCAGGGCCACTCGTCTCAACAACTCAGAAATCCGGGCACTGGCTAATGGTGCATTTTGATCTTTTTCATATTGCTCTTTGTAGCTTTTGAGTAATTGAAGCGCTTGTTTTTTTGCTAAAGCATTAGCATGTCTTTTATAAGTAACATAAATCAGGGTTATTATTAAAAACAAAATAAAGAAAATTAGTACGTAATAACCGGAGGCTAAGGGCCACCAGCCAATCGATTCTGGAAGATGAATGTCTTTTAATTGCGCTAACGCATCTGCTTTAGCCACGAGTCCTCCTGGGAAAAGTCTGACGAACCAATGGTGCTAAATCCGTATCGGACATGACTTGTACATATTGAATTTTTAAGCGTTTAAATTGCTCTTTTAATTGTTCTATTCTTTGCTGACAATAGAGTTCATATGCTGTATTCACCGCTTCCAGAGAGGTATCGAGGATTAGTTCCTGCTGTCCGTTGGTAATGGCATATTGCTGAGGTTTGGGGGGGGCAAGCTCCACAGGATCACAAATATGGTAAGCCAAGATATCATTATGGGCACGCAATCGATTCAAGTGTTGCTCACACTCGCTATCCATGGAATAAAAATCACTGATTAAGACTAAAACACTCCCCGGTCTGATTACCCGTCGTAATCTGACCAAGGCATCACTTAGCATTCGAGGCTTTTCAGCGCGTTGCTCATCAGTCTGTGCAGTATATTGGCTCAGAGATGCGAGTAAAGGAAGCACTCCCGAATCACGCCCTCGTGGAGTAAATTCACTATGCTGAGTAGCTGAGAAAAAAAACCCGCCAATCCGATCACCTTGCTTCATTACTGTCCAGGCTAATATGGACGCTAATCGTGCTGCTATCACTGATTTAAATGCGATTTTAGTACCAAAAATCATGGAAGGATTGAAATCAGCTAAAATCACTACCGGACGCTCTCGTTCCTCTTGATAAATTTTGACGTGAGGTCTTCCGGTGCGAGCCGTGACTCGCCACTCCATATGGCGAATTTCATCACCCGCCTGATAATTTCTTACTTCGGCAAAATCCATACCCCGACCACGTAATTTAGACAAATGAGTTCCAGAGCGTAGAGCCCTCATTTCAGGTTGATATTGAACCGATTGAGCATAGCGTCTGAGACTTATTAATTCGTTTAATTCTGCGGTAACACCATCAGCCATAAAAACCTCTAAGGGATAGCAACCAAACGTAATAAGGCATCGATAAAATCATCGCTGCTTACACCTTCAGCTTCGGCCTCAAAACTTAACAAGACCCTATGACGCAACACATCATGGGCAATAGCATGAAGGTCATCTGGGGTCACATAATCTCGACCAGCAAGCCAGGCATGGGCTTTAGAGCATCGATCCAAGGCAATAGTGGCCCGTGGACTGGCTCCAAAACGTAACCATCGACCTAACTCCTCACTGTAGACAGCTGGATTACGTGTTGCAATCACCAACTGTACCAGATAATTTTCTAAAGCTTCGCTGGTGTGCACCTGAAGTACTTGCTTTCGCGCCTCAAAAAGAGTTTTCTGGGATAGTTTTGCTGTTTTTGTTGTTTTTGCTGCAGAAGTTCCCAATGCTTCTTTTCTGGCTAAGGATAAAATTTCATGTTCAACTTTAGCATCAGGGTAACCAATCTTCACATACATTAAAAATCGATCTAGTTGTGCTTCCGGTAGAGGATACGTGCCTTCTTGTTCAATGGGGTTTTGCGTTGCCATAACTAAAAATAATTCAGGCAAAGGATATGTTTTACCACCAATAGTCACTTGTCTTTCTGCCATCGCCTCAAGTAAAGCAGATTGAACTTTAGCTGGAGCCCGATTAATTTCATCTGCAAGGATAAGGTGATGAAAAATAGGGCCTGGTTGAAATACAAACGAACCATTTTGCGGATGGTATACATCCGTTCCTGTCAAATCACCGGGCAATAAGTCTGGTGTAAATTGAATTCTATGGGAGTCTCCCTCAACCCCGTCCGACAACTCTTTAACCGCTCGTGTTTTCGCTAAACCAGGAGCACCCTCTACTAACAAGTGGCCGTCAGCAAGCAAGGCAATTAACAGTCGGGAGATCAAACCCTTTTGACCTAAAATCTGCGAATTAAGATGGCTACTTAGCTGCAACACCTGCTGTTGCACAGAAGCCACGATTTTATCGTCTAACTGCTCCATTACATTCACCCTTTTAAAAAAATATAATCCTAACGTGAATCGAGTCAGATGCCAAGTATGGTAAATTATCTTATAGTCCCTTACTCGGTGTTATATAAAAACTCTTACATAGACTGCAAAGCCATGCAATAAAACGCGGCTAACAATTAACTGTTGTATTCAAACTTTGGCGCCACATACCAAGAATCTCTTTCATGTTAAATAATCATTTTGTAATTCTAAAGGCATCATTTCCTGCACGCGCTCATACAAGGAAATAATTTCTTCACAAAATACGTGCAATTGCTGCTGATTTTCCCACAAATCATAATCAATCCCTTTATTAAATACCTGTTGGCGCGATAATGTCTTTAGAAGTATCAATTCCTGGCTGGAAAAACCGAGATGACTATTTAACTCAACCAGCTCCATTAAATTTTTGTATTCTTTTATCGGTCTATGCTCGTGCAGACAGTATGCCTTGAAAGTAAGTTGAAATGCGGCATACATCAATGAAGTAACTGGGGATAACTCATCAATGGCTTCTGTGCTTCTAATTATCCCGCTGCTTCTCTGCTGCAGTAAATAATCTGCAGAATAGGCATGTTGTGTCGCTATACTAAGTAATTCCAAAGGAGATAAGTACCGCTTGTCCATAATAGAGTGTTTCCTATAACGTACTCATTCATACTGGATGTATGGTAAAATGAAATGCAATTATATCCTTGAATTCTTTCCATGCACACCTTTATTAACACCCCCTGGAAAATAGGCTCATTAACCCTCCCCCACAGGCTGATTCAAGGTCCTTTGGCGGGTTACAGCTGCGCTCCATTCCGGGAGTTGTTCTCTCATTTTCTCCCTCCTGCTTTTTGCGTCACAGAAATGAGTTCGGCAATTGACATACTCCACAAACACGCTCCTCAATCCCGTTACCTATATCGCTCCCCCAAAGAAAAAATTCTGGCGTATCAAATTTCTGGTAACGACATGCACATCATGGCACAGGCAGCCCTGCTCCTGGAAACCCAAGGCGCAGATTTAATTGATATCAATTGTGGTTGCCCCAAAACAAAAATTCGAAAAAAAGGAGCAGGAAGTGCCTTGTTGGAAGAGCCGAAAAAATTAGTCGACATCATTAAAAAAGTACGGGAAACAATCTCCATCCCCTTGACGATTAAAATTCGCATCCAAGGCAATGAAAACGATATGGTACTGGCAAAAAAAATAGCAGAGGCAGGAGCCGATGCGCTCATCGTTCATGGCCGACGCTGGATGGATGATTATGATATTGAGTGTGACTTACACCAAATCGCCCAAATCAAACAACACATTCATATTCCGGTGATTGCCAATGGAGATATAAGTAATTCAGTTACGCTTAAAAAGGCTTTAGAAATCAGTGATTGCGATGCATTTATGATAGCCCGGGCTGGAAGCGGCTGTCCCTGGCTCTACCAGGAACTGCTGGAACAACAACCAATAAAATTAAACCAATCTGAAAAAATAAAACTTTTTATCCAACATCTGGAAGGCTTGGCTCACCTTGAAGATGAATTTAAAGCGGTGCTACAGAGTAGGTCTCTGGTACGTTATTATTTCAAAAAACAGCTGGATCTCCAGCAATTAGCGCAATTTTATAAACTTCGTTCTTTGGAAGAGATAACTCTTTATCTGCAACAAGCTACGTTTGAATAGTATTTTCGCCTGGATAATCTGATAAATCACCTCAAGTCCTGGTAGCAAAAACAACCTCTCCATTTATTCCAAAACCCAAGCTACACAGTTTGGTCATGGTGGCTATGTAGCTTGGCTCCGTTGCTTACCAAAACCCTAAAACATCTCCCTTCCTGCCGTATGTGACGATATGGCATAGATTTTCTTATTGAATAAGCTACAGAAATTAGCAAAAAAAACCTTTGCTACTACCATTGACTTGGATAAATGTAGTTTGGTCTCTGTGTAAACGGCTTTAATATCTTCTGGTTGTAGATGGCGATGCAGGTGCTCTAAATAGTCTGGATGTTGGAGCCAGCGCTGAATCAAATTGGTATCAATTTCCAAATGAAATTGGAGCCCGATACTATTATAATTATAACAAAATGCTTGCACACATTGACTGTTGTCTAAAATAACATCAATACCTGGAGCAGTCTTATTTGCAAATTGATGCCATTGAAAAACATGTATTGGCTGATCAAATGACCCAAATAAATTATGCTCACCACATTTGTCTATTCTTGTCCATCCGAACTCAGGCTTGTCTAAAGCATAACAGCTCCCCCCCAAGGCCATGTTCAACAATTGTGATCCCAAACAAATTCCTAATATTGGCACTCCTTTAAGAATTGCTATCTGCAATAACTCTATTTCGTGAGTTAGGTGTGGATACAAATCAATCTCGCTGGGATGCATAGCACCACCTAATATGACAACTCCATGATAGCGATTCATATCCACTCGTTGATGTGGCGATCTGGCAAAATTGACATAGCGAACACGCAGCTTCATTCTCTTTAAGGTATGAATAATTATACCCAATGGCTCATATGGAGAATGTTGTAGGACCAGAATTCGAACCATTATCAATAGTACTTATTTTCAGCATGTGATTTAAAAAGTATAGAATAATTTTTAATTAACAATCAGCAAAAATGTTCAAATGGATTTTCTTATGAAAAAATGGCTTGAATTTATTCATCTCTGTCCTTAGCCAACTCTTTTAAATCAAAACGAAATCTTTTAAAAGTCCTTATTGTAATGTAATACCCTCGAATGTTACCCCATCAAACTCCTACCTCCATCCACTTTTAATGTCTGACCGGTGATAAACGGATTTTGGGCCAAGGCTAAAATTGCCTGAGCAATATACTCTGGTTTGCCATGAGTTTTTAGAGGAGTATTGGCGATAATTTTTTCTTTTTCAGCCTCGTTCAATGCATTCGCATCCTCTGGCCAAATCGTTGCACCTGGAGCAACTGCATTAACCCTGACTTCTGGAGCAAACTCACGAGCCAAGGTTTCTGTTTGCATTTTTAAGGCCGCTTTACTCTGGCAATATACTGAATATCCTTTAAGCGGTTTTTCAGCGTGGATATCCGTTATATTAACAATAGCTCCTTGCTGAGCCTTTAAGAAAGGATATGCCGCAAGACTAAGTAAATAGGGTGCTTTTACATTAGTATCGAAAAGAGTCTGCCAATCTTTTGGATTAAGGGAATGATCCTCTGTACGCATAAAAACTGCTGCGTTATTAACTAATAAATCCAGGCGACCAGCCCAGTCAATAATGGTGGTCATCATTACCTGAGAGGCCTCATGTTCAGTGAGTTCTCCAGGTAAAATAAAGGCACTGTCTACTCGCAAATTGTTCAACTGAACAGCAAGAGCATGGGCATCATCCAAGGTGCGGCGACAGTGAATCACTACCTTGTATCCTGATTCATGTAGCTTTTTTACTATGGCAGCACCTATGCGCCGCGCTCCACCAGTTACCAAAGCCACCTTCGCTTCTTGTTTGTTTGCTTGATTCAAGGTATGTTCCCCATTTTAAATCATTTAATCAATTATGAGTCTAATACAAACGCTGCACACACATCTGGTCGAACAGCAGGAAATGCCCTTTATGGAGTTCATGCAATTGGCACTCTATGCTCCTGGTGAAGGCTATTATAGTTCGGGCTTGCAAAAACTGGGCAAGCAGGGAGATTTTATTACGGCCCCTGAATTAACCCCTTTATTTGGCCAGACCCTTGCTAACCAATGCCAACAAATACTGTCTACTTTGGTGTCGCCGGTTTTATTTGAATTTGGTGCGGGTTCCGGCACACTTTGTGTCGATATCTTAAGCCACTTGGAACAACTCCGTTGCTTGCCCGAATCTTATTATATTCTCGAAGTAAGTGCCAATCTACGTCACCGTCAGCAGGAGCTGATCCAGCAAAAAATACCGCATCTTGCTGCTAAAGTACAATGGCTGGAACGTTGGCCAGAAACCCCTTTCAATGGAGTGATTATCGCCAACGAAGTATTAGACGCCATGCCAGTAAACCGATTTATGTTATCCGACAGTGGCATTCTGGAAAGCTATATTACCCTTAATGAGCAAAAGCAATTACGAGAAATTTTTAAACCCAGCCTGAATCAACGCTTACTGGCCTATATAAACCGTCATCTATCCCTGCTTCCTACACCTTATCTTTCAGAAATGAATCTGTTTCTTGATGACTGGTTAGTAAACCTTTATCACATGTTGCACCAGGGCGTTGTACTGTTAATTGACTATGGTTTTCCCAGACATGAGTACTATCACCCCGATCGCAACCAGGGGACTTTAATGTGCCATTACCAACATCATAGCCACCCGGACCCCTTGATGCATCCCGGTGAACAAGACATTACAGCTCATGTCGATTTTACTCATGTCGCAGAAGCAGGACAGCAGGCTGGATTTCATATTGCAGGGTATACTAATCAAGCCTCTTTTTTGCTGGCAAACGGTTTGTTAAGCTTAGTCCATAGCCAGAAGAATGAGCGCGAACAATTTCGGGCAAAACAGGCAATAAAACAATTAACCCAACCCAGCGAGATGGGTGAGTTATTCAAGGTAATGGCCCTGACCCGTGATATAGAAATCGATTTGTACGGGTTTCAATTACACGATAAACGAGTGAGTTTATAACGATGAAAAAATATCTGACTACAGTGGAATTACAAAAAGAGTCTATGAAGTTTTCCGCAGGCCATACCACTATTTTCTCTGCAACAGAAAGAGAGCCACTTCATGGTCATATGTACGGTGTCTACCTGGCGTTAACTACCTGGGTGGAAGAAAACGGTATGACTTTCGATTACCGTTACTATAAAGAGCGCATTCATAAATTATGTCGCCAGCTAAATCAGACTTTTCTGATGCCTCAATTTTCTCCCTTTTTAGAATATGGTGAAGACCCAGAGTATTATTATTTTACCTTTAATCATAAAAAAATCCCCTTTCTTAAAGAAGATGTAACTCTAATGCCTTTGACCAACATTACTGTTGAAGAGTTATCACGCTGGTTTGTAAACGAACTTGTTAAAGAACATGAAGAGCTGGATAGGCATCGTATCGAAAAAGTAGTCGTAAAAATTTTTTCTGCCCCAGGCCAATCAGCAAGTCACGAATGGCATAGAAATTAAATGGGCGGGGCGTACCAAATATGTATTCCCCATACCAGCCGAGATTATTTCGACTATGAAGCACCGGGATTAGCTCCGTGCACAGGCGCCCGAGTATGGGTGCCTTTTCGCAATCAAACACGGCTGGGAATAGTCATTGGTGCAGCATCAACCCAACATACAGGGATTACCTTAAAAAGCATCAGCACCATTATTGATGACCAGCCTTTAATTACAACTGATTTATTAGCCCTTTGTCTATGGGTTAGCAGTTATTACCAGTCACCCTTGTCTGAAGTCTTGCCTCTTGCTCTACCTAAAAAATACCGTTTGGGTCAACCCTGTCAGTTGCCGATGGACGATTTTTATCAATTAAAAATGCCAGTGGAAGAAGCCAAAACACTTATCTCCAACCGCGCTCGTAAACAGAGGGAGCTTATTGATTTTTTAAGTTCACAACCAGACAAAGTTTCCAAACAACGACTGTCCAGGAATGGTTTTAATTCAAGCCAATTAATGGCATTACTTTCAGCCCAGATTGTTTCTTTATCGCAACAAATTATTATTCCAGAAAGAGTTGATCTGGAGCTCACCCCGCCCCTAACGCTTAATCCTGAGCAAGCAGTGGCCGTAACCGCAATAGCCGATCATCTCCAGCACTACCAAAGTTTCTTGTTACAAGGAGTTACTGGCAGCGGCAAGACAGAAGTATATTTGCAAGTAATTGCCCAGGTTCTTAATCGGGGGAAACAAGTACTGGTATTAGTACCTGAAATTGGTTTAACTCCTCAATTATTATCACGTTTTACGGCTCGCTTTAATCAACCCATTGCGGTGATTCATTCCAGTTTAAACGAATCAGAACGACAAATTGCCTGGCAACTGGCTAAAGAAACCCGGGTCAAAATGATAATTGGTACTCGTTCTTCTGTTTTTACTCCGATGCCTGACTTGGGTTTGATCATTATTGATGAAGAACATGATGCGTCTTTAAAACAAATGGAAGGAGTGCGTTACTCTGCTCGAGATACCGCACTCATGCGCGCCCATCATGCCAATATCCCCATTATTTTGGGCTCAGCAACGCCAAGCCTGGAAAGCGTACATAATTGCAAACAAAATAAACACATTTTATTAAAACTTAACCATAAAGCTTTATCAACAACCCCTCTTCATTACCAGCTAATCGACTTACGCTCTCAGGTACTACAAAATGGCCTGGCAGCCCCAACCTTAAAAGTAATAGAAGAACACTTACACAAACAGAATCAGGTATTGGTTTTTATTAACCGCCGTGGCTATGCTCCTGTGATACTGTGCCATCAATGCGGGTGGATGGCTGATTGTCGTGCATGTGATAGCCACTTAACCCTGCACAGGCAACGTGGCCAGATGATTTGCCACCATTGTGGATTAACCCAAAGAGTTCCCGTTTGCTGTCAACAGTGTAACAGTACGGAGTTAATTCCAGTAGGGGCTGGTACGCAGCGTGTACACGAATTTTTAAGCGCTCGATTTCCTGATACCAATGTACTGCGTATCGATCGTGATGAAGTACGTAAAAAAAATTCTCTGGATGCTCATCTCGACAAAATAAACAAGGGCGAAGCGCAACTTATTGTTGGCACACAAATGCTGGCCAAAGGTCACCATTTTCCCTGCTTGTCTTTAGTCGTCGTTCTGGATGCTGATGCCGGTCTATATAATCAGGACTTCAGAGCAGTTGAACATTTAGGACAACTGTTAACCCAGGTTTCAGGGCGGGCAGGACGAGCAGAACAGGCAGGTGAGGTCCTCATCCAGACCCATTTACCCAATCATCCTTTACTTAATCTGTTAATTCAGCAAGGTTATGATGAATTTGCCGATGCCTTACTGACCACTCGCCAACAGGCAGAATTGCCTCCGTATCATTTTTTGGCCGTGATTAGAGCTCAGGGTAAAACTATAGGGCAGGTATTAAAATTTTTACATGCAACTAAAGATCAAATCAAGACACATCGCCTTACTGTTATGGGTCCGGCGCCAGCTCCCATGCCTCGCAAAGCAAATCAACATCGCATGCAATTATTAATTAAGTCGCCCTCCAGAAAAGTGCTTAAAGGCTCATTGACCCAGCTAAGAGAGTGGTTAACAATAACCAAATTAAGTAACGGCATTCGCTGGAATGTGGATGTTGATCCTATGGACCTATCATGACTGATCATAAAATTTCGCTCCATGAAAAAACTTTTGCCATTGCCTGGGGGGATATGGACGCCCTGGGGCATGTGAATAATGCTCGTTATTTTGATTATTTTCAGGAAGCGCGGATTGAATGGTTAAGAGAGACTAATATTCACCTGACAGGAGACATAGGCCCTGTAGTGGTTCATGTGGCCTGTACTTTTTTAAAACCTGTCATTTATCCAGCCACTGTAACGATACGCAGTAATTTAAACACCCTTGGTAATTCCAGCATGATCATGGATCATGATTTGTATCAAGGAGAGCTTCTGATGGCGCAAGGAATCAGTAAAATAGTATGGGTAGATTATAATCAAAACAAATCAGTGCCCTTACCAGAGAGCATCCGTAAACTGTTTGGATAACTTGCGCCAAAAGAGCAGTTGGTCCTACCGCTCATCACAAACGGTAAAGTACCCATGCCGGTAGGGGTTGGAACGGGCACGAAATTCGTAGTCCCGACAGCGTTGCCCGTGATCATCACTGTAACGTTTTTGCAAACGAAAGACGAAATCAGCAAAATTCATATCCTGCTGCCACTCCTGAGCATTCCTTTGCTTTTGTTCATCATCCATTTTATTTAAGAATTTACTTAGTTTACTGGTATACCCTGTACCCATAGCACACAAAGATACCAAAAGGATTGCCATTATTTTCTGAATCATATTGAACACCATAAAAACATTTGAGACAATATTAAACCACATGAGCACATATAAATCTATAAATACCCATTTTGAAAAAAAGATAAAATATTATAATAGATAAAAGAGTGATTTAGGTTTTGAAAAATAGAGCAATTACTTCCTTTTTCTTAACAATACCCATTCATACCCCTGATGCCTCAATGAAAGGTGTTGCCGAAGGACAAAAAAAGTACTGAGTCGTTGCCTCAGAATAGGTGTTGCTTTTGAAAGATTTTATTCCAGTTAAAAAATATTTGTTATTGAGCCTGGTGGGTATGTGGGCGAGAAGCCTGTGAGAGTGAACAACAGCTGTGGGTAACGTATTTTCGTTATCCATAGCTTTGTTCATACGTCCCGTAGGGCACAGGCTGATCCGAAGGACTCGTCCATCATTTCCACAGGCTTTATTTTTACTTTCTTCCAAGTTTTTCATTAAATGGCCTTTCTCTGTTTTGTATTTTGAACATTCACTAGCTTAAATAGTAATTTTAGCTTCTTTTGGATGGTTTTTTGTAAATCGAATGGGTCAAGTGTAATAAATTTATCCTGCAGCGTTTTTTTCTGCTCTAAAGTAAGGTCGCTTGATGTCATTAATCGTTGATAGGGAGTTTGCGCTTTGTCGTATTTTTTCTTAATGTTTGATTCAATACGTACTTTATCAACGAGTTTAATACAAGGGTAGAAAAAATTAAAAAGATGAGATATTTCATTAGCATATAAATCATTCATCAGTTTGACTAACTTAGGATTATCAAAGCGATGATAACCAAAGACTTGCCGTACGTGAGTCCAGTTTTTTTGTTCAACATGTGCATTATCGTTACTATGATAAGGTCTTGAGCGTGTAAATTGAATCGACCGTAGTTTTTCTGGGCGCTCAGTAAAATAACGAACAAGATGCCAATTGAGAAACTCTGAGCCGTTATCACAATCAAAACCTTTTATTTCAAAAGGTAAATGGGCTTCTATATCTTGAATCCCTACCATGATGATCCCAGTCGCTCCTTTGTTCCAAGCTGCACGCATCTCTGTCCAACCGCTGAAAATATCCGTTAACGTAATTGACCAGACAAAATCACCCATCAGTGAAGTACCACAGTGTGCGACAGTATCTGCCTCCATAAAATCAACTTGTTTGGAGTCCCACTGATTTGTACTAATCGGAATTTTTTTCCTTAGAAGGCTCCCGGGTTTAGTTCCACTTAAACCTTTCCCATATCGAATTTTAATGGGTTTTAGTAAGCGATCAATAGTAGCAGCACTCATTGATAGTAGTTGAGTCGATACATCTTCCGGTAAGGTCTCATGATGCTTCTCATAATGTGGTAACCACAAAGGCAGTGCCCTGTTTAAGCGCTTACCACACATCTGATCTGTAGCAAGCCATATCTTTTTAAGCGGCTCCAATAAGACATCAGGATTATAAGTTTTCTTTTTACCTGGTTTTTTAGGTTTTTTATCTGAAATGGGCGCCTGTCTTAGTAACCGCGCTGCTGCTTTACGATGATAACCATGGGTTTCGCAAAACTCATCCAATAGACGTTTTTTCACCGCACGATTACCACGACGATAACGACAACGCTGTGTTTTTAAATATAAATCCATGCAAACTGCTCCCATTTTGATTCTCCCTTCGGCAACAGGTAATTTGAGGCAATTCGACCTAAATATTTATAAGTCCTTGTTAATATTTTGTTAAGTAATAAGGTCTATACTCAATACTGTCCCTCGCCTTGGAAGTTAATATGAAAATAGTTATATCAGCGTTACATTTTACAACCCGAAATAAAGTTTCCCTTAAATACTTTGAAAAATTGGATGAGTATAGGCTATGTACGTATGATAATACTGAAAGTCCTTTAAAAGGCGAAGGCGAAGCTGCATGTTTAACTGTTCAAAATTTCATAACAAACGAACTTAACAAATTTGGTAAAAATGAAGTAACTGAAGTGATTATTCTCACTGATTTTAATTTAGGATTCTCATCGACTCTTATATGCAGCAACATACCTCTTTTAAATGATTTCATGAACTCGTTTCAAGACGAGCATGGTCAGCAATATAAGGCACAAAATAAACGCACGAGAGACTTCAATTCACCGGCAGCTGCAAGTGCGGCATCACCTTCTTTCATTCCTGTTAGCTTCTATTTTGAAGGTGCAGCAAGTGATAGAGATCCTCACTCACAAAAGCCACAGAATACTATAGAAGAAATTATTGAACAATTTGGAAATGAAAAGCAACTGAAACTCACAACCTATTTTTCTACGATTAGAAACCTGGCCAAAGGGACACCCACCCCAAATCGAACTCCTGATAGCTCTAAGGGAATTTTATCTTCCCCCCCAAGCAGAAAAACCCTAAGCATTTCATCTTTTAAAACCGATGACGCACAGAGTTCAAGTACTCCTGCTTTTAGCTCATCTGCGACACCAGCACGCTTCTCAGCCTCTGCATCGCCTCCGTGTCGAGCCAGCTCAGCTTTGGGCAGTGGTTTCGTACCTTCACTTCCCTTTTTCTCTGCCATAACTCCCCAAGATAGAACTAATTCCCATTATGAGTTTCCAAAGTCAGACACCCTACCAACAGAAAATGGTAGACGCACGCTAACTAATGTTAATGAAGAATTGCACCCGTTAAATGATGGGGAGCTAGGAGAAACTATTGTTAATTTTACACAAGCTTTACACATTGGTGAGCACACGGTGAACCCCTTAGCGATTCCAGCAAGACCTAATTCATTTTTTGATTCAGGTGCAGAGCAAGAACGTACCTCACCTCCTCCGTCACAATTACATCGCTTTAATCTCCTGATGAAACCTGTTCCCACTCGACATGCTTTGAGCATTGAAATAAATGACAGTAGATCAGCTTTGTCCAATTCCTAATTCAATTAAAGTAATTTATTTTTGATAACCGATTTCCATAAATTGGTTATCAAAAAGATTAAACCGCTATAGGTGCTTTAATAGCTGGATGACATTGATAATTTTCGAATTCAAAATCATTATAATTGTATTCAAATAAAGAGCTGGGCTTTGATTTTATCCGTAAAGAAGGTAAAGGTAGCGTTTGCCTGGTTAATTGAGTTCTTGTTTGTTCCAAATGATTAAGATATAAATGGCAGTCTCCTCCCGTCCAGATAAAATCCCCTGCATCAAGATTGCATTGCTGAGCCACCATATGGGTTAGTAAAGAATAAGAAGCAATATTAAACGGCACCCCAAGAAACACATCTGCAGAACGCTGATAAAGTTGACAGGAAAGCGTGTTATTGGCTACATAAAATTGAAATAGTGCATGACAGGGCATTAAGGCCATTTGATCTAACTCACCGACATTCCACGCGCTGATAATTAAACGACGCGAATCAGGATTGGTTTTAATCTGTTGCACAATCTCGGACAATTGATCTATAGTGCGGCCATCAGTCGTTGGCCAGCTCCTCCATTGACGACCATAAACAGGACCCAAATCACCATTTTTATCAGCCCATTCATCCCAAATAGTCACGCCATTTTCTTTTAAATAAGCGATATTGGTATCCCCGCGTAAAAACCACAATAGCTCATGGACTATACTGCGCATATGCAATTTCTTGGTGGTGAGTAAGGGGAACCCATCATTCAAATCAAAACGCATTTGATAACCAAAAACGGATAAGGTCCCCGTACCTGTTCTATCGGTTTTTTTCGTGCCGTGCTGTAAAATATGCTCTAACAACTGCAAGTAAGTTTTCATTTATTAACCCGCCATAACCAAAATCCAAAGATAAGCATGGGAACAGACAAGATCTGCCCCATGGTCAACCAGCCAAAAGCGATAAAGCCTAATTGAGGATCCGGTTGTCGAAAACATTCAGCAATCAGGCGACAAACCGCATAACCCATTAAAAATACGGCCGATACTCTTCCTGTAGGTCTTGGTTTGGCAGCATAGCACCAAACCAGAATAAACAAACCAATGCCCTCGAGTCCAAACTCATAAATTTGTGACGGGTGGCGTGGCTGTTCGTCGACATGACTAAAAACCATGGCCCAGGGAACATCAGTCACTCTTCCCCATAGCTCCCCATTAATAAAATTCCCCACCCGGCCAGCAGCTAATCCCAAAGGAACCAAGGGGGCAACAAAATCACCGACTTCCCAGAATTTTTTACCAAACCTGCGCGCAAATATCCATACAGCGACAATCACTCCTATTAACCCACCATGGAAGGACATTCCACCTTCCCAAATTTTAAATAATACCCAAGGCTGATGGAGCAATGCCTGAGTGTTATAAAACAACATATAACCAATACGCCCACCCAGGATTATTCCTAGAGCCGCATAAAAGATCAAATCACTAATCTGCTCGGTAGTCCAATTCAGTTTATAATGTTTCATCCGCCAGTAAGCCATTAACCAGGCACCGACAAAACCTATCAGATACATCAAACCATACCAATGAACTTTTATCGGCCCCAACGATATGGCCACAGGATTTATATAGGGAAAAGTAAACATATGAATTCAAATTCCTTTTAAAAAAACATTTTAATTGCTGTCAAAAATAATATGGCAATAAAGCCATACTTTAATTGTTGTACAGGTAAAAGATAATTCAATTTAGTTCCATAAGGAGCAATTAAACAACTGGGGATTGCTACCCAAAGTACCGCTGGCCAATAGATATATCCAGTAGAATAAGCTATTGCAGCCATTTCATGTCGGCCAGTTACCATAAAAACAACAGTTCCTACGATCGCAACAGTAAAGGTACATAAATTAGATACTGCCGGGATTTTCCGCACGACTACCCCACAATAGCCAAGATAGGGAATGATTAAAACACCCCCCCCAATCCCTAAAAGACCAGATTTTAATCCAATAAAATAACTAACCAGCCCATTCAGCCAAGGTCTTGGAAATCTCTCTGCGCGTTCTACACGCAAATCAGACAACATCTTAACAACCACAAGCAATAAAAAAACTGCAAATATAATTTTCAACCAGTAAGTCGATACAAACCCGGCAACTACAGCCCCTGAAATACTCCCCACAACCAACCCTGGCCATAATTTATTAAAAACTGACCAAAGAATTTCTCCCATTTTATAATGGGCCCTCAAGGAGGCTTGTGCCGTAAAAATCATTATTGCTAATGAAGTACCTGCAGCAACGTGCATTATTATATGTTCTGGAATGATGTGGTTCAGCTGAAAAATAAAGGCCAATCCAGGTACAACGATTATTCCACCGCCAACCCCCAGAATTCCGGCCATTAATCCAGCAAAAATACCAATTATTGCATAAATATAACCATGCATGAGCAAGTCAATGAACATTATGATTTTCCTGCCCTGATTAAGCCACCCAAACCTTCATCTTCTAATGCTTTTTGCAGATGGAAACGTATTTCAGCAGGATGCTCGTATTCAAGAACTTCAGCGAGGATTTTCCTGGCATTGGCTATAGCAAAATTGCGAATCACCCATTTTACTCTGGGCAAGCTGGATGAGTTCATGCTTAGGGTATCAAAACCCATAGCAATTAACAAAATAACTGCTAAAGGATCACTGGCCATCTCACCACATATACTGACCTCAACCCCAGCTGCGTGTCCTCCTTCTACTACTTTAAGCAAAACGCGCAACATGGCAGGATGCAGGGCATCATAAAGGCCTGCAACCCGAGCATTATTCCTGTCTACAGCTAATAAATACTGGGTCAAGTCATTACTTCCTACGGAAATAAAATCAACTCGTTTTGCTATTTCACGAGCTAAATAGGCCGCTGCAGGTACTTCTATCATGACCCCAATTTTCGGTTTTTCTAAAGTGCAGCCTTCCTCTAAAAGCTCTTCAAATGCCTGCTCGATTAGATAGGTTGCCTCTTCTACTTCACTCAGATTGGTTACCATGGGTAACATAATTCGCAAATTATTTAACTCTTCACTGGCGCGCATCATGGCCCGAACCTGTACCAAAAATACATCGGGATGATCCAAAGTGACTCTGATCCCTCTCCACCCCAGATAAGGGTTATCTTCTGCTATTGGAAAATAAGGCAAAATTTTATCGCCACCAATATCTAAAGTTCGCATCGTAACAAAACGAGGAGCAAAGGCCTTAAGAGTTTGTCGATAAATAATTGTCTGTTCGTCTTCAGAGGGGAATCGATCACGGCTCATGAAGGGAACTTCTGAACGATATAAACCCACCCCCTCGGCACCCACACTCATCGATAAACCGGCATCCATAGCCAGACCAGTATTGACTTGCAACGAGACTCTGTAGCTGTCTGTGGTTTCTGCAGGCTTATCTCGCAAACTGACGAGGCTTTGATTTAAGTCCTGTTCTTCCTGGGCTAATAATTTAAACTCGGCCAGCATTGCTTTTGAGGGAGAAACATACACATGGCCATAATAACCATCAACAATTAACGCCCGTCGAGATACAGATTCAACCTTTAGCCCACGTAAGCCCATAACGGTTGGAACACCCAACGCACGGGCTAAAATGGCCACATGAGAATTATTGGAGCCTTTAACTGAAACAACCCCTGCCAATTGACCTTCAGGAACTTCTGCGAGTGCTGCAGCAGTTACTTCTTCTCCGATGAGAATAGTTCTTTTTGGATACGCAATTTCTTCGCGTTGTGACCATTGTAACTCCGCTAAAACTCGTCTGCCCAAATCACGGAAATCACTTGCTCGTTCACGTAAATAATCATCTTCCATACTTTCAAATTGCGAAACGTGCTTTTTAATTACGGTCGCTAAAGCAGCCTGCGCACTAATATGCTCTTCACGAATTACATACTCCACCTCCGCGCCTAAACTGTCTTTATCAAGAATCCGTAAATAGACGTCAAATAAAGCGTGTTCTTCCTCGGCCACTGTTGCCTTCATGCGCCTGCTCAAGCGGCGCATATCATCTCTGGCTGCTTCTAATGCCTCATAAAAATCGCTAATTTCATGGTCCAGATCTTCTACTGAATTACGCGGAACAGCATCAATATCGGACAAGGGATAAACAACTACCGCAGTACCAATACCAACTCCTGGAACACTGCCTATACCTGACAACGCGGCCTGAGCCACTTCAACTTTGGCAACGCCTAAAGCTTTGGGTTGCGTCAATTCAGCCAACTCCCCCGTTGCTTCTGCATGCGCAATAATACCGCCAAGTTGAGCAGCTAAAGTGATAAGAAAAGATTCTTCAGCATTATCAAAACAGCGTTGTTCTACTTGCTGAACAATTAAAACACCGTATAACTTCCTATGTTGAATAATTGGCACACCCAAAAAGGCATTCAGGTGCTCTTCTCCCAATAAAGTATTATGATAAAAATCCGGATGAGACGGTGCATTTTCTAAATTGATGGGCTCTTCCCTGCGCCCGATTAACCCGACAAGCCCGCTATCAAGAGCAATGCGTACTCTGAACTCTGCCTGTTTATTTAAACCTTCCGTAGCAATCAGAACGTATTCAGCATTTTTGTTATCGATAAGGTAAACGGATACAGCCTCAGCATTAATGGCTTTGTTGATATGCTGCACCAAAATGCCAAGAGCCTCTGTTAAATGCTTGGCAGCGGTGACATCTTGAACTATTCGCTTTAGTAGTTTAAGCATCTATGGCCTATGATTACCTCTTTTCCGTTTCATGCCGTAGGGGGTACGACGGGTTTTTAATAAAGGTTCCAACTCCTTCAAAGCTTGAACATAGACTTGTCGTTTAAAAAAGATAACCCGCTCTTCCGGATCATGAAAATCTATCCAACGCCAACTATCAAACTCAGGAGACTCACTTAGATCCAGTTTCACTTTTTGCTCATTGGAAATAAGCTTTAACAAATACCATTTTTGTTTCTGGCCGATGACTAATGGTTCACTGCCATGCCGTAAATATTGTTTAGGAAGCCTGTATTTAAGCCAGCGTTTCGTTGAGCCAATCACCTCAACATCGCTTTTATCCAAACCCACTTCCTCATGCAACTCTCTAAACATCGCTTGTAATGATGTTTCACCAGCAGCCAATCCACCCTGAGGGAATTGCCAGGCATCATGACCACTTCGTCTGCCCCAAAAAACTCTATCCGATTCGTTGACAAGGATAATCCCTACATTCAAACGATAACCGGCGCGATCAATCACCATGATGTCACTGCTTAGACTAAACCGTTAATACCTTGATTTTTCCACAAAGTGCGAGACCTTGGCAATTAAATCTGAAAATATTATTGGAATTGATGTCCTGGAGTGGTATTTTCGATGCAATTCTCACCATTCGGAGCGCGAAACTTACTCAAACAGAACATTAGTCCATAGATGTTTTGGCTGTAATTTGCTGTTGGTGGTTGCGCCAGTGTTATTGTATTTAACGCAGCATGGGCTTGAATCGTTTGAATCAAATGGTTAACTTTTCCGTTCGCCTCACCTAATAAGGCAAGCTTTAAGTGCTCCATTTTATCCTGCATGCTTAGAGAGAATTGCGCCAATTCTGTAGTTAAGGTAACAAAATAATCTGAATTGATGCCTACAGAGCCAACAACCCACCAGGAATAATTGTAATAACCGGCAAATAATTGATTAATTAAACTGACTATAAACGGACGCCAATCGCTACCCAACCAGCTATTATCGGAAAATTCCGTAGTAGCCTTAATTAATCTGCCTCCAGTTTTATGTAGCCATTCACAAATCACTGCCACCCCACGTTGCATCATCTCTGTGAAAGAGTCTTTCCACACATTAACTTCATTATGTTGAATCGCCATCTTTTTTTGGATGTCTACTGCCTTACCATGGCAATCGGATAAAAAATCACTTAATTCTTCATCGAGTTTTGGACCTGCTTCAAAATAGTCCGTTAGCTCTTCAATAGCGGGTAAATAGGTTTCATATGCTTGAGTTTGCACATGTTGATGGTGGAGAATGACATCATAAATTGCCCCGAGGCCACAACATGTTCTGTACGCATTTAACGCATGAGCAAGCTGTTTCATAAAGACAATACGGTCTTCTTTAAGACCTTGGGTATAAGAAAAGATAAAGAAATCATCCTGAAGTTCCAAACCGAGACCACTGTTCAATACTGTTGAAGTGAGCGCCTCAAGAGAATCAAAATTAGTTGATAATAAGCGACTCGCATCCACAGCTTGGACTGTATGGCCGGCCATAAAGCCCATAACCTCTAACAGTTTTGTTTCATTTTGCTTTGTAAAAAAATAATCAATTATCTTTTGACGTATTTCTGTCTGAGCACCCTTATACTGTTCAAACCTGAAATTAATAAGCTTTACCACTGCATTAATTTCCTGACTTAATTCAGCTACACTTTTAAATGGAATTTTCCGCATCATGCTCTCCCTATCCATCCATAACGCCCTATTTCTATAGCGCAACTGCCCTGATGTCAAGTAATCAAGCACCTTCTTCAACCGGTTTATATTTTTTCGCTATCCACTCTAAAGCAATATATAATCAACCCAAATATCATAAACCAAACACGCATGAAAAAACGCATTTTAATCATTAATACAGGTGGCACGATTAGTTGTGTCAAAACCAATCTGGGTTATGAGCCAGCACCAGACTATATTCAATTAGCCCTTGAGCAAATTTCAACTTTAAAACATCCGGACATGCCTGAGTATGTGGTCAAAGAATATAAACCACTACTTGACTCGTCAAATATGACGGTTAATGATTGGAATAGGATAGCCCGTGATATCGCCGATGAATACGCTCATTTCGATGGTTTTGTTGTCTTTCACGGTACTGATACTATGGCTTATACCGCCTCAGCCTTATCGTTTATGTTAGAGCATTTAAGTAAGCCTGTCATTGTTACCGGGTCTCAAATTCCTTTATCGGAGGTGAGAAACGATGCCATTGATAATGTCATTACCTCTTTGTGGCTTTGCACACATCAGCCCATTCATGAGGTCTGTATCTACTTTAATCAACATTTATTGCGGGGTAATCGAACTCAAAAAATAAGTGCGCAGCAATTTAATGCCTTTGATTCGCCCAATTATCCTCATCTGGCTTCCATCGGTATCGATATAGAGCTGCATCAGAATCTCTTGTTAAAACCGGCAAAACAAAATTTTCATTTACAAACCATCACCCCCCAATTCATTGCTAATTTCCGCCTATTTCCCGGTTTTGCTTCAGATGTACTTTCTTATATTTTAAACCAACCTTTACGGGGATTAATTCTGGAAACTTATGGGGCGGGGAACGCTCAAAATAACGACCCGCGTTTTTTAAAATTGATTAAAGATGCCTGTGACCGGGGAGTAATCATCGTTAACTGCACCCAATGCCAACAAGGTCGAGTAGAAATGGGACAATATGCTACAGGACATACTTTAAAAGAAGCAGGACTCATTAGTGGTCATGATATGACCCCGGAAGCAGCTCATTGTAAGCTATTGTATTTATTAAGTAAAAATCTGGATATAGTTCAAATCAAGAAATTAATGGAAACCAATTTATGTGGGGAACTGAATCATTAATCTTCGTTTTAACGATTAAATATAACTCCAGACAAGTCTTGAAAAGACCCGATGCTGTGTTCGGAACGACAGGCTGGGGAGTTACAAAATACACGTGGTACTATTAGAGGCACTGCCATTAAGTTAAGGATTTGATATCCCAAATCCGTTCGAGCGGAAGAGGCGTTTACGCTGTCTCGAAGCTTAGGCATCAAGGCTTCGAGACGGCGTAAACGCACCTCCTCAGCCCGAACGGGGATCAAGATAGTCCTTAACTTAATGACAGTGACTATTAGGGGGACTATAATTTGAAGGTGTCTCTCTTTGCGAGGGTCGTGCAAAGAGGAGCTTGAAGTTCACCTTAAAAAATTTGTTTACATTTGATTTTCAATCTGTGACACAACTGGAGGCTCAAACTTATCCTCACTCATGTCTCTAATCTTACGAGCCGCCAAATTAAACTGGACTCCCATCCGCCCTTCACTGGCAGAAAAATAGTCGGTTACTCCTGATAATGTTAAGGAGACGCCCCAAAATGACATTCCTGGAACAGTCACTGGAGCCTCATCTTTCTTGATTGCCAGTTTGTTATCGGAGGCAAGATCATCCAAGACCTGGATGCTTCGCTCTCTTTGTTCGTCCAGAGTATGGGTAGGTTTAATAAGTTCACTTAAGGATTGAAGTCTTTTTTCCAACTTGGCTTCCTTTTGCTCTCTGATTTTTATGTCCAGACCTTTCTTGGGAGCAAAAATTTCCTCACCAAAATAATAAGTAGCGTGATAATAACAAACATTTTCCGGGGTTTCAGAATATTCTTTATTTAACAAACTAAACTTAAATGATTCTAATTTTTTATGAAAATCGTTGGTATGTAATTTCAATTTGTTTAAACAGGTTATCGTGTCACCTTCATCACGAGATTCACCATATTTTTCTCTGATTATTTGTATTTTTTCCCGTGCTTTATCGATCAATTCACCAAATTTTGCTGCATCAGTCTCATCATTGCCGCTCCCTTCAAAGCGCAAGATGTCTGCTTCCAGCTTATCAATGACTTCCTTTTGATCTGTAGATAAATCCGTATTATAACCCACAGACTTAGCTTTTTTATCTAAGCCAATGGACAGAGGACTAAGTTGCTCTTTAATTAATTTTTTTAAAACCATTAGAAAAATTGTCATTGCTCTACTCCTTTATCTGCAATTTTTTATCATATCAGTATTTACATCATTCATAACATTGGGGCAGACTGTTTAAATTGAGCACCTGTTATGTAATTAACCTAGGAAATCACAAATCTCATGAATTTACAAATTATTATTTTAGCTGCAGGGCAAGGTAAACGAATGTACTCTCATACCCCAAAAGTGCTTCATCAAATAGCTGGCAAACCCATGCTTAATCGAGTCGTGGAAACCGCGCAGCAGTTAAATCCTGATGCAATACATGTTATTTATGGTCATGGCGGAGAACAAATTCAAAACTCCCTCCCTGATTTGCCAGTGCATTGGGTGCATCAGGCAGAGCAACTCGGTACTGGTCATGCCGTCATGCAAGCCCTATTCCATCTTCCGCCCCAAGCACAAGTACTGATCCTATCGGCCGATGTGCCCCTCATTCAAGAAAAAACCCTCCGGGCTTTAATCGAATGCAGTGCAACAAAATCTAACCATCAATCTGTATTAGCACTCCTGGTTGCGCACCCCGAAAACCCTGAGGGTCTGGGGCGTATTCTTAGAAACAACCAAGGTGAAGTTTCTTCCATTGTAGAAGAGAGGGATGCAAATGAGCAAGAAAAGAATATAAAAGAAATTTATACCGGCATTTGCTGTGCTCATGCTGCCGATTTAGCTCTTTGGTTACCCCAATTAAGTAATAAAAACGCCCAGGGCGAGTATTACCTGACTGAAATAATCGCTTTAGCTGTAAAAAATAAAACTCCTATTACCTCTATAAGGGTTGACGATCCCGTGGAAGTACAGGGAGTTAATAACCGTTTGCAATTACAACAACTGGAGCGCGTATGGCAACAAAGAACCGCAGAGAACCTGCTTGAAAACGGGGTCATGCTGGCTGATGCACGCCGCTTCGATTTACGTGGTGAATTAATTTGTGGTAAAGATGTATTCATAGATATTAATTGTGTCTTTACTGGCAAGGTAATCCTTGGTGATGGCTGTATTATTGGCCCTAACTGCAATTTAACTGATGTAGCTTTAGGAGCTGGCTGTGAGATTTATGCCAATAGTGTACTGGAAGGCTGTTCTATTGCCAATAATTGCCATATCGGACCTTTTGCCCGTTTACGAGCAGGAACCCAATTAGCTGCAAACTGTAAAATAGGTAATTTTGTAGAGACTAAAAAAGCGGTGTTTGGTGAAGACAGTAAGGCCAGTCATCTCAGTTATTTAGGGGATGTTCATTTAGGAAAAAAAGTGAATGTGGGTGCGGGCACTATTACCTGTAATTACGATGGCGTCAATAAACACCTGACAGTTATCGAAGACGGTGTGTTTATAGGATCCGACACCCAGTTAGTTGCTCCGGTAACCGTAGGTGCCAATGCCACCATAGGTGCAGGAAGCACCATCCGCAGAGATGTTCCTGCTGATGAACTGACCCTAACCGAGACAAAACAAAAAACACTGGTTGGATGGAAAAGACCCGTAAAAAAAGAAACAGGGCAATAAGAGTGCAGGGTTATATGTCATTTCTCATTAACCTTAGGAAAATCGAAAATCTCGACGTCCCGCGGACAAGCAGCGGGACGTAGGGTGTTTTTCCCCGACTTATTAGAAGGTTACGGTTATAACCAAGCGCCCACCCCAACCCGCGATTATTTTATAAATAAATAGATAAATATTACATATTTATTTGCAACCCGCTTATAACATTTCTTTGCAAGTGCTTACAAAGCCAGAGAACAAGAGGAAGAGAAATCATAGTCATCAGTAGTTTATATTGCCAGACATTAACGACTAAACTAATGATTTGCTCGTAGGGATAAATGCCACCAAATAATAAGCTGTAGTCTACTAGACATAATAAAGAGCTCGCACAAACATTGGCAATGAAGATACGCAGGGAACGATGCAGCTTCCATTTCGAATACTTTAAATAATGCAACAGCATAGCGTTGCTGATGAACGTTACGCATAAAGAAAGCGTTGCTGCCGGAAGCCGTCTTGGCACTATACAGCTATAAAAAGGATTTAAGTTAAAAAAAGGAGGGGAAGGAAGCGTAACAATACTCATTAAAAAGGCATCAAAAATTAATTGTGCACTGATTAAAACCAAAGCCAATTTCAAATTGGCATGATATCCCCATAATTCGCCAATTAGGGTACTGATAATCATGGTGATAGGAAAAAAAATACAACTGGCGGCTAATATACTGTCTTTATTAAATGCCACTATACGATACTCGCATGCGATACACATCAACATCACAGCCACAGCAAAGCATATAAGGTAATGATAAAGAGGAAAAATTCCATCCTCTGAAATGACTTTTAATCTTTTATTTTTATTCGCTTTGTTACCCAATAAAAAGGACAAGTAACTGACCCCGATAATGAGCAATAGAAGACATGCAATCAACAATGAATCGAAATAAACCTGCTTGAAACTGTGCGCATGGGGGTCAGAAAACAACAGAAAAAAATCCAGACAAAAAAAACTTAATCCTCCTAATAAGGCCAACAGCATGCATTGTTTTGGGGATGATAATATTTTGTCTGATTTAGTACAAAACAATAGATGCGGTAAATAAAAACTTAAAGTAAAAGAGATTGTAGTTGCAAAAAACTTTTTGGGGATATCTTCAAAAATGATCTGATAAACGGGATTATCAAGCATGTATTCCGCTGCGGGTAAATTAACCAGAACATAAATACCTATACAGAACGTATACAATGTGATTAAAGAAATATTCAGCACATGCCTCTGTTGTTTAAACGTACACGTTCTCAGTGTTATTAAATACAGCCCTGCAACTAATGGGCAGAGCAAACTACTAACAGCAAATACTAATCCCTGCAGAATAATAATTTTAAAAGATATGTTAATTAATAAAATAAGGCAGGTAATTAAACTCACTGTCACAAATAAGAAGCGAGATGATTGTTGCAAGGACAAGGATTGATTCATGTTAAACAAGTTTCCATAGTATAACAATTGATTTGAATGCAGGCGATACCGGATAGGGTGCTTTCAGTAATTTTCGGTGAATAATCCAAGTAATTAAACGTTCCCGTGTCTGTTGACTATTGGTCTTATCGATGTGGGAGCACGCGAGGAACTAAAGAACAATTGTCAACAGACCTCGGCATAAGCAAATTATTGTTCGATCATTGTTTTTATTAAGCTTATCTGGGCGTAAATATAACACCATCAACCTGATTAAGGCAAGTGGACAAAAAACGGATAAACGCGTCCATATAGAAACGACCAGCATCAGCTAAACTATCTTGCTTAAGCCTCCTAACACGAAAATCGAGATGCATCATTTTTTTTCAGGTACAAGAACAGCCAATAAACAGCACATTAAATACTGCTATTGGCATTTACTTTGGGAGTAATCATCAACATTTTTTTCCTCTGTAAGTACAGCTGTAGTATTATGTTGAATAGGTAGAGCTGCTGATTTCCTTCGTGTCGTAAATAGATTAGGGGAAGAAGTCACATACGGAGAAATGGAAGATCTCTTTTTTGGTACCAATTCCTCAGTACGTACAATCGCAGTCACGGAAGACCTTTTGCTGGAAACTAATTCTTCAGGGCTGATGACAAGCTTAGACCTTGAAGAGGTACGTCGCTCCGATTTTAATTCCTGAGAGGAAGCTAAAGGAACAGATTCCCGTAGTTTTGGAAGCGGCTCCATCCTTTTTTCTCCAAGTAAAGCAACATGCCTCCTATCGTCTAATTCTACGTCAAATGCTATGTTATGTCGTTCAAACCATGCTTTTAAGGCATCGGCCAAAGCCCAAAAATCCTCTTTTTTGCTTAATTTCAATGCAACCAAAGTTACTGTTTCAGATACTCCCCATTGATAATTCAATGCTTTGGCCGTAATATCCGGAGTCCATGTGGCGGTTAAAGCCACTGCCTGAATTAGTGTTTCCCCTCTGGATTTATAGAGAACATTCTTGATTATATCCTTTACCGCAGTTGTAGTTGCAACCGCATTGATTTTGCCTACTGACCCCATGATCTCTACAATAGTAATAACTTCCTCACGGATCACCGGCCAGTGAGCAGCAACAATCTTATCGTTAACAAAACTGTGGCTATCATGAAATATAGGAGGTACTACCCAAGGTTTAATCGCATGGGCTGAACGCTTAAAAAACCCTGGAGATCCAAGTGGTTGTTCACTCTCCAGATCGCTTCTTAATACCCTGGTAGCAAACTTCAAAGCAGTAGAAAGGGGAATCAACGGTTTTTCCCCCTCTTCCGGCTTAAAGTATTTGGGCACATTTTCTTTCAACCCCGCAAATATTATATCAGCTATAAAACGGGATAGTTGCTCATATATATTCAAGGGGTCCATGGATACAGTAGCGTCTTTTGGTAAAACCAGTGGCAAGGTCATATGTGCTGCCACATTAACGTGCAATAACAGCATTAAGTGACGCATGACCCGGTAATATAAAAAGGGTGGCATCCCGATAGTAGCCTCGAGAAACGCATCCATTATCATAGTTGTTACTTCATAGCCTAAACCCAAAGCCAATACCGATTCCTGCATCATTGCTTTATGCCGCTCACAACGCTCCGGGGTGGTCAGGCGAGTAATGTAACGACCGATAAAATAGATACTTAAAACACGGGAAACAGGTGGACCAACGTAGGGTATATAACTGATACCTGCGGTTAATAAATCATTTCCCCATAAGATCAATGGCTCTCTTAACATGCCTTTTGCCTTGCGCTGTATATTACAGTTTAATTCGGTGCACAAGGTGGGGGGAAGGATGGTTTTATTTGAATTGAACGCAGCAGGCCCTAATGAATCAAGGAGTAGTATACGGGCTGAAGCTTGAGCCCCTTGTCGCCAGGTTACCGCTACAACAGTGTACGAGACTAAAGTTAAACCCGTTAAAAACAGTGAATAGGCACCTAACCCAGTTACCTCTTCTTGATCATCATGAAAATAATTCTGAACCTGGTTATTTATTACATTAAGAGTTACCAGGGGGAGAACATCCCCCACAATCACATCAGCCATGCCACGTACAAGTTTGAGTGCCTCAGGATTTTTAACCAGTGTAGGAACCGCGGTACGTAAAGCCTGGACTTGCTCTAAAAGTTGAAACGCCGTGTTGGCAGTATAGGTAAGTGCCCCTACAATCGCTTTATTCCAAATCCACCTGGCGCCGGCACTAAACTTGGCGCCAACCCCATATCCTTCCGATTCTTGGTCAGCATTCGATGTATCGTCCTTTTCGTTTTCGTCTGAAGTAAACCAGCCCATAGTGCTCTCCTTGCAACAACAGAATTTTATTCTATGAGTAAAAAAAAAGAAATACCAGCCTTTTTATTAAGCTTTTTGCGGCTCAAACTGCAAAAATGCCACAGTGCACCATTTATTAGAATCAATCAATATGACGGAAGGCTTGTTTGGGAAATACAACGTAAATGAAAGAAGTAATAATTTACTTAACAATGTTCTGCAGATTTTTATCTTTAAACTCACACAGATCTGCGATCAAACAGGAGTAACAATGAGGGTTTCGGGCGGTACAAACATAACGACCGTGGAGAATTAGCCAATGATGAGCATCGTGCAAGAACTCAGGTTCAATATTTTTTAACAATCCCGTTTCAACTGCCAAAGGAGTCTTGCCCTTGGCCAGGCCAGTTCGGTTAGCGACCCTGAATATATGAGTATCTACTGCCATTGTTGGTTGGCCAAAGGCTGTATTAAGCACCACATTTGCAGTCTTTCGTCCCACTCCGGGCAATGCTTCCAAATCTTCCCGGTTATTAGGGACTTGTCCCTGGAACCGGGTCATCAGCATCTCACAGGTTTTAATGACATTCTGAGCTTTACTGTTGTATAAACCGATGGACTTAACATACTCTTTTAATTGTTCCAATCCCAAATCAAGAATAGCTTGCGGCGTGTTAGCGACCGGAAATAACTTTGCTGTCGCTTTATTCACACTGACATCAGTTGCTTGAGCTGACAAAATTACAGCAATTAATAATTCAAAAGGCGAATGATAATTTAACTCGGTTGTTGGGTATGGATTTTGTTCACGCAAACGGGCAAAAATTTCATGCCTTTTTTGTTTGTTCATAAGATTTTTTTGGCTTTAACCCGAGCCAAAGCCTGCTGAATATAATCCTGTTTGGCTTGAGTATCCTCAACATGATCCGATGATTTCAGGGCCAATTGACGCTGTTCACGATAAATTTGTTGTTTTTCGTGTTCATCTCGCAACGCTCGGGTTTGCTTTATGTTAAACCGCTCACGTGCCAAATCGGGGTTGTATTCCGACACAGACAAAGGCAGCATTTCGATACAATCTACAGGACAAGGATCAACACACAAACCACAACCAGTACATTCATGAGTAATTACGGCATGCATTAATTTCCCACTGCCAATAATTGCATCTACTGGACATGCCTTTATACATTTGGTGCAGCCAATACACTCAGCCTCACTTATGGCAGCTGTGGATGGAGACCGAGTATGTTCACTAGCCTCTTGTAAATAGGGAGTCGGATCCAGGTGCAGTAACGCTGCTAAAGCCTTTACTGTCACAACCCCTCCAGGCGGACATTTATTGATTGGTGCGGCCCCTTGAGCCAAGGCCTCGGCATAAGGCAAACACCCTGAATAATCGCACTCCCCACATTGAGTTTGCGGCAAAAGTGCATCTAGTTCCTTAACTGACGCCATTACTTCACCTTCATGCCTGGAAGTGCTCCTGAATCAGGTTGTAATAAATAGATCCCTTTTCCATCACCAGCCGCCAATACCATACCTTCCGAAACGCCAAAACGCATGGTCCGTGGAGCCAGATTAGCCACCATAACCGTAAGCCTGCCAATCAAATCTTCTGGTGCGTAAGCATTCTTGATACCAGCAAAAACCTGCTTTTGACAATCACCTAAATCAAGAGTCAATCGCAATAATTTATCAGCACCCTCTACAGCTTCTGCTCCTGCTATTTTTGCAATACGTAAATCAATCTTGGCAAAGTCCTCAATGCTGATCGGATGATTATCCAGTTCTGGCTTATTTTCCAGGGTAGTGGCAGCAGTAGTCATCAATGATTCCTTGGTTTGTGCAAACATGGCTTCTATTTTTTCTTGTTCCACCCGAAGCATCAAGGGCTGAAATACACGAATACTATGATTTAATAATGGCGTATCGATAGAGTGCCACATTAAGGGCTCACAATTTAAAAATTGTTCAGATGCTTTAGCCATCATAGGTAATACTGGTTTTAAATAAGTGATTAGAACGCGGAACAAGTTAATGCCCATGGAACAAATAGCATGGACCTCGGGCAGGCGCTCTGCTTCCCTGGCTAATACCCACGGCTTATTTGCATCAATGTATTGATTGACTTGATCCGCACAATCCATAATCTGGCGAATGGCACGCGCATAATCACGGGCCACAAAAGACGCGATAATGGACTCACGAACTTTAATTAAATCCGCGTATAATTGCGGCTCCCTTAAGGTATTACTTAAACGATTATCAAAGCGTTTATTAATAAATCCTGCACATCTGCTGGCGATATTGACTACTTTACCGACGAGATCGGCATTGACCCTATTCGTAAAATCATCAAAATTTAAATCCAAATCGTCAACACGCCCGTTTAACTTGGCAGCAAAATAATAACGCAGGTATTCAGGATGCAAATGGGCCAGATAAGTACGCGCTTCTATAAACGTCCCGCGCGATTTAGACATTTTTTGGCCATCAACGGTTAAAAAACCATGTGTGTATACAGCCGTAGGCATTCTATGACCACTAGCAGCAAGCATTGCCGGCCAAAACAAAGCATGAAAATAAACAATGTCCTTGCCCACAAAATGGTATAATTCAGTTTTGGAGTCCTTATTCCAAAACTCGGCAAAAGAAACCTCATGCTCCTCGCAATATTTTTTAAAACTGGCCATATAGCCTATTGGCGCATCCAGCCAAACATAAAAATATTTATCTGTTGTTCCGGGTATTAGAAAGCCAAAGTAAGGTGCATCACGAGAAATATCCCATTGTTTTAGTCCTGCCGCAAACCATTCACTTAATTTGTTGGTGACCTCACTTTGCAGATGACCATTATTGGTCCATTTTTTTAATAACGCTTCATAACGTGGCAAATCAAAGAAGTAGTGCTCCGAATCTTTCTCTATAGGCTTGGCACCTGAAATAGCGGATACGGCGTCAAGAAGATCAGTTGGAGAGTACGTAGCGCCACAAACTTCACAATTATCACCATATTGATCCGGGGCAGCACATTTAGGGCAGGTACCCTTAACGTAACGATCAGGCAAAAACATTTGTTTTACCGGATCAAAGGCCTGACGGATCGTTCTTTTGATAATATCTCCGCCTGCTTGCAGCTGTTCATAGATGGCTGAGGCCATGCCTTGATTTTCTGGAGAGTGCGTGGTGTGGTAACAATCATAATTTATAGCAAAGGCCTGGAAATCACGTTCATGGCTTAATTTGATTTCAGCAATTAAAGCCTCTGGAGTAATTCCCATTTGTTCTGCTTTAAGCATAATCGGGGTTCCATGGGCGTCATCGCCACAAACGCTGATGCACTGAATACCCAACATTTTATGGGTACGGACCCAAACGTCGGTTTGAATATGCTCCACCAAATGCCCAAGATGTAAATGGCCGTTAGCATAGGGTAGCGCGCTGGTCACCAGCATTTTACGTTCTGTAGCCATAAATATAGAATACTCAAAAGGATGAAAACGGCTAATTATAACGCAAAGATAAAATAAATGCTGTAGTCTCTTTTTCTTTAGCGTCTTTTACCTCTCGCAGACTCTTAGCCTCATTAGCGCAGGGTCCAGGGCTCTAAGATGGCATCATTATCCTGTACCGCCTTTTTGTAATCACCCCTGGGGCATATGCAGCTGATAAATTGAGCAAGGTTTGGGTTATTGTCGAGAGTGGATGGGTCAAATGATAATAAGAAAAAAAACGCGACCGAAGTCGCGTTTTGACATACTTGTAAAAACGTATTATTTGGGTGTAGCTTCTGCAGCAACAAGATGCTCTTCTGAACTTTCGCTTGATTCGCTATTAACTGGAGTTGAAAGTTTTGGAAATAAAGTTCCTGTGTTGGCAGGAGCATTTGTTGCTTGGGTGAAAGCAGTTGCTACGCCTCCTTGGGGAGCGCCGAATCCGCTCATTGTTTCATATCCATTAGGAATGCCTTGTTCATCAATGAAAGAATCATTTGCAGGACGTGGTGTAGATCTTCTGCTAGCAAAGAAGGTAGCACACGCACCGAGTCCGTTAACAACAGTAGAAGCAGCATAAACAGCAAGACTGGTTGCAACAGCAGTAAGAGCAGCAACAGCACCGATTTGAGCAATGGTGCTAGTACCAACTACAGCAGCAATAGAAAGACCAGCAATAGTGAAGGTAGTAACAGCAGCTAAAGCAGCAGGCCACAGGAATACAGTTAAGGCAGCACCACCAGCTAACAGTAAAGAAGCCCAGAATGCGATGGCGATTGCTGTTTTGTGATTATGAACAAAATTAGAAACAGCTCTTCCTACGTATTTGACACCATCAAGAACCGTACCTAATAAACCGCGGTTGGTTACTTCTGTTGTACCGTCTACAGTGCGTTTTGTTATTATTGAGCCATCTTCTTTACGCTGGTAAGAACCCAGAACCAGGTTAGTTAAACCACTAAAAACGGTCGCTGGTAGAAGAGCAGCTTTTGTTACAAAATCTCTAAATGTCATTATTGTACTCCAAGGTTATAAATCGAAGCGGATTATAGCAAGCAAATTGCAAAATGTGAACCAAAAATGGTCAATATGTTGTAACAAAAGTGTAAATTCAGCGGGTATATCCGGAAAAATGGTTCAAGCACCAGGCGCATATTACTGTTCAAAAACAATCTGTTTTTTATGCCATCCACATAAAAAATTGCTTACGAGCAAAAAAACCCATTATATAAATTAGTACTCATACATGCAAACTACTCAGGAATAAATTAGGTAAAGGACTAATTTGTAGCTGAAACCCGGTAACTTACAAAATAAGAGTTCACCTGATCAACTAGCTCAGAGATGGGTAGGATGCATAAGGTATACTGTTATCAAAGCTATAATACTGTTCGGTAGTACTGTTATATGAGCATGTTGAGCTCTCTTGAGCTTCTTCAATACTGGAGCTTATCTCAATAAATTCATCATCAATCTCAACTTGGGGGGTATAGGAGTCTCTTTTTTGCAGATGAGCATTAAGATAACTATAGGTATCGTCGATTAAAGGGGCATCTTGCTGCGGTTTTTCTTCACTACATAACCCCCATACATGTCTGCCAATATGGATGAGTTGCTTCATTACCAAGACACCGACTGTTATTGCACCAAACGTGACTCCGGTCATAATCGTTGCAACTGTTAGCACAGCAAGAGGTAAATTCATAGTGGTCAAAAAAAATAAAGGGGTTACGCCCAGAAATGTTAAAGCAGAAAGGGCAAATAAGGCTGAGGGGAAAAATAAGCAAGTGGATGCACTAATAACGCCCATACCTATCGAGGCACCCACAACAATCCCTAAAGAGACTTGATTTGTTTTATACCATTCTTGTATCAAACGCCACATGCAGTTGCTCCAAAATCAAAAAAATGAATGTTATCATTTTGCTCATCAATCAATGAGGAAATTTCTGGTATAAAGTAGGATCTTTTATCCCGGATCCAGAAAAACCTTGCTTCCTAAATGTACAACTATCGCAAGTTCCACATGCTTCTCCGGCCTCATTTGCCTGATAACATGAAACAGTCAAACCATAATTAACCCCTAATCCAATACCCAATTCAATGGTCTCTACCTTACTTAAATATTGCAAGGGAGCATGAACAGTAAAAGAGTCCCCCTCGACACCGGCTTTAGTTGCTAAATTAGTCAGGGCCTCAAAAGATTGGATATATTCCGGTCTACAGTCAGGATAATGAGAGTAATCAACAGAACTTACTCCTATAAACAGATCCCTGGCACCAATGGATTCAGCCAGCCCAAGAGCCATAGATAAAAAAATAGTATTCCTGGCCGGCACATAGGTAACAGGAATTTTCTTACTTTCTTGAAAATCAGGAACCCGCAGGTTTTTATCCGTCAAAGCAGAACCGCCAAACAAAGCAACATCCAGGTTGACGATGCGATGCTCTATCTCCATATGCTGAGCAATTCGTGAGGCCGCCAATAATTCCGCAGAATGTCTCTGACCATAAGCAAAACTCAGTGCATAACAAGCATAACCCTGTGATTTGGCAAGGGCCAGACAGGTAGTCGAATCCAGCCCCCCCGAGAGTAACACCACTGCCTTTTTCATTTTATATACCTCTAAATTTTGAGCATTGCTCGCTCATAAAAAACCCTGTTACAATGGCGGGCAATTATGCCACAATTTGGAATGTGATGACGAATAATCTCTATCCTGTAATTCTTGCCGGAGGCTCCGGAACTCGTTTATGGCCACTATCTCGCCAAAATTTTCCTAAACAATTTTTAGCATTGAATGGTACGCAGTCCTTGCTCCAACAAACCATGCAAAGGGCAAAAAACGTACAGAGTAATCAAACCCTGATTGTAAGTAATGATGCCCATTATTTTCTTTGTCAGGAGCAATTACAAGATTTTAATACGCCAACAACTTATTTACTGGAGCCTTGCGCGCGCAATACGGCACCAGCAATTGCTTGTGCCGCCCGTCATTTAGTCAATATGGCCGGTAGCGATTCAGTAATGCTGGTCTTACCTTCCGATCATTGGATAGCCGATGATGACGCCTGGAAAAAAGCCATGATCGATGGAGCGCACTTTGCAGCGGAAAACAAAGCTATAGTTACCTTTGGTATTAAACCAGACAGCCCTAAAACTGGATATGGTTATATAGAAGCAGGTGGAAACTTAACCCATGAAGTAAAAGCTGTGTTGGGTTTCAGGGAAAAACCACGTGCAGAAAAGGCTGCACAATTTATAACCCAGGGTAATTATTTCTGGAATAGCGGGATGTTTGTATGTACTGCAGGAGTTTATCTTGATGAATTACAAAAATACGAACCTGACATTCATCAACTCAGTGAACAAGCTTTAACCCAGGCCTACCATCATCATGACTTTTTACGTCTTAATGTGGATTATTTTTCTCAATGTACAGATAAATCCATTGACTATGCCATCATGGAAAAAACAGACAAAGCAGTGGTGATACCTGTCTCGATGAAATGGAGCGATCTGGGTTGTTGGTCAGCAGTTGCTGATGCGAATCAACCTGACGAGCAGGGCAATACCATCACCGGTAAAGTAGTAGCCCAAGACAGCCATAATTGTTTGATTAATAGCGAGGATATTTTAGTAACGACAGTAGGCATCCATGATCAAATAATAGTTGCTACCAGTGATGCCATACTGGTTGCGGATAAACAATATTCACAACAGGTTAAAGAATTGGTGAACGCGTTACGTAAAGATCACCATCAATTAACTCAAGATCACCAGCGGGTCTCTCGTCCCTGGGGATTTTACGAAATTTTAGCCGAAGGGCCTGCCTTCAAAGTAAAGCGTCTTATGGTTAAACCCGGAGCTAAATTATCCCTTCAAATGCACCAAAATCGTGCAGAACATTGGGTTGTAGTGGGAGGCGAAGCAGAAGTAATTAATGACGTTCAAAATTTCCGCTTATCAATCAATCAATCGACCTATATTCCGCAAAACACTCTTCATCGCTTAAGTAACCCGGGAGATAAGCCGCTTTATGTCATAGAAGTACAAAGTGGTACCTACCTGGGTGAGGATGACATTAAACGTTTTGATGATATCTATTCCAGAATTGACGTTGAGCCAACAGCGTTATGACTGCGAGAGAAAGGGGCTTGATGAGCCCCTGATTCGGAAAAGAATTATGCTGGAGAATGGCACGGCATAAGAGGAGTAACCGCCGTTTTAAGTGCAATAAACCCACTGACAATGGCATACCCCATCCCTTCTAAAATTGCTAAAAAACCTCCTTGTTTGTAGCCATATATTTTAAAATAAAGATCAACTTTTTCTCGATCCAGATGCTCATCAAAAAGGGTAAAATTGTCCCTGATTTGTTGTGCCTCGCTAACAAACTCTTCTTCTACACGGTCATCGATAAAATCACGTAATTGCTGTGAACTTGTTAATGGTGCCAGGGTGGCTATCATCTCTTTAATAGCGGGATGATTCTTAATATCAACACGACTGCTCTGTTCCGAATCAACCTCTCCTAATGTCCATACACAACTTTTTGATAGATTTTCCAATGCGTTGATGTATTGTGCATAAGCGTGTTGTCTTCGACCCAACTGATAGGCACCATACGCAAGACCTGCGGTTGCAACTAGAGAAAAGGGTAAAATATAAGACAAGCAAAGGGCGGCCGTTCCCAAGGCAAAACCAGCAGTCATTTTTATATCAATAGTCTGCAAATTTTTTAATTTTTCCTTTACTGATTGGGCACAGTCAGTCACTAATTGGGTATGCTGGACATCGCGAGGATCGAATTCAACTTTCTTCGTTTGGTAGTTTACTAGAGTCAACTCATGTTCCACTAGACTATCTGATGGTCTTGAAAAAAAGGCAAGCATTATTACTCTCTCTTGTTATACATTCCATAAATCGGAACATTTATGTATGCATTTAATTTAAAAACAACTGAATCGATGCCAGGCATCATGAGATGCCAAAGGTACTCCACAAATCTAGCCAAATCATCTCTTTTTATGCAAATTTTAGTATCAATAACGTAAATCTACAAATATCCAGCTTGTTTTCAAAATAATTATTATGTTATAAAAAAGAACATATTTATTTTTTTTACTATCATATATATAGACACAACTGATCAATAAAAAGGGGCGTTGTATTAATGTTTGTTTACAAGGGTTTTTTTTACACTCAAATAAACAGATCATTAAAACATAAAGATTTTTTTCAGAAGTTCTATGTGAGTCACCAAAAACTCAAAATATAGAGGCAATGTTATGGCAACAAGCAGCTTGATTGTTCAAACCTACCTTAAAACGTTTGCTGATGGTAAGACGAATAAGCTGCGCTATAAACAAAAAGTTAAAGAACTGCTCAAATACAACAAAGACAACGAAGGAAACGGTTTTCTTTCCCCTCTCAATTATTACCTTTCTATCGTGGAAAGGATTGATTCCGTGCAATTTCCTTACATGAATGAAGAACAAAAAAATGAGACCTTACGAAATTTGCAGGTTACTTATTTGCTTTTAATGACCCAAAAGCAATATGAGTTAGAGTATCAAAAAGCTGAAAATTCAAAGTCTTATACAAGCGCTATCAGCAAATGTCATCAGTTGATCGATGCGTTGCAGTACGGAAAACGGTGCAAAGAGAAAAAAATCAGAGAGTCGCCAGACCAAGGTTATGCTACTGAAGGAAACCCGGTTAAATACCTGGCCATTTTCTTTGGCCAATGGTTTGCAGAAAAAATGGTTGAATTTATCGATCGCAAAACCAAAGCCATTAAAGAGCAGATGGGATCGGTTAATGAAATACGCCTCTATTGGGTATGGGGCAGTGGACTGATAAAAACCTTCATAGAGATGATTCCTTCCGATTTTTGGAACGTGGATCAGGGCAAACAAACTATTAAAATGCCAGATCCTTATATGGGGACTCTCAGTTGGTCCTTGTACTATTTCCGCTTCGCCCTCAATGCTAGTTTATTGCTAAAACACACCATTGAAGGTCCGTGGATGACCAGTGTTGCAGAAAAAAGCACTCCGTGGCAAAAACGTTTCCTTACCCAGTGGGATCAAAGAAAATTTTCTTTACTCAACGATTTTGTTTGGGCCACAGGAAATGCACTTTGTTTTTTTTGGCTTTATGGCCCAGGAGCGATGGGTACATGGGGCGATGCGTTGACTTTAGCGCTTTTAGTTTTTGATATCACGTTGAGTGTATGGGAATATGCAGAAGAACAAACGAATTACAACAAAGAGATGCTGGATTATGAGAATAATATTAAGCAATTGGAGTTAAAGCTTGAGGGAATAAAAAAAACCAATGAAACAAATGACGGTCTCATGAAGAGAATTGAAGAATATCAAAGCCGATTACTTACTCTGGAACAGGCTAAAGAACAATGTCAGAGTAAAGAGCCAACAGAAAACGGTGAAGAAATCCAAAGTTATGAGAATAGCATTAGGATGTTAAAACTGCAGCTTGAAGCAATTAAAAAAGAAGCTGAAGAAGAGGAACGATATGGACGGAGAGTTAGAGAGTATCAAACCCAATTAAATGCATTAAAAAAAGCACAAAAAAACTGTCAACGGGAATGGGAGCATAAGGAAAGGATTTTAATAGTTAATGTCTCTTATGCAGTGGGTTTAATGCTGGCTTTTTTCATGTTAGCAACCCCTTTCCTTCCTGCCTTAGCTGCTGCAGGGCCTGCAGGAGTTGTTATCTGCTTTGCTTTGACGGTAATTTGTAACGCAATCAAGGGTGGTATGGAGATCCATAAATCCAGGCAGTCGGTAAAAGAAACAAAAGAGGACATTAAACAAAAAATTGATGAGTTCAGGATCTTAATGCAAAAAAATCCTGACCTGAACGACAACGAAATGAAATTCCTTTATTTAGAAATCAAAAAATTGATGGCCGAATCAAGGGACCAGCAGCAAAAAGTGAACATGCAAACCGCACACCTTGTTCGCTCCATCATATTTGAAACACTGGTTCCTGCTATTATTTTGGCAAATTTAGTCTTTTTACCGATGGGGCCAGTTTTTTTTGGGGCGCTGGCTGTGGTCATTGGGCTGGCACTTCTCACCAATCTTATTATTGATAAGGTGTTTACACATGAAAAAGAGGCACTAAAACCATTTAATGACATGGAATACCAGGCTTTTAGTCAAAATCCAGAGCAGTGGGTTGAAAAAGCATCTAAATCGCCAAGCTTTTTTAAATCCAGTGAAAAAAAATCCATAACCAAGCAACCTCAACAGGACGAAAGTGAAGACGATATCGACCCCTCATTCTTGAATAATGGGCTAACTGGATAGTTTTCTTGTAGCGCTTCCTCTGTTGGGAGTTAGTGAATCAAATGCTCGGCGGGGCGCCCCACTGCACCGTATCTATTTGTAGCTTAAGGCTTAATACGTCACACAGTGAAAGGCCAGCCCTATCGTTGGATTACCTTTACCCAATTCAGGGTAACGAATATTCCAAACATGCCAGGAAGGTACCTTGTTGTCACGTAACTGTTGAATTTTCTTGCACTATTCATTGGGAGAATTGCCAAAAAAAGTGTATAATTGCTCTTTTTGTTACACAATTACTGGTCAGCCATGAATCTAGAAAAGTTATATGATGTCATTGTAGTAGGTGGTGGACATGCGGGTACCGAAGCAGCTCTTGCTGCGGCTCGTATGGGGGTACAAACCCTATTACTCACACATAATATGGACTTGCTCGGTCAAATGTCCTGTAACCCTGCCATTGGCGGAATCGGTAAAGGGCACTTGGTTAAGGAAATTGATGCTTTGGATGGAGCGATGGCCAAAGCCGCTGATCTGGCAGGGATTCAGTTTCGCATCCTTAATGCCTCAAAAGGCCCTGCCGTACGCGCAACCCGTGCCCAGGCTGACAGAGTCCTCTATCGTCAAGCCATTAGATCGCAATTACAAGCACAGACAAATCTTGATATTTTTCAACAAGCTGTAGATGACCTACACATTGAAAACGGTCGTGTTACTGGTGTCGTAACTCAGATGGGATTTACCCTGAGAGCACGAGCCGTGGTCCTTACTGTTGGTACCTTCCTTGGTGGTAAAATTCACGTAGGCATGAATCAATTTGCCGGGGGGCGAGCAGGTGATCCCCCCTCCATTGCTCTTGCAAACAGTTTGCGCGATCTGGAATTACCTGTAGGTCGTTTAAAAACGGGAACTCCTCCACGAATCGATAAACGCAGCCTGGATTTCAGCCAGATGACCGTACAACCAGGAGACACACCCCTACCTGTATTTTCCTACATGGGTACAGTCACTGATCATCCTCTGCAAGTGCCCTGCCATATTACCCATACAACTGAAGCCACTCATGATATTATCCGTACTAATCTGCATCAATCGCCTATGTATGCTGGCGCAATCGAGGGAGTAGGTCCACGTTATTGTCCCTCTATAGAAGATAAAGTAGTTCGATTTGCTGATAAGCTTTCCCACCAAATCTTCGTAGAGCCTGAGGGCTTAACTACAGAAGAAATTTACCCTAATGGTATATCTACGAGTCTGCCTTTTGATGTGCAAGTACAATTTGTACGCACCATCAAGGGTTTTGAAAACGCTCATATAACCAGACCAGGCTATGCCATAGAATACGATTATTTTGACCCACGCGGACTTACCTCCTTTTTACAAACCAAAACCATTCTTAATTTATTTTTTGCCGGACAAATAAATGGCACCACAGGATATGAAGAAGCAGCAGCGCAAGGGATCATTGCTGGAATGAACGCAGCATTACAAGTTCAAGAAAAACAGTTATGGTCTCCACGTCGCGATGAAGCATACATAGGGGTACTAATTGATGATTTAATTACCTGTGGTACCCAGGAACCATATAGAATGTTTACTTCTCGCGCTGAATATCGATTGTTATTGCGTGAAGATAACGCCGATCTGCGCTTAACAGCTAAAGGAAGAGAATTAGGCTTGGTAGGTGACGCGCGATGGAGTATGTTTTCAACCAAACGTGAGGCGATAGAAGCAACCCAGTCGCTACTGCACAATTCCTGGGTCCGAGTCGGTCACAATGATGCATTTAAAGATATTCTTGCCAATCCAATGTTGCATGATAATCGGGCTTCAGAATTTTTAAAACGTCCCGAAATTAACTACCAACATTTATTGATGCTTAACGACTTGAATCTGCCTGATTTACCCCTTGATGTTACCGAGCAGGTAGAAATTCAAACTAAATACGCTGGCTACATAGACCGCCAACAACAAGACATTGAAAAATTGCAAAAATACGAAAATACCCTGTTGCCTGAAAGCCTGGAGTACTCCCAAGTGACTGGCTTATCCAGCGAAGTGATGCAAAAATTAACTAAAATTAAACCAACCACTTTGGCTCAGGCAGGTCGAATTTCAGGAGTAACACCTGCAGCTTTGTCTTTGCTTTTAGTCCATTTAAAAAAAAATCGGCTTAACGCATGAGTGATGAAAGAAACATTAAATTGCTCTTAAGGCAAGGACTGGAACAATTTGAGCTGACCGCGCTTTGTGAACCGCTATTAAACTATTTACTCTTACTCAATAAATGGAATGCAGCTTATAATCTCACCGCAGTTCGTCAGCTGGATTCTATGGTCAGTAAACACATCCTGGACAGCCTGGCTATTGTACGATGGCTTAAAGGCACTAGAATTCTGGATGTAGGAACAGGGGCTGGATTACCAGGAATTCCTCTGGCTATTGCCAAACCAGACCTTCAGCTTGTCTTATTGGACAGTAATGGAAAAAAAATTCGCTTCCTTAATGAAGTCAAACGTCAACTTAACTTAAAAAACCTTGAAGTTGTACAATTTCGAGTCGAAAACTACCACCCAGCCCAAGGTTTTGATACAGTAATAAGTCGAGCATTTAGCAGTCTTGAACAAATGATTCATTGGACCAAACATCTTATCGTCAAAAATGGAATGTGGTTAGCAATGAAAGGGCGTTATCCTGATACTGAATTGAATATGATCCATCAACCATGTCGTGTCGAAAGTTATACCGTTGAAGGTGTTGAGGGTGAGCGCTGCTGTGTCCTGATCGATAACCCAACTAAGGAATAATTATGGCGAAAGTCATAGCCATTGCTAATCAAAAAGGGGGCGTGGGCAAAACCACTACTGCCATTAATTTAGCTGCATCCCTTGCAGCAAATCGTCAACGAGTATTGCTCATTGATTTAGATCCCCAAGGCAATGCAACAATGGGTAGTGGGGTTGATAAAAATCAACTGGTACATACTACCAACGATGTGTTACTTCGTGATTGCCTTGCTGAACAGGCTTGTCTTTCCACCACCTGCGGCTATGATTTGATCCCCGGAAATAGCGATTTGACTGTTGCCGAAGTCAGTTTGATGGAACGCAATCATCGCGAAACTTTTTTATATAAGGCGCTGCAGCCATTACAAAATATCTATGATTTTATTCTGGTTGATTGCCCTCCGGCGTTAAACACTCTGACCATTAACGCTTTTGTTGCTGCTGACTCCGTTTTAATTCCCATGCAGTGTGAGTACTATGCCCTGGAAGGTTTGGCGGCCCTCTTATCGACCATCGAACAGGTTAAATCCTCAGTGAATCCGCGTTTAACTATTGAAGGGGTTCTACGCACCATGTACGATGCCCGAAACCGGCTGTGTGCGGATGTATCCAAACAACTGTTAGAGCATTTCCCGGCAAAAGTATATCGAACAGTGATACCCCGGAATGTCAGACTGGCTGAAGCGCCCAGCCATGGATTACCGGCTTTGCATTATGATAAAACATCACCAGGTGCCGCCGCTTATATGGTGCTGGCTTCTGAAGTAATCAGTAAACAAACAGTAGCAGGCTAATTAGGGGTAATTATGACAGTAAAACGCAGTGGTTTAGGCCGTAATTTATCCGCCTTATTGAGTCAATCTGGCAGTACTTTATTAAATGAAAAACCTCAGACAGATCCTCTTAATTTAGCTGTTGGTTGTTTGCAGCCAGGCAAATACCAACCGCGTGGTGAAATGGAGGAGGCCCCTTTACATGAGCTTGCCCAATCCATCAAAAAACAAGGTTTGTTACAGCCTCTTTTAGTAAGGGAGCTAGACAGTGGCCGCTATGAAATCATAGCTGGTGAACGGCGCTGGCGGGCCAGTCAAATGGCAGGTCTTACCGAAGTCCCGGTAATTGTAAAACAAGTTGATGATGAAACAGCGATGGCCATGGCCTTGGTTGAAAATTTGCAGCGAGAAGATTTAAATGCCATGGATCAAGCACGTGCCATGCACCGCCTTACCAGTGAATTTGCGCTGACTCATCAACAGGTTGCTGATCTTCTTTGTAAATCCAGAACCGCTGTAAGCAATTTCTTACGCTTGCTTACCTTGGCACCAGCGGTAAAAAAACTTCTGGAGCACGGTGATTTGGATATGGGGCATGCTCGGGCGCTGCTGATGCTCGAAGAGGAGCAACAAAGCCAGGTAGCCTTGTTAGTTATAGCCAAGAATCTGTCAGTTCGTGAAACCGAAAAATTAGTAGAACGGGTAAAAGCGGGTAGAATTGAAGAATCGCCTGATGAGGAACCAACCCCTCTTTATCACGATAAATTAAGTACTTTGGCGCAACAGCTCCAAACTAAAGTAAGATTAAAACCAGGAAAGGCTGGCAAAGGATCACTTGTTATTCATTATGATAATACTGATATCTTACAGAAGATTATTGACCAACTAATGAATTAATCAGGTCATCCAGGCATCAGCTATAGATCTCTCCAATACTCGAAATGACGACAAAATCAGCTTGATTGAATCATGGGTTGCATTTAATGTGAATCCAATCGTAAGCACTATGCATGTGTACATGTGCACATTATGCATGTATAATTGCACACTAAGATCAAATATAAACCATATAAATGAGTTAAACCCAATGAAATATAAAATAAAAGAAGTTCGTTTCACTCATACATTTTATCATGCAACAGCAGAAGCTAATGTTGCCTCTATTCTTGAAAGAGGCTTATTAATATCACAGCGTGGAACAAATCCCTTCGGTTTAGATTACGATATCGATTATAAAAAAATATATGGTTCAGAAAAGGCGATGCAACACGACAAACCACCATCGATTCATCTTACTGAGGATTTTAAAATTGCAATAGATTATCAACAACGAATTCAGCAAAGTCATAATCAACCCGCCCTTATTTTAAAAATCACTACAGATTCCAGAAAGGACATCCTAAAGCCTGATAGTGAAGATGCTAAAGCTTATATTTGTCTTAACAATATTGAACGAGAGCGTATATCTGTTTCAGATAACCAAAACTCTTTAGCGAATGACAGTGATGCAAGTGAATACCCCGATGAAGAAGAAGTTTTGGACAATTGCAGCTCTACTATGAGCTTTTAATAGTTAACAATTTTTCTCTTGATCAATTTGTTTTTGCTAGCTTGTTGAATCTTTTAAACCCGCAGAATTTCACTCAAAAAAGTGTATTTCCTTGCACTTAAATCTTTCTCCTGAAACTAATTAGTCATTCTTGAGCTAGAATTATATAAAGGGATAGATTAAAACTAATTAGATTCTTCTTTAAATTAGGGATAATTTAACTCTCCAATAGAATAGTGAAATTAAGAGAGCTTATAGTTGTAATTAGATCGCGGAGGTTGTCGTGTTAATTCAACCGGTTCAACCTGTGATGGTAACTATCAAAATTGGTGAGAATAAGTATGAATGCCAAATGATCAGTTTATCTGAAACTGAGTTAGAATTAAGCAGCTCTGAATATTTAGAAAAAGAAACCCAGGTATTATTTTTTGCTAAATATTTTCGGGGCAATGCAACCATACGGGAAATTAATTTTGCTCAATATTGCTTTACCTACAAAATGGATATAGAGAAGATTCAATTTCAGCCAGGATTAATTATCAATACCCGGCTGTAAAAAATAATTATAGCCAATATACAAATAGAAATAAGAACAGCCAGACCACATCTACAAAATGCCAGTACCAAGCCACACCTTCAAATGCAAAATGCCGCTCAGGAGTAAAATGACCGCGTTTGCAACGAATTAAAATAACGATCAGCATGATTGTACCAAGGGTAACATGCAATCCGTGAAAACCTGTGAGCATAAAAAAAGTCGTACCATAGATGCCTGCCGCAAGGGTTAGGTTCATATCAATATAAGCTTCATGATACTCATAGGCTTGTAAAGTCAAAAAAAGCACCCCCAAGGCAATAGTTAATGACATACCAACTAATAATTGAGTGCGTTTATTTAATTTTAAAGCCCAGTGTGCCCAAGTAATGGTGACCCCTGATGTCAATAAGATCACGGTATTGATCGCAGCTAAGCCCCATGCGCCCATAGCCTCATGAGCGCCGGCAAAAACCTGATTATTTGGATTATCTAATAAAGGCCACGCCGCTTTAAATTCAGGCCATAAGGTGATGTGAGTCATGGGATGAATTTCCCCGCCCAATAGGGGTATCGACCAAAATCGGCTGAAAAACAGGGCACCAAAAAAAGCCCCGAAAAAACAAACTTCAGAAAAAATAAACCAGCACATTCCCCAGCGAAATGATTTATCGACCTGAAGATCATATAGACCTTTACCATTTTCATAAATAACCTGGCCAAACCAGCCAAACATCATGCCGATAAGAATACATAGACCTAATGTAAAAATATAAGGTCCATACCAGTCATTATGAAGCCAGGAAGCAGCCCCTACTAACGTAGTGGTTAATCCCAATGATCCAACCAAAGGCCAATGACTAGGCTTGGGGACATAATAAGTACCTTGCGCTCCCATTGTGTTTTAATCTCCTGTGTCAATAATACATTCAGCTCGTTGCTTTAATTACTTACTCTGCTGCTCACATCAAATAAGGTATAAGACAAGGTTACGGTATTTACGTTTGCTGGCAAAGCCGTATCCAGGTGAAATAATAAAGGCATATTCATTGCTTCATGCCCATTTAATGTTTGTTGAGTAAAACAAAAGCACTCGGTTTTTTTTAAATACTTGGCTGCTATTCCTGGTGTCACGCTGGGAATGGCTTGAACTGTCATGCGATGGTCCGTTTTATTTTCGGCATAAAATGCCAACTTAACGATTTCACCAGGATGTACCTTGATTTTTTTGGTTTTTGGATAAAAAGCCCAAGGGACGCCACTATTGTTAGTCGCAACAAACTCAACCATAACCTCTCGATCTGCCGCAACAGTAACTTTGCTTGCGTCATACGCAATGGCCTCAGGATTCGTTTTACCATTAATACCTAAAGTCTTACACAAGCTATTGTAAATGGGAACTAATGCAAAGCCGAAAGCAAACATTCCCAGTACAATCAGTGACAATATAAGTAGCAGTTTCTGCTGTTTTTTTTCAATACTCATCAACTTCCGCCTTTAGTCAATAACAGGTGGCGTTGTGAAGGTGTGATAGGGTGGGGGTGAAGGTAAGGTCCACTCAAGACCATGTGATCCTTCCCAAACCTTATCTGTTACCAAATCTTTGTTTGTTCCTCTTTTTCTTACGGTTGCTATTACATTATATAAAAACAAGAGCTGCGAAAAGCCAAAGATAAAGGCACCTATCGATATCATCACGTTAAAATTTGTAAATTGTAAGGCATAATCAGGAATTCTTCGTGGCATTCCAGCAAGGCCTAAAAAATGCATGGGGAAGAAAGTGATGTTTACGGAGATAACCGATAACCAAAAATGCCATTTGCCCACTGTTTCGCTGTACATATGTCCAGTCCATTTAGGCAACCAGTAATAGGTCGCTGCCATTAGGGAAAATATAACCCCGGGAACGAGTACATAATGGAAATGGCCAACTACAAAATAACTGTCTTGATATTGATAATCTGCAGGAACCAGAGCAAGCATCAAACCTGTAAAACCACCAATGGTAAATAAAAACACAAAAGCCACAGCAAATAACATTGGGGTTTCAAAGGTCATAGCACCTTTAAACATAGTACTTACCCAGTTAAATACTTTAATCCCGGTAGGTACGGCAATCAACATCGTGGTGTACATGAAGAACAACTCAGCGCCAAGCGGTACTCCCGTTGTAAACATATGATGCACCCATACAACAAACGACAGGATAGCGATACTAACAGTCGCATAAACCATAAAATGATAACCAAATAGCGGTTTGCGGCAAAAAGTAGGAATGATTTCTGAAATAACTCCGAATGCAGGAAGAACTAAAACATACACTTCAGGATGGCCGAAGAACCAGAATATATGCTGGAACAATATAGGATCACCGCCCCCAGCTGCATTAAAGAAACTGGTACCAAAATGTCTATCAGCTAACATCATGGTTACTGCACCCGCTAGTACCGGCATAATGGCAATCAGTAAAAAAGCAGTGATAAGCCAAGTCCATACGAACATGGGCATTTTCATTAACGTCATGCCAGGGGCTCTTAGATTGAGTATGGTCGCAATGATATTAATTGAACCCATAATGGATGAAAGTCCCATCATATGAATAGAAAAAATCATAAAATCAGTGCTGGGTGGAGCATAGGTCGTTGACAACGGTGCATACATAGTCCAACCAAAGTTTGGACCTCCACCTGCATGAAACATAGTCGAAAACAACAGGCAAAATGCAAAAGGTAAAATCCAGAAGCTCCAGTTGTTTAGGCGTGGTAACGCCATATCAGGAGCACCTATCATCATAGGTATCTGCCAATTGGCCATCCCGGTAAATGCAGGCATCACCACGCCAAAGAGCATCACCAACCCATGCAGGGTAGTCATCTGATTAAAGAAGTTAGGATCGATAAAGCGATGCCCTGGTTGAAATAGCTCAACTCGGATGACTAAAGCCATAGCTCCAGCTACGAAGAAACTGATCATTGCTAACCATAAGTAAAGGCTTCCAATGTCTTTATGGTTCGTTGTAAATAGCCAACGCTTTGCAAAGCCCCAAAAACCTTTACCTTGTTCCGGACCATGATCATCATGGGACTCGTCTGTATGTGATAATGCGTGATTCATTGCAAACCTCCAGCTTTAACTTTATTAACCAGGGTTGGTTGTTGATTCGTACTTTGTCTCAAAGCAGCAACCTCCTCAGGTTGAATCTCATCTTCTGTATCATTGCCCCAGGCATTACGCTCATAAGTCGTAATTGCTGCAATTTCCTCATCTGTTAATTGATCTTTATAGGCTTGCATTGCAGATCCGGGGATTCCATTAAGGATTAAATCGATATGACGGGAGATAGGTCTGCCCACTGCTACAGAACTGCTTCTAAGCGCAGGATACATGGGTGGAAGGCCCATACCATCTGCCTTATGGCAGGCAATGCACAATTGTTCATATTTCTGTTTACCTAGGCTCATCAAGTCATAACGGGTCAATATTTTTGGGGTGACTGGCAGGCGTTCTGATTGTCCAATTTGTTCATCCGGTTTCGTTTGATGGGCAACCCATTGCTCAAACTCATCCTGGCTTACTGCCTCTACCACTATAGGCATAAATCCATGATTAATTCCGCAAAGCTCAGCACATTGGCCTCGATATATACCCGGTTTTTCAATGTTTGCCCAAGCTTCATACATGAATCCTGGAATTGCATCACGTTTAATTCCTAATTCCGGAACCCACCAGGAATGAATCACATCGTTTGAGGTCACCAGAAAACGAATTTTTTTATTAACTGGCAGAACCAAAGGTTTATCTACCTCCAGTAAATACCACGGACCTTTTTCCTGTTTATTTTGAATTTGAGCATAAGGGGTCGATAGATTGCTAAAAAAACTGATCCCCTCATTCAAATATTGGTATTGCCATCGCCATTGGTGGCCCACTATTTTGATAGTGACTTCAGATTGGTTGCTATCATCCATACGAATCAATACTCTGGTCGCAGGTACAGCGAGCCCTACCAGGATTAAGAAGGGGATAATAGACCAGACAATTTCCAATCTTGGGTTATCGTGAAATGTTGCGGGTTTATATCCTTTGGATTTTCTATGATGCACTAGGGAATAAATCATCACACCAAACACAACAATACCTATAATGGCACATACCACCATACCGACCATGTGCAGATAGTACATATCCTTACTTAAAGGAGTTACTCCTTTATGCATATTTAACTGCCAGTAATCCGCAGCAGCCAGCACTGATTGTGTGGCAAACAAAGCACAAAGGATTACCACTAATTTACAGATCTTTAACCTGTTTAACATCCCAATCCCTCTTCTCTTCAAGAAGTCAGGTCAACCTGACTCATGTTTAATCGATTGAATAATTTTATGTTTTTACCACAAGGAGTAATTTCCTTCAGTTTTAGACTTATTTATTATGTACTTAATGGCTTCAATGATTTCATTAGTAGTACATTTATCACAGCCTCCATTTTTTGGATGGTCTTTTCCCTTAATTGTATTTTCGATCAAGACATCCATATTTTTGGCAATTAAAGGCTTCCATACCGCTTTATCACCAATCTTGGGCGCACTGCCAGATTTACCCTCATTATGGCAAACAGCACAATTTTCATTATAAATATTAATACCACTGGCAGGGAATTTTACTTCGCCTCCTGACGATAGGTCTCTCCATTGAGAACGAGTCAGCGACTCGTTAAGAATGTAGTCTACGGCAGAAATAATATCGTTATCAGAACAGGTGACACAGGCTCCTTTAATTGGCATGGAGTTAAATCCATGAATCACATGCCGATATAATCCGGTTAGACCGCTGCTTTTGAGACGCATATACCAGTTTGCTGAATTACCGATGAGTGGCGCACTCATTTCGCCATTTTGATGGCAAATGACGCAAACTTTAGTATAAACCTGTCTGCCGCGAGACAACGAAGGAGCCTTATTTGAGGGTTCAATTGCTAAAGGATCTGGAGTCGTAACAGTCTTGATATAGGTTGCAATAGCAAGCAAATCAGCATCATTTAAGTGGCTTAAACTGTCACGATTTACTTCCGCCATGGGTCCCGCTACCGGTCCAGCATTATTCAGTAACTCACTATTTTTGAATACATTAGCAATTTGCTCATGAGTTGCGGGTTCCAGGCCAAATTTGGTGATATTGGGGGCCCAGTACCCATCAACAAAAGCTCCAGTTAGATAATATTGAGTTTTTGGTCCACCAAAGACATTAAGTGGCGTATGGCACATGCTGCAATGCCCTAATCCATCAACGATATATTTTCCACGGTTCCACTCAGGAGATTGATCCGCCTCATATTTTATTTCGGTATTTTCGGGGAAGAAGAATAGCAAGTTCCACCCCCATAGAGTAAATCGGGCACCAGGTACCCCAAAAGGGAATGGCAAGGATTTGTTCTTTAATTTTACAGGAGGAATACTCATAAAATAGGCGTATAAAGCACGCGCATCATCATCAGTAATTTTAGAAAAGTAGATATATGGAAATACTGGGAAATAATTTCTTCCTTGTGGATCGCGCCCCTCTTTAAGTGCCCTGATAAAATCTTGCTCTGTCCAGTTACCTATTCCAGTCTCTTTATCCGGTGTAATGTTAGGACTATAAAATGTTCCAAAAGGAGTGGCTATAGGCAATCCTCCAGCATAAGCAGGTGTACCACTTTTCAAGTCAGTATGGCAGGCTATACAGTCACCCATCTTTGCCAAATACTCTCCACGCTGAATCAATTCTGGCGGTATCCCTTTTACAGCAGCCGTAGGAGGATAGGTTGGCGTTACAGGAGTCGTATGAGGACTCATTGGAGAATTGGTATTGACGGCTGGTTCAACGGGCTTGGTGCTCACGTTTTCAGCATATAAAGTTTGACTAATAACACTGAGCATTGCCAAAGCGACGGTGACAATCAACTTTTTTCTTAACAAAGAGCCCACGCTCCCTCCTATTTGTTCTTATTTTTTACTTTTCTCTTGAGGAGACAGAATAATTGTCACATTTTATACTCCACAATAGATAAGTTGCAATGTTATTCAAGGTTTTACTTATAAATATACCGTTTTGGTAAATATGCTTTATCCGGAGGGCAACGACTATGAAAATTATTCCTAACAGATTAAAACTATCGCTGATATAATGCACTTCTAATCAGTTCAAGAGAGATAACCATGGCGTTCACACCTGCAGTTGAATTAACGAAGTTACAGCAAGAAAACAGATATGTAACCCTTATTGATGGTAAAAAAATACTCTTCATTTGGCATAAGGAACAGGTCTATGCTATTGAATCTCAGTGTCCTCATTTAAAATTACCTTTAGCGAAAGGGAAAATTACCGACAATGGCTCCATAATATGCCCATTTCACAAGAGCGAATTTAATTTAACTAATGGTGAGAGTTTATGCTGGTCCACATGGCCTCCTGTTGTAGGCAACCTATTGGGTAAAATTAGTAAGGAAAAAAACCTTAAAGTTTATCCTACACAAATTGAAAATGGACAAATCTTAGTTGAACTAAGTTAAGTATTTTTTGTGGATATCTAACTAATGGCGACAACTAATGAATAAAGTATGTTCTATATGTCACATTAATGCCATACTGGTTTATATATGTTATCCTTAACGCTTAGCTCATTTGATTCGTTTTTTTATGCCTATCTACTTTAATGGACTGATTCTTGGCTTATCCTTAATAATGGCTTTAGGCCCACAAAACATCTTTATTATTAAGCAAGGTGCAAGAAGAAATCATGCTGCTTTATCTGCAGCAATCTGTTTTATTTGTGACATTATTTTAGTCGGAGCCAGTGTGGCCGGGTTACATCAACTCCTGTTAAAGCATCCTGCTCTGAAAATCTGGATGGTTTTGTTAGGCTCTGCATTTCTGCTCTATTACGCGATAAAAACTTTGCGTAGCGCTTTTTCGGGGGAGCAGCCCGAAGCAGCCCCTTCCCATCAACCCCATAATAGAATCCAGGTTATTCTTTTTGCGTTGGGGTTTAGTTTGCTAAATCCTCACGCCATTATTGATACTCTGGTTATTATTGGCAGTGGAAGCAGCCAATTTCCAGATCATCAACTTGTTTTTTTACTGGGCGTCATTACTTCAAGCCTGCTCTGGTTCAGTTCTTTATTTTTTACTACACGTTACTTTGCAAATATTTTAACTAAAGCAAAGATATGGCAAAGCATTGAATTATTCAGTGGTTTATTGATGGCTTTTATAGGCATTCGACTAGCGTTGAGTACGATATAAACTTTACTTTTTAATCGTCATGATTATTTTATAAATCCACAACATCTATATTGATTCAACGAATCATACAAGTAAATTTATATCAATTGTAGATAGAGACAATAGTAACCTGGCTCGAGATTAAAATAGATTAAAATAGAAAGGGCCAATCAGTGTGTCGCCAATTGACCCAGTGGAATGACACATAGCAAGTCCAACCTCGCAAAGCCAATATCTCATAAGTTACCCATCAGTGTCAACATTTTTACCATATTTGCCTTTGTGCATGATAGATATTTTTTTATATCCGGAGATAATTGCAGATGGACTATTTACACATAGTAGATTGTTGTTCTAATTTTCTTCGGTTACACTGCTTTTATTTATGATGTCAGGTAATTATGTTTTACGGGGATACTATCCAAGATACAAGGCAATTGTTTTTCACCAGTTGGGATAAATATCAACACAAGAAACCACTATTGCCCTTAGAAAATGAAATTGTCCAAGTGATACTGGCCCATCCTGAATACCATATGATTATTGAAAATACCAATAAATTTCAACAACATACCTATTATCCTGAACTAGGTGAAACAAACCCTTTTCTTCATATGGGGCTACATCTTGCAGTCAGAGAACAAGTAGCAACAAACCGTCCTGCCGGAATTAATACGATCTACAAAAACTTAGTGAGCAAATATACTGACTCATTAACAGTTGAACATTTAATCATGGATCAGTTGGCTGAATGCTTATGGCTTGCTCAAAAAAATAACGTCCCTCCTGACGAACAACATTATTTGAATACTTTAGCTGCTTTATATAAACAGTACCCATCTGAAGAATAACGAATAGGAGCATTTCAAACCCTGAGGAAACCATTTAACTAAAGTACTACATGAACAACCTGATAGCATTCGCTGCTAGCATTACCAGTCAGGATCTGCATAGATCTAGTCTATAATTAAAAAAAATGAATTGAGCAGATACTATGGATGAACACAAATACGATTTTCGCATTCTCATCATTGACGATAATATTGAAATTCATAAAGATTTTTTAAAGATTTTAACAATCAACGCCAGCACGGAGCTGGATGATATTGCACAAAAATTATTTGATACACCAACTGTTGAGAATAATAATCCTGCTTTACCTCAATTTAGAATCGATACAGCAACACAAGGGCAAGAAGGCGTGGCTCTTATTGCCAAAGCAATAGAGGAAAACGAACCTTATGCTTTAGCCTTTGTGGATATCCGTATGCCTCCGGGGTGGGATGGTATTGAAACGGTTAAAAATATTTGGGCAATTGATATCGATGTTCATGCAGTGATTTGTACCGCATATTCCGATTACAGCTGGGAAGATACTATTGCAGAATTAGGTCACAGCGATAATTTTCTCATTTTAAAAAAGCCCTTTGATCATATTGCAGTTAGACAATTAGCCTATGCTTTGACTCGGAAATGGAAACTTATACGTGAATCTCGCATTTATACTAAATCACTAGAACTGGCAGTTGAACAACGTACCGAAGAATTAAAATATCAAGTGACACACGATGCGCTAACAGGATTAGCAAATAGAGTGCTGTTATACGACAGGATGCAACAAGCTATTGCAGCGCATAAACGCCACCATATCGGTTTTGCTGTTTTATTTTTTGATTTAGATCGCTTCAAGCTAGTAAATGATAGCTTAGGTCATACTGCAGGTGACGAATTGCTGGTGTGTATAGCCAAGCGGTTGTTACACGCGGTGCGTGCTTTTGATACCCTATCCAGATTAGGTGGTGATGAATTTGTATTGATTGTTACTGAATTAAAAGATTTAAATTACATACAAACAGTGGCTAATAAAATTCTTAATACTTTCAAAGAGCCTTTAATCATTGCGGATCATACTTTTAATCTGACCAGTAGCATGGGAATAGCTATTTATCCTCAGGATGGAACAGATATAGATGTACTTTTAGGTAACGCAGATGCGGCAATGTATCATGCCAAGAAATTAGGGGGAGCTCAATTTCAATTTTATTCACAGCAGATGAATGAAAAAATCCTGGAGCAGCTTGAACTTGAATCTCAATTATACCAGGCAGTAGCTAATCAAGAATTCTCTATATGGTATCAGCCGCAACTCCATATTCAAAATCGCCGGTTAGAAGCTGTTGAAGCATTAATCCGCTGGAATCATCCTCAAAGAGGACTGTTATTGCCTATTGATTTTATTCCGCTTGCCGAACGAATAGGTTTAATGATTTCTATAGGGGATTGGGTCATAAAGGAAGCTTGCTTACAAAATAAAAGATGGCAGGAACAGGGCATACCACCACTACGGCTATCTGTTAATATATCGGCTCAGCAATTAGCCCAAAGTGATTTCGTTGAAAAAATAAAAAATATTCTCTCAGAAACAGAATTAGCCCCACAATACTTAGAGTTGGAAATAAGTGAGAGTACAATCATTAGCGATACTATTATAGAAAAAATTAGTGTTTTAAAAGCGTTTGGCATTGAAATTGCGCTAGATGGTTTTGGTACAGGCTACTCTAATTTACGCCGCTTACCGAGTCTTTCATTAAACCGATTAAAAATTGACAGTTCATTTATTCATAATATCCAATGCAATCGCAGCAACGAAGTCATTATTCATGCCATTATTGCTATGGCTCATAGTTTAAATTTAGAAGTCATTGCAGAAGGCGTAGAAACCCAAAAACAACTTGATTTTCTAAAAGAGAACGATTGTACACAAATACAGGGTTTATATTTTAGTAAACCTCTGCCGGCTGAAGAGTTAACGAAGTTATTAAAAAATCCTTCGGCAGTTGACAATATATTAAAAAATTTAAGGAAGGAATAACATGCGAAAGCTATGGATGGTAATTATTATCCTTTTAATTATTTCTATATTGGTAGGAATATATGCATTTACTACGCCTAAAATAACGAGTTTACCCACTTATTTTACTTATAAAGGTGAGCAAGCGGCCTTAAATAATTTACATTCCAGTCAAAAAATGACAGCACATACTACAAAAAAATGGGATGGTATAATGTTTGACCTAGTCAAATCCCATAAATTAGGCGATGCAACAGCTTCGCGAATATATGCTTATCTCTACACCGCTCAGCGTGATGCTGCGTTCTTGTCTCATAACAATAAACATCGTTTTATGGGCAGCCTTGATCCTATCTCTGCTGAGGTTCTATGTCTGTTTTTTCCAAAAAATTGCCCGCACATTAAATTCCAAGTTAAAACAGACCCTTATTCAAACGAGCTTGCAAAAATTGTCCTAAAGAAAATAAAATTGCACATGATATTAGACACGAAACAGCAAAAATTATCTGCAGAAAAACCAGGTGGTGATCATTGGGCTGGTAGTAAACCGTATTTTGGACAAGAGGTTGGCTCTTGGAAACCATGGATAATCGACTCACCGCAGCAATTTTTAGCACCAAAACCCAATGCTCAATTATGGCAGGACGAACTCAGACAAACCGAACAGGCATTACAAAATATTACTCCCAACCAAACAAAAGCAGTTGTATTTTGGGCAGGTAACCCCTCAACAATAACACCTCCAGGTATCTGGTTAACATTTGCTAATGAATATATTGAAGAAGAGCACGTTTCGTTCTCAAAAGCATTATTTGTTCGATCTGTATTAGCTATGGGCATTGCCGATTCAGTCATCGCCGTGTTTTATTCAAAATATACCTATTGGATAAAGCGCCCATTTATGTTAAATCCAAATATATATACCGTAATGCCTACACCTAATCATCCAAGTTATCCAGCAGGCCACTCCACTATATCGGCAACAGCTGCAGTCATTTTGTCTTATTTTTTTCCTAAAAATACGCAAAACTGGTGGGAAAAAGCTGATGAAGCGAGTTCAAGCCGCGTTTGGGGTGGCATTCATTTTCCCGTTGATGCTAAAGAGGGGTTAATTTTGGGGAGAAAAGTAGGGAATACTGTTATTCAAGCTCAGCCCCCTTTTGCTTTAGAATTAGATAAAAAATGAGTATTCGCTATAAAATATTACTCAGTATGCTGATTGTGGCACTCCTTTTTATTCCAGTAAATATTTACTTATTGAATCGCTATTTACTTGTTAAACAAGATTTTTTGAGTATTGTTGATGGTACTGTTCCGCGATTAGAAGCGTTATTAAGTATGCAGAATTTAACAACCCGCATTCATTTATTCATTAATGATTCTAATTTTCAATTACTGAATGAAACAGCTAATGGCAATACCTCAACTAGAAATGATGCGAGAAAAGACGAATTATTAGCTTTTCTAGGGGAGTTGGGCGAGCAACAAAAATTATATCAAAAACATCACCTGTCCACAGTCAATAAAAATGCACAAATATTAGATCAATTACGAGATAACGTCATTTTAAAAGCTTTAGATGTATTTTCTGCTAAGGAAAGAGGACTAACTTTGCCAGAGTTGGAAAAAAAAACCAGGGAACTTAAATCGGCGGAGTTTAATCTGAATAAGTTTATCAAAAATTTGCTGCTACAAGAAACAACCATTTTAGATGAAGAAAGGATAAAAACAATTAAAAAAGCGGTTGAGTTAAAAAACTTGCTGATACTGTTAAACGGTCTAATTGTCTTAATTACTTTTGCTCTAAGTTTGTTTCTTATGAAAATTATTTCAAGACCTATTATTCAGCTTAGTGACTTTGCAGGTAAAATTGATTATGGAAATTTGACCCCCCTCTTACCTATTCTTACTAAAGATGAAATTGGTCAGTTACAAACTCATTTAAATGAAATGTTAATCAAGCTGAGCAAAGCCAAGACAAAATTAATAGAAACATCTCGTTCAGCTGGCGTTGCTGAGATTGCAACCAGTATCCTACACAACGTTGGTAATGTTTTGAACAGTATCAATACATCGGTGGCATTACTTTCAGAAAACAGTAAAAAATCTTCTTTAAGCCAATTACCTAAACTGTTAACTATCATTGAACAAAATAAAAGTAACTTCGATCATTATCTTGAACAAGATGAGCGCGGTAAATTATTTGTTCCTTTTTTTAAGGGGCTAATTAAGCAGTTAGAGCATGAACAATCCTTAACACAAGAGGAACTGAGTCATCTTGATAAGAACTTAACCCATGTCAATCAAGTCATTGCAGCACAACAAATTTCGGGTCAGCCAAATAGACATGTTGTTGAAGCCATTGAATTAGAAGAATTAATTGAAGATATACTTCTTTTATATGCCAATAGACTGCGCAAATTATCTATTAATGTAGATCGCCGATACAATCATATTCCTGAATTTTTATCGATAAAAACAAAAATTCAACAAATTTTAATTAACTTAATTAAAAATGCAATTGATGCCTTAACTGATAATGATCTACAAGAAAAGAGATTAATTATTGAGGCGATATCTTTAAATGATGCTCTCGGTATTCAAATTATTGTGAGAGATAATGGTATTGGAATTGCTAAAGAAAATTTAAAGAAGATTTTTTCTTTTGGATTTACTACAAAAAATGAAGGTCATGGTTACGGCTTACATAATTGTGCTTTATTAGCACAAGAAATAGGCGGAGAGATTTCTGTACAATCAGATGGATTACAGCAAGGGAGTACCTTCACGTTGTCTATATTTTATATGCAGAACTCAACTAAGGGGCCCGATAGCGAAGCTACTCAAACTTAAAAATCAAAGTTTATGTAGCTTTTACGTGATTGTTGCTCCTGGGTTATGTCTCCTTTGGTACCATGAATTGTGATGCAACTCGGGAACCAGTTGACCTTAATCAGACCACATAGTATAATTATAAATCATTGCTGATTGCAATTAAAATTCAGTCAGACATCGCGACCTATCTTCTCCCAAAGGACTAATGGAGAACTGGTACTACCTGGTTTTAATTATTAAACGGGTTCGTCGCTGAGGTAAAGACTAGTGAAGACGGGTGTGTTTGAGACATCCTCACTCATTGAGCTTTGGTTCAGCGAAACTGGTTTTTCTAGTCCCTGGCATTACCTAACTCATCAAGTCTTGTTTATTTATCTTATTGATGCTGGATACACAGGTTAATCCCCTATCGAAAGTAAATAAACGCCCTCAGTGTCGATTGAATTATCGTTTAGATAATTGAGGAGAATAGTTATGTCAGGCGATACTACAGAAACTTGAGTACAAAAATCTAAAAACGAAAATGAGCATGCTCAGGTAGCGTTGGGAGAACGTTATGTCAATGGTAACGGAGTTGCCAAAAACCTATCAGCAGCAGTGGTGCAATTTCGCCTTGCAGCAAAACAAGGCTATGTACCTGCTCAATACAGCCTGGGAGTCATGCTCGCTAATGGCCTATGGGATTGTTCGCAACAGGGGCTTATAAAAAGAGCCAAACAATAGATGAAGAACAATTGGATACAAACGGGCGACTGTTCAATAAACTGTAGACTTAGTTTAGTCTGAAAAGAAGATTGAAAAGAACGCTATTTTCGGGAAGCTGAGGGGATTTCAAGCCACTGAGAACAACATGATCATAGTTATTTACCTTTGCTAAGTTATTTTCATGGCAGTAACTCAATCTATATGTTTTTAAATACCTTCACTACCGATTGCTATTTTAACTGGGTATCCTGAGAATTATCAGTTAAGATAAGTAATTTAATCGAGCGTGTACGTTATTTATGACCAACCAGGAAAAAACCACTCATTTTGGCTTCGAATCTGTTGCCTGGGATGAAAAAGAAAAAAAAGTAGCAGAGGTTTTTCATTCTGTTGCCAAAAGCTATGATCTAATGAATGACTTAATGTCTCTGGGTATTCATCATCTATGGAAACGATTTACTGTTGCGCTTAGCCAAGTTCGCTCCGGACAATCTGTCCTCGATTTGGCTGGGGGAAGTGGTGATTTAACTCGATTACTATCAAAAAAAGTTGGGGATACGGGCCAGGTTATTCTTGCTGATATTAACGCGGCCATGCTCAATGTTGGTCGAGACCGTTTGCTTGATGAGGGTCTCTACAAAAACATCGGTTTTGTGCAGGGAAATGCTCAATGCTTGCCCTTTGCTGATAATAGTTTTCATTGCGTTACTATGGGTTTTGGTTTAAGGAATGTAACCGATAAAGAAGAGGCATTGCGCTCAATGTATCGAGTCTGTAAACCCGGAGGTAAACTCATGATTCTTGAGTTTTCGACCCCATCATATCCAGGCTTAAAGCCAATATATGACTGGTATTCTTTTAATATTTTACCTAAAGTAGGTAAATTATTTGCCCAGGACGAGGCCAGTTATCAATATCTCGCAGAGTCCATACGCATGCATCCGAATCAGATTGCCTTACAGGAAATGATTGAGCGTTCGGGATTTGAAGATTGTCACTTTCATAATTTAAGTGGCGGCATAGTTGCCTTGCACATTGCCTACAAATATTGAGTTGATTATGCTAAAAAAATATTCTTTAAAAGCACTACAAAAAGCAATTAATCAGGCTATGAATCTGGATGAGCAGATGTCCATCAAACTAAAAGCACTCAACGGCAAAGTGCTTGAAATGATTATTACGCCTTTAAATGTCAATTTTTTTATCCAGTTTAACGAAAGTGACATACTGCTGCTTGGACATTACGACAGTCATCCCGATACCATTATCCATAGTAATCCTATAGGTTTAATAAGGCTGAGTTTATTACCCGCATCTAAGGCGCGCTCATTATTTAATGATAAAGTGCGCATGTCAGGTGATATTGAATTGGGACAGAATGTTAAAAAACTATTTGATGAAATGGATATCGATTGGGAAGGACACTTGGCTCATTTCACTGGCGATGTAGTGGCTCATCAAATAGGGTCTCTGGTACGCAAAGGAATCGAGTTTAAAAAACAGTTTAGTCAGAACATGCGTCAAAATGTCACAGAATACCTCCAGGAGGAGTTGCGTGTTTTTCCATCACGCAATGAGTTGGATGACTTTTATAATGATATAGATGAACTATCATTAAACGTTGAGCGCTTGCAAGTTCATCTGAATCAGTTGCTGAGTGATCATGAAACGGATTAAAAAACTGTTACTCTGCATGCGTATTTACTTTATCGTGGCAAAATATGGGCTCAATAGCGCGGCCCTGTTTCTTAAGATACTCATCCCATTGCGTTTTTTAAACTCTCTTAATCCCCGTAATTGGTTTCGAAAAAAAACAACAGCCTCTTATGAAACATCGTCACTATCTTTAAGGGACTTTAAACCTCTATTTAGTGAATTTGGTAGCCTATTATCGAACCGCCAGGATCTAAATCTTGAAGCTGTAACGCAAGAATTTAACAAATTGAAAAATAAAATATCACCTGATTTCAGTACAAAAGGAGTTATTATTGAGCACACCAATGATCCGCCATGTGACGCCTCCCCCTTCTCTAAACCCGAAGCTCCAGATGCAATTCCTTTCAAAAATGAAGACATAAGGCAGCAGGTTAAAAAATTATGGAATGAGCTTAATAATGCCCAGATCTCTGGCGAGAGCGTAGTCCAGCAAATAGGATCGTTAGTCAGCAACAGGAACGAACTCAAGAAGTGCTTTCGTGAATCGATACACCACAATATAGTGGCGTATCTTGAAAAAGAATTGCGTATTTTTCCCTCACGAGATGAGCTAAATGATTTTTTTAATGAGCTGGATGATTTATCATTAAGCGTTGAGCGATTACAAGCTCATATCAATCAACTAGTGAGCGCTCATGAAACCAATTAGACAACTAATACGCCTCATCCATATCAACTACATCCTGGCGAGCAATGGACTGGATAATGTGGTCGTTACATTAAGAGTATTCGCTCCCATTCGATTTATAGTTTATTTAAATCCATGGAACTGGTTTCGCAAGGTACCATTAACAAGAGGAGAGGCGCTGCGCAAATCTTTAGAAGAGCTGGGTCCTATATTTATTAAATTTGGCCAGGCACTATCAACCAGACCCGATATTTTACCAGAAGACATTGCAATAGAATTAAGCAAGCTACAAGATAAAGTTCCCCCCATCCCCAGCATTTTAGCGATGGCACTTATAGAGAGAGCCTACGGACAATCCCCTTACGATGTTTTTGCCCAATTTGAACCCGTTGCCCTGGCCTCAGCCTCCATGGCCCAGGTTCATGCAGCAACATTAAAAACAGGGGAGGATGTGGTAGTTAAAATACTCAGACCTAATATGCGTCGGATTATTGAACAAGACTTAAGTATTATGTATACCATTGCACGATTGGCGGATCGGTATTGGCCTGAAGGAAAGCGACTAAAACCTATTGAAATAGTCTCCGAATTTGAACATACCTTACTGGATGAACTTGATCTACTCCGAGAGGCAGCTAATGCAGCGCAATTGCGCCGTAACTTTAATCACTCGCCTTTATTGTATATTCCCGAGATATACTGGGACTATTCACATAAAAATATAATGGTCATGGAGCGTATTCATGGGATACCTGTGTCTGATATAGAACAGTTACATGAGCATGGTATTAATATAAAAAAACTGGCAGAACGCGGGGTTGAAATCTTTTTCACTCAAGTGTTTCGCGACTGTTTCTTTCATGCCGACATGCATCCAGGTAATATATTTGTGTCGTATGACCATCCCCAGGAACCCAAATATATTTGCATTGATTTTGGAATCATCGGAACATTGAATGACAATGACAAACGCTACCTGGCAGAAAACCTGCTGGCCTTTTTTAACCGCGACTATCGACGTGTTGCCCAGCTCCATGTTGAAAGTGGCTGGGTGGCGCGGAATACCCGTATTGAAGAATTCGAAAGTGCAATCCGGACGGTGTGTGAACCCATATTTGAAAAACCTTTAAAAGATATTTCATTTGCTCAGGTGGTACTGCGTCTTTTTCAAGTAGCACGACGGTTCCATATGATAGTTCAGCCCCAGCTTATTTTATTACAAAAAACCTTGTTAGCTATAGAAGGTCTGGGACGCCAGCTTTATCCTGAATTAGATTTGTGGGCAACAGCCAAACCCTTTTTAGAAAAATGGGTAAAACAACAAATTGGACCAAAGGCTTTTTTACATCAATTAAAACTAAATTTACCTTTTATGGCTGAGCAGCTGCCTCATTTGCCTAAACTGGTCTTTGATGTCCTGGAGCTGAAAAAAGAACAATTAATATTAAATAAAGAAATTGTACTTTCAGATCTCAAAAATAGATCTCAAATTATCCAGTGGAGGAATATCACTATAGGGATATCTGTCTCTCTGCTAACCATTGGCATCATTAATTACTTCCAATTAATAAACTACGAAAACCTCACCCCCATAGTCTTAACTGGAGCTGGGTTAGCAGGTTTTTTTGCTCTTATTAACCGTAAAGAAAGGAGTTAACATGGGATTAAGTGGCATCAGTCCATTATCTTTATTACTCATACTGGCTATTATTTTTGCTTTTTTTGGAACGTCCAAATTAAAAGCTCTAGGTTCTGATCTGGGTGAGGCGATAAAAAACTTCCGCCGTGCTATGAATGATGATCGGGTAAATGACTCAAAAAATGACGATCACAAACCATCATGAGTAGTGGCGAATTGTTACTGATATTTATCGTGGCTTTAATCGTCTTTGGACCATCAAAACTGCCCATGCTCGCAAATCATCTTGGTTTATGGATGCGTAAAATCAACCAAATTAAAGAGCAAGTCTCTTTATTCTGGCAACAACAACTCAATGAACTGCAGTTAAAGGAAAATCAACTCAAAGCCGAACAAGGGGATATAAAATATAAAAATAATCCTCCTGAAATAGGAGATTAGTAGACCAACGCAAGCGATTAAGATTAAAGGTACTATATAGTATCCAATGTATCCGGGATTAGCCCACAGCACTACACGAATGCATCGTTGAAGGCAGCAAAATTCAGGATTACGGGGTGCCATTCCAAACCACATAAGTTAAACAATAGGCTCGATACGCGCCGATCAAGCTGTTTTAAGATTGCTAGCCACTACTTTATTTCTTTGTTAATTTAACTCCAAAGGTTATTTACTCATCCCGGAATAAAGAGGTAGTCTGATTAGAGCATCGTGAAGAACAATTTTAACGAATAAGGAATACCTATGTTAATAGCGGCTATTATTTTATTCATTATCGCAGCACTGTTTGGTTTAATTATTTTGACCGCACTGTTGCAAGAGACACCGAGTCATAAAAAAGTTGTATATTTACATGGAATTACCGCTGTCGCTGCATTATTACTGGTAATAATTTATATGCTTTTGAACCCCGTATCTGTACTTCTGATTACCAGCTTGACCTTATTTATCCTTGCCGCCTTGGGCGGGTTAACTCTTTTTATTATTGACATGAGAGAAGGAGCCATTCCTAAATTATTGATTGTTTTGCACCCCCTGCTTGCACTGGCTGGCTTAGTATCGTTAGTTATATATGTATTACCATAGCCAATAACCTGGTGTTACATCCTGACCTTTCATCCCTATTGCTGCCGCTCAGAATTTAGATCACAAATACAACCTGAATAACACGGTGCCTGGTAAATTTTTTTCTATCATTCAGGCCCCGGGAAATCATAATAGATGCTCCGGGGCTGGTCATGAAGGCTTATCACTCCCTGCATAATCTAACATAATGAGGTCATATCAATAACAAATCGATATTTGATATCACCCTTTTGTAACCGGAGCAATGCGGTATTAACCTCGTCAATATTGATTAACTCTATATCGGCTGTGATTTTATGTTTAGCACAAAAATCCAACATCTCTTGAGTTTCTTTTATTCCACCGATTAAAGAACCATTAATATTCAAGCGTTTAAAAATTACTGGAAACATCGAAATTTCCATTGGATCGGCAGGTAAGCCAACCTGGGTTATCGTTCCATCATGTTTTAGAAGATTTAAATATGGATTTAAATCATGTTTAGCAGACACTGTATCAAGAATAAAGTCATATTGATTGGTTAGAGCTTCCATTGCCTGTGCATCTGTAGATAGCACTACATCAGTTGCGCCTAATTGTTTGGCTGCATTTATCTTATTTGCTGAGGTGGTAAATACGGTAACATGTGCTCCAAAAGCATGAGCCAGTTTAACTGCCATATGCCCAAGCCCCCCTAAGCCAACGATACCCACTTTGCTTTCCTTACCTACCTTAGCTCGTTTCAGCGGTGAATAAGTGGTGATTCCAGCACAAAGCAACGGGGCAGCGGCAGATGCATCTAACCGTTTATCAATTTTTAATACAAAATCCTGGGTTACTACTATGTGTTTAGAAAAGCCACCATAGGTCACTCCGCCTGAATTCTTATCCTCACTGTTATATGTTTGTGTCATCCCCGACTCACAAAACTGTTCTTCGCTGACACTACAGCTGGAACATGTACCGCAGGAATCAACCATACACCCCACCCCAACTAGATCACCAGGTAAAAAGCGATCAACTGTGGCACCCACGGCAGTTATTTTTCCAATGATTTCATGCCCAGGCACCATAGGGTACTGTCCCACTCCCCAATCATTATTAATTTGGTGTAAATCTGAATGGCAAATACCACAAAATAAAATATCTATTGCAATGTCATCGGCTCCGAGCTGACGGCGTTTAAAAATGAGATTTTGTAGTGGCGCACCGGCTTTGTGAACTGCGTATCCAATAGTTTCTGTCATTGTCTATCCTTAAAGTTATAGGGAACTAATTAATCATGTTAAAGTTAAATATATCTGATGGTAGCCTATATAAGGTATTTTTAAAATTAAGCAGGGAAGTTAAGATAATAAACAGTCCTAACCATCAATTTGAATGCTGTATTTAATTCCAATTTGGGCGATCAGTACCCTTAGCGATTCTCAGAAAATATAATAGCCTAACTACTGTGCGTAAACCCATGAACTTAGGATGTGCAATTTGGTTAAGTAGAAACAATGAGTTAACTTAAATTTTCTGAGGCACTCTCAGGATCAATACGGGGCCGTATGTTAAAGATCACAAATAATATTTACATTCCAATTGCAGAGATTGAATTGATTCCAATTCGAGCACAAGGAGCCGGCGGGCAAAACGTAAATAAAGTATCTACTGCCATTCATCTTCGCTTTAATATTGAACAATCGACCTTACCTGTTGAATATAAATCCAGGTTATTACAATTAAACGATTACCGAATTTCTTCTGAAGGAATTATCATCATTAAGGCCCAACGCTATAGAAGCCAGGATAATAATAGAAATGATGCCTTGTACCGACTCGTTGAGCTCATTAAAAAAGTAAGCGTTGTACCTATCAAACGAAGGAAAACAAAACCATCCAAATCATCGGTGAAAAAAAGACTGGATAGCAAAACTCAGCGAGGTCATTTAAAAAAACTTCGCCAGCCACCGGAATAGTCAGCCATTAGAGTTGGTTTTAGTTGAAAACATCTTTTGAGAATGATGTACTGAAGTGCCGTTTTAAAATGCATACACAACAAACACATTTCGGAGGGTCTATTTCTGTGTTATGGATCAATGCACCACATCTATGGATAGCTTTTGCCGCGACCATTTTTTTAATGATGTTTCATTATCTAAGTCCATGGTTTGCTGCTCTGTTACCCGGAAATGGTCGTACTTTTGTCTCTTTTGCAGGAGGTGTTGCAGTCGCCTATGTATTTTTAGATATGTTACCTAACCTGGTGGAATACAATAAGCCAATAGGTGATTTTTTGATTAATAATCAATGGCTTACTCCATTTAATGAATTGTTAATTTATATTTTTGCTTTATTTGGTTTTCTTATCTATTTCGGATTTGATTTATTGGCTGAGCGTTATCGGGAAAAAGGACATGATGATTTTTTAGTTTACGGTTTACATCTCACTATGTTTTGTCTTTATAACTTCTTAATCACGTATACGATGTCGTTAAGGGCAATCTCCAGCCTGACCGCCACAATACTGTTTACTCTGGCAATGGCTTTACATTTTGTCTTAACGGACAGGAAGTTTTGTCGCTTCTACCAGGTACAATTCAACCATAGGGGACGTTTTTTATTGATTAGCGCTTTATTAACAGGTTGGCTATGCTCAGTTATTTTTGACCCGGTTAATGTTCTGATTGTTGCCTTAATGGTTTCTTTTTTAGCAGGCTCTGTTTTGTTGAATGTTTTTCGCGAAGAATTACCCGCAGCAGGTTTAGCAAGCTACTGTTGGTTTGCTTCTGGCGCGGTATTAATCACCCTCATCTTATCATTGAGAACATGGATTCTGGTGGTAAGTTCAGTCTGACTTTGAGAAATGAATATTGTTAAGTGCCCACTTAAACACCCAAAGCTCTTGCTGTGTTCTCCATACACACCAATCTCGATGAAATGATACTTCGGATGAGCGGCTTTAATCTCCGAAGCGATTGGTTGGCTGATGACAATACGGTGCCTTGCGATGTTTCATATAATATTCCTGATGGTACTCTTCAGCAGGCCACCAAGGTTGAACATCCAGTAAATGAGTAACGACCTGATATCCTTTGTTTTTTAGCCTTTGAATTAAAGATTCGGCTTCTTGTTTTTGCTCTTGATTAAAATAAAACACGGCACTTTGATATTGTTGTCCTAAATCCGGTCCCAGTCCTGTACGTTGAGTTGGATCATGAATTTCAAAAAACCGTTTTAAAACCCTGTGATAGTCCGTTTTAGCTCGATCATAAACCACCCTAACGGCTTCGTAGTGGCCAGTATTGCCACTACAGACCTGATTATAACCTGGATCTAAAGTGTGGCCTCCAGTGTATCCTGATTCCAGACTGATGACCCCTGGAATCTGTCGTAAAAAATGCTCCACACCCCAAAAACAACCGCCAGCGACAATAGCCTCTTCAGTATCCAAAACCTGATTATCGGCCACAAAGTCGAGAGAGGCTGAGTTCACACAATGGCGCAAATTTTTATGAGTAAACGATTCACCTGTAAATACATGCCCTAAATGAGCATTGCAACGTGCACAAAGTATTTCAGTACGCTGTCCATCCGCATCGGGCACTCTTTTTACCGCATGCACGATGTCATCATCAAAACTGGGCCACCCACAACCTGAACTAAATTGACTGGAACCGCGAAATAAAGCCAATCCGCAGCGTCGGCATAAATAAGTACCTTGAGTCATGACGATGTTATAGGCTCCCGTATTGGGATACTCAGTGGCTTTATCACAGATTACTCTTCTTGTAGCAGGAGTTAGACTGGCAGTTTTATCAAGATAATCGCTCACTTTTTTCTCCCTATGAAGAATTTGGATTGCAAGGATGCCGAGATTGAATTCAAAATAAATTATCGTAGGTTGAGTCCAGACCCATAATCATTAAGCTAAGGAACTTTTACTTATCACAAGTCCTTTAGGGATCAAAATAAAAACAAATGCGCCGTTCGGGCTGAGGAGGCGTTTTCGCCGTCTCAAAGACTCTGCGCCATGACCAAACAGGCTTCGAGACAGCGCTAAAGCGCTCCCTCAGCCCGAACGGATAGAGGATAGACACAACTACAACCCCTTAGCTTGACGACTATGTGCTAAGACCCAACCTAGATTGACCATGTTGCCTTCCCTTAACCCTATTATTTACTTTGTCTGGCAAATCTTATCAGCCATGTAGCCAATAGCTCCTGCATAATAGATAGAATTATTATAGCGCAATATCATTTTATAGTTTGGAAAGGCTAAAAATGTAGGGCCTCCCAAAGGTTTTACAACACTGGCTTGCAGATTCTGATAGGGTAATGGCTCGCCACTTTCAGTACGTACACCTAATGCATCCCATTCTCTTACAGGTTTAATAATATTTTTACCTTCCATTTTCATATCAAATTTGGCAGGAAGCTTCACCTGGATTGCCCAAGGCTCCCCAGTTTGCCATCCGTTTTGTTTCATGTAATTTGCTATAGATGCAAAAACATCCGGTTTACTTTTCCAAATGTCTTTACGACCATCGCCATCATAATCAACAGCATATCTCACCCAGCTTGAAGGTAAAAATTGAGGCTGACCTGAAGCTCCAGCCCATTCACCTTTGAAGTCCTGAAGACTGACATGACCTTCTTTTAGAATGCGCAAGGCAATAAACAGTTCTTTACGGAAAAATTCCTTTCGTTTGGAATCATATGCTAAAGTGGCGAGTGCTTTAATCACTGGGAAACTTCCCATGAAACTTCCGTAACTCGTTTCCATACCCCAGAAAGACACAATAAAACAAGGGTTAACACCGTATTGTTGAGCAATTTCCTCCAACAGCTGTCTGTTCCTTTTATATTCTTTACGCCCTATCACAATCCGGTAATTATCAGCCCGGGTAGTACGATACTTCAAAAAAGTTAGTCGATGCTCTGGTTGCGAGTGCATGAACCCTTTAATTTGTCGACTTGGCTCATGAATTCCGGCGAAGGCCTCATCAAATAAACGCGGAGGAATACCCTGTTGTAGCGCTTCCTCCCGAACTCCTGCAACCCATTGATTCCAGTTCTGGTTAGCAAAAGCAACGTGTTGTACTAGCATCAACGCCAGTATAGCGAGCCCCCATTTTTTCATAGCTCTCCCCTGTTTTTTATTTTTATCTGGTAACATCTCATGTCGACTTATTTCCATTTCTCTTTAATTTTAAACAAACTATTTTTAAAATAATAACTTAAATTTAGTCTTATAAGATAGACCATTGATGCAAAAACGCTTTATTCTGCACTCATCACTACCTGCGGTTATTAATAACCATCGCTAAAATTTCAAAGCTATTAAATTAGTTCCGGTAACTTGCAGAGATATTGATGATAACATGTCTGCTCGTGCTCTGGCTGTTATGTTTTACATAATCACTTGAATTTAAATCTTTATTTCGATATCGTGTCGTAGAAATTTACTGAATCAAAAACCTTCATCAATCTGCATAAGGATAACGCGATGCCTTTTTTCCCGAACCTATTGGATACCTACAAGAAACAATTAGCTCCTTTAGGAATCGATCTATCAGAACTTGATGATGATGAAATAGCACAGCTTGGTAAGAATATTGAATTAGTAAAACTGGGTATTGAGGTATTAGAGTTAACCGATCCTGAATCTAAAAAATTGCGTGACAATATTGAATTAGTGAAACTGGGTATTGAGGTATTAGAGTTAACCGATCCTGAATCTAAACAGTTACGTGACAATATTGACCTGATTAGAAGGGATATCGATGTGCTTGAGTGTACAACAAAAGAATTGAATGCGTGTCGTGAAAATTCAGAAAACTTCTCTGGGATGAGAATTGGCTAGAGCTGTGCTCACTACTAAACCGCTTTCATAAATTCAGTTAAATCAGATTTTTCTTCTTTACTCAGCTGTAATTGCAACCGCACATTAAAAAACTCTATTATATCGGCCAGAGTTAATAGACGACCATCATGCAAGTAAGGGGAATAATCTTTTATTCCCCGCAGTGGGAAGGTTTTGATTGGACCATCACCTACAGCCTTCATAACATAACTGAAAGAAAAAGCATTCCAGGCGAATACCGCCAGCATCAAGGATTTTTATAACATAATCAATTATATTTATCATGAGGATAACAATTTTATCATCATAAAAACTTATAAACTCATGCAATAAGTCGGTTTCCTGGTCCAGATAAATTAAAATCACTTGACTAAACGTTTATATTAGTTGAATTTAAAACTTCCTTTTCTTATTGTCGCCATTCTAAAATAGACCCTGTTTTATCCAGTACAATAATGAATGTTTTTTCTTAATTTCCTTATATGTTTTATAAAGATAACTGATGATCCATATAACAAGGACTAGTATGCCTGGAAGACTTTACTATCGCTCGGATACAAGACCCCCGCAACAGATCTTTAAGGAAGGTTTTTCTCCTCGAATAAGGGGGTATGAAGAGAAATGGTGGACAGAAGCTATTAAAAGTAGAGGGTATACCAACGATTATGGTATTGATAATCAATCTGTAGATGGAGACCCCAGCGTTTGTATCTGCATGACAACGAAACTCGAAAGTGCTCCAATTTTTCCATTAAATACTGAAACATCCTATATCTATGCTATTGCGCTACCTGAAGCGACTAAAATTGAATATTTGGGCAGGGGTAATGGTGAAGTAAAATTATCCAGAACAACTGATACACCCTGTGACTTTGAACATATTATTTTGGATTTACATAGCTTTCAAGCCCGGCAAGCACGTAATATCTGCAGATTTTTTGATTATCAAATGGCAAATCTTGGCGCCTATGCAGGTTGGCCTTTATATGCTTATGAAGCATTAGCTTATGAAGTGCCCTCACTATCGATCATATGTGCCATACAATGCCTGAGAGAGAACTCTGATAGCCCAATGGAAATTTCCTGTGACATTTCAACCCAATCTAAATTTTCTGAGGATAAAAAATTTATTCTGGAGGGGGATATTATAGAAAATTTAAATTTCTCTAATGCACATACTCTGAGAACAGGGGAAAAAAGTGGATCAAAATGGGATGAAATGGACTATAGCTTGCTCAAAGAGCAAGCTATAAAAGAAATAGGGCGGGTAAAAGAATCTGGCCAAACCACTACGCCAAATATTTATTATGGCCTGGGTGGAAAGACCTTTTAAGTTGAAATTAACGCCCATTCAATTTCATTCTTTTATAGGTTTCTTTAGAGTCTATGCTTATAGAAACTAAGGATATCATCTCTGGTTACTCACTGCGCAAGGAAACCATGGGCTCTAATTTTGCAGCACGACGAGCGGGATAAAAGCCAAAGAAAATCCCTGTTGCAGCGGATACAAAAAAACCCGCTACAGGCGGAAGCCAATAGATGGTAAAAGTCCAGTCACTAAAATAAGCGATTATCCGGGTAAAAATTAATCCTAAAATCACCCCAAGGATGCCCCCTAATAAAGAAAGCATTACCGACTCGACAAGAAATAAAGCTTGAATTTCGCTGTTTTTAGCACCAACTGCTTTTCGTATTCCAATTTCTTTTTTCCGCTCACTCACTGAAACCAGCATCACATTCATCACGCCGATTCCACCGACCAAAAGAGAAACTCCACCAATGACTGCTAATAACAAAGTGAAAATACGTCCCTGACTTTCCATACTGGCTATAATTTGTTTGGCACTGCGTGGGAAGATACTAAGCTTGGGAATTTGTGAATTGATGATTTGCTTTATCTCTTCTATTACCTCATCAATGGGGCTATTGGGTTTAAGCAGGATTACCGCATTATTAATTTTTGCATCCTTACTTACCAATGAGATACCCGCCAGAGGGATTATAGCCGCCTGATTGATGTCCTCATTAAAAAAACCATTTTCTTTCCAGGGATTGGCCACGCCAATAATAGTATATAAAGCTTGACCTATGCGTAATTGTTTCCCTATAGGCTCATCAAGACTGATTTCTTTTATTTGTCGTGCTAATCCATCTCCAATAACACAAAAGTGTTCAAAGGATTCTAAAAACGAAACAAAATGGCCTTGTGATAAACTGACATGAACAATGCTCGCTAGATTCTCATCCGCACCTATAACCACTCCTTGCATCAATTTTCCTTTAAAACTTAGTGGTTGATAAGCGGTACTGTATGGGGCAATTTTCTGAATAAAGGGAATACGTTCTGGCAGTTGTTGCCATTGATTTACTGATAATGAATCATCTCCGCTACGTGATTTACTGGGGGTTTTCTCATAAACAGCCACCGCAAGTAAATCGGTACCCAAAGCTTTGAATTGTTCCAAAGCTTTTTCGGTAGCCAACTGGCCACAGCTGATTAGTGCGACTACCGCAGCAGTTCCTACCAAAATACCTAAAACAGCCAGAAAAGAACGCATTTTGGATGAAGTTAAATTGACCAAGGCCTGCTGACAGTGATGACTAAACTTCATTACTCAGATTCTCCAATAACAACTCCATCAGCAAGAGTGATACGTCGTTTACATTGTGCAGCTACATGCTCATCATGAGTGATCATGATAATGGTACGGCCTTCTTTATGTAACGCTAGAAACAACCCCATCACCTCTGTTCCTGTTTTAGAATCGAGCGCTCCAGTAGGTTCATCTGCTAAAATCACCCGAGGTTCTGTAACTAAAGCTCTGGCGATTGCTACCCGTTGCTGTTGACCGCCTGATAGTTGTGTCGGGCGGTGATGCGCATACTGGCGCATACCTACATGCTCGAGTGCCTTTAACACCTTTTCTTTAATCTCAACTGCATTTACTCCTCTGTAGGTAAGAGGTAAGCCTACATTCTGAAGCGCGGTGAATCGAGGTAATAAATTAAACTGTTGAAAAACAAAGCCTATGCTCTGATTACGTAAAGAAGCAGACTCATCATCAGTCAAACCGGATACATTTTTATTTTTTAGGGTATAAGTGCCTGAGTCTGCTTTATCCAATAAACCAATAATGTTCATTAGCGTAGATTTCCCGGAACCGGAAGCACCTACAATAGCAAGCAGATCTCCTTCATGTACTGTCAGAGAAACCTCTTTTAAAACAGTAGTACTGACTCCTTCAAGAGAATAGGTCTTAACCAAATCGGTGAGTTTAATCAATGGACCATTAGTCATAAACCACCACATCCCCTATTTTCAAACCGGTCTCCACAACCACTGTATCCGCTTGTGCAGCACCCGTCGTGATAATCCGTTTTTCGAGGGAGCCTTGGGCTAATTGGAGAGAAACCATACTGTTGCCCTTTTCTCTTTTTACTGCGGCAATAGGAATTAATAATTGATTTTCACTTTCTACATTTAATTCAATTGCAGCACTCATACCCACCTTTATCCAGGGTTGTTGCTCGGCAGTCAACGATTTTACTTCGACTACTGCGGTAAAAGAAGGCAACCCCCCATTGTTGGTATTAGAAGCCTGGGCGTTCACAGCAACCAAAGTTCCTTTTAATTGATGCTTGCCAAAGGCAACGCCGCTAATAATCGCTTTCATTCCAGGACGTATCTTATCAATATCTATTTCAGGAACATCAATCTCGACGCTAATACCATTTAAATTGCCTACCAGGGCCAATACTTGTCCTGATTTCACCGAAGATCCCACGGTAATTCGCATAGCTTTATCTTCAGCAGATTTTGGTGGATAAAGCATGACTCCATCACTCGGGGCTTTGAGGCGGATTATATTATGATTAGAAGTCAAAATTTTTCGTACTTTATCAAAATCAGATAAACTTAAAGCGGATAAATTTTGGGTATTATTTTCATCCATTTTTTCCAGCATTTCACTAAGCTTACGCGTGGCTTGCATTAAGGTCACTCGCGCAGTATCCATACCTGATTTTTCACTTAAATAATTATTTTTAGATAACAGTCCTGAATGCCATAAATCCTGGGTACCGGAAAACTTTGCTTTTGCAATGGTAAAACTGTCCTTAGCTTTTAAATAATCAGTCAGTGTGTCATTGTATTGTTTTTGCAATTCATTAGAGTTCAAGGTTAAAACAACATCTCCTTTTTTAACCATTTTCCCGTAATGAAAATCCATTGTTTCTACTACTGCCTCCATAGGGCTGGTCAGGGTACTTTCATGCAAAGGCTGAATAGTCCCCGTAAAATGCAAGGTTTTATGCAAGGGTTTTGATTTGACCTCGTAGGTATTCAAAGTAGTGGTTTTCTGCTTGTCATGATGACCACATGATATAAGATTCAGGGCTAAAATTGCGCCCACAATTATTTTTAAATAAATATTCATCCGCCATACCTTAGTTTGATTTGCCAGTAATCCAGCGTAGTTCCTAATGTCCGTTGAAGGGCTGATAACTGATTAAGATACGCAATCTTCGCACCGATTAATCCTGATTGCGCTTGAATCAACTGATTCTGAGTATTATTAACATCCAAAGCACTTGAAATACCTGCCTGTAATTTTTTCTTTTCTAAAGCATACGATTGTTCAGCCAATTTTACTTGCTTTTGGGCCAACTCATAGCGCTTTGCAAGACTTTGAATGGTATTGATGGTGTTAGTAATGTTAGTAATTAATGCTCGCTTGGCTGCCATAAGATTAATTTTATCTTTTTCCAATCTCACTTTGGCATTAATTAATTGGCTGCGTCGATTTAAATCGTTCAAAGGTACCGTTAGGGTCAATCGTGCTGATTGATTTACATTATGACCATTGTAAAGTCCTCGCAAACCACTATTAATTCCAGTCACATCATTTACCGTACCACTTTGTACGCTTCCGGCCGCATCCAATTGCCACAACTGTTGATTTTTTGCCACTTTGTAGGCACGTTCATCGGCACGTAATGCCATTTTTTGAGCTAAATATGCGGTATTATGATTTAGAGCTATTTCAATAGATTGCTGCAGATTAGGAACAATGATTTTATCTATAGTCACATCACTGGGAACTGATAAATGCATCTCCGGATCAAGACCTATTGTTTGCAGCAAATCCTGAGCGGCTGTATTAAAGTCATTTTCTGCCTGCTCCCCCATCAGACTTAGGGATTCGATTTGGTAGGATTGCTGAATATTGCCTGTGGGTTCCAATTGTCCAGCTTCTATTTTTTTTTCATTTATCTGATACGATTTTTTAGCTTCTTTTAATTGTAAGCGTTGATTTTGTAAATTATTACCACTGAGTATCAACGAGCGATAAGCGATAATGACCTGGGTAATCTGATCCACAACGGATTGTTGCAAATTTAATTTATTCAACCACTCACTATCAATAGCATTCAACAGGCCCACTTCATTTACTGACGAACCAAAGCCACGTAGCAAGGGTTGAGTGACCGTAAAATTTAACTGAGGATTATAGCCATTATAAATTGCTACATTATTATCTACAGACAAGGAAGCCTGGGTACCTAATTTAGTTTTTAATTTGAGTTCTGGGCTACCCACGAAGGTGCGAGTTGTATCACTGCCAATTCCGTTAAAGGTATTTTTCTGTATTACGCCTGAAGCACCCAAAGCGTATTGCAATTCAAATTCGTTATAGGCCAAACGCAATTGGTATCGTTGAATAATACGATCTAATTCCACATTTTGGATATTCGGGTTATAACGTAAAGCCAAGAGGATCGCCTCTCGTATGCTCAAATGCTGAGTAACTTTATGGCGAGAAGCAGGAGAGGCAGGTAATTCTATCCAGTGTTTTAAAACATACTCCGGGTTGGCAATGGCCTCCCGAAGTCGAGCTCCAGCCTCTTCCACCTGTTGCGCTTCGGTGCCAGGATCATCTACCCAATTGTACAGAGTTTTATGTTCAGAGGATTTATTCGCTGACCAGGCATTAAATCCCATGAGACTTAACAACAGGCACATCTGAAATAAAAATCTGTTTTTCTCTAAAAAATTCACTGCTGGCATCGCCTGTTGTTCATTAAAAAATTAGTTCTCCGTAACTCATCAATAATCGTCATGGGCTTGTTTCCATCAATTCATTCCCAATCCTGGCACTGAAAATCTTTGTTTATCCTGTAAGCGCAATGCGGTCAATGTCCCGCCCCAAAGACATCCTGTGTCTATTGCGTGAATTTTAGGATTAGGACTTTTTCCCTTCAAGGCCGCCCAGTGTCCAAAAACAATATCGACCTCAATTTCTTTACGTCCTGGCACCGCATACCAAGGATAAAGATTAGCAGGAGCCTTATCAATAGTACTTTTATAACCCAGTTCTAATCTGCCCTGTCCATCACAAAACCGCATCCGGGTAAAATAATTAGTAATTGCTCTTTGTCTATCCAATCCTATTAACTCATCAGACCAAAGATCAGGTTTATTACCGTACATGTGCGTTAAAAATTCTTGATAACGGTCTCCTGAAAGTACCATTTCCAATTCTTGAGCCAGACATTGGGCTTGAGGCAAATCCCAAACCGGAGCTATCCCGGCATGTGTCATCACCACCTTTAGCTCAGGTGAATAGTAAAGAATAGATTGCTTCCTAAGCCAATGTCCCAAATGCTCTCTATCTGGCGCTTTGAGAACGGTTTGAATGGTATCATCATGTCCTTTCCACGGTTTTTCACCAAATAAAGATCCTAATAAATGTAAATCATGGTTCCCCAAGGTAATGATTGGCGTAATAGGTAAGGCACTAGTAAAGCGTAAAACAGCTAATGACTCAGGACCACGATTCACCAAATCACCAACAAACCACAAACGATCTTCTTTTTCATCAAAGTCAATTAAGTGCAGCAATCGCTGTAGTGGCTCATAACATCCTTGCACATCCCCTATAGCATAATCAGACACCTCGCTTTACTCCAGGAGTCAAAAAAGATACTTCTTTTTCAATATTCTGCCATTGGCCTGTGGCAGATAGCTTTTGTAAAGGTGTTACAACCAATACATTTTGTTGCTGGGTAAACTGACTGGGGTATTGCGCTCTGTGCACTAACTCAGTTGCAGAAATAGACTCAATTTTTCCGGTATTCAATTGGACTACTTTTACTGATCCGGGTAAGGCAACAGCATACTCTGAGAACACGATGCCATTATGCATTTGTTGATTGTGTGCCTGTTCAAAACGACTCATAACAGAGCCATCCGCATTTCGACGATGGAGACCCAAAGATAAAAATCCGTTTTTAACTGCTTGCCAGTTTTTGTATTCTGGATGTTCGCGCACAAATAATTGGAACATCTCCTGGCACATCAACATACCGCCAGGCACCATAAATAAGGGGGCCTTATTTATCATAATTAAGCCTTCACCCAGAGCCTTAACCATCCACTGGATGAATTCAACGCCCATTGTTTGCTCTTTTTCGACCAGGGTCTCAGGCACACCGCCTGAAAAAGTACCTGATCGTCCATACCGTCCAGCACGTGTTCCAGCACTTTTACCCATAAATTCGGTAAGGTAACGTTGAAGGGCTATAGCATCAGCACGAATTAAAATAGCCCCCAAAGTGCCTGCAGATCGTAGATCTTCATTTAATAAAGCCAGCCAGACTGCTAATACTTGCGGATTAGATGCAATCCAGGCAAAGCCGCTAGCCGGCATTAAAGCTCTTGCGATCAATAAATTTAAGCGACGACGAAACTCGATATCCGATTCTTTCTGAAACTCATAATTATAATAACTACCGGTACTGTTGAGACTTTCTAATAAGGGATTCCATTGGTTTAATAATTGACCATTACTAGCAAATACATTAATCCGATAATCAACAAATAATTTACCTATTCCTTGTAAAATTGCCGCTGAATAAAGAGCATATTGCCATTGTTTTTGTTCTTCGGATATTAAATCCGCAGAATCCTGAACCATAAACTCCTGAAACAAACTTAATGCAGCTTCAGTGCGATTTAAAGCATGATCCACCAGACCGCCTGCCTGTGAATAATAACTGTTGGTTGTTTCAGGAAGACTTTGACAATAGTTCACCAGATTCTCAATCAGAACAGCGCACAAGCTCTCATAGCGAGATGGCTCAAGACAAGTCAGCTCTTGCATTTTCTGCAATAATCCTTGTCTTTTATTTTCAGCTAAAAACTGCGGAGCAACGACATGACGCACTAAATCTTTTAAAGATTTAGACTGTGCCGACAAGGGATTTTTTCGTTGACGATGAAACAAGACAACCTCCACATTCAGTTATTATTTAATTTTACACTAATTGGAAAGAAATTTCGCTAGTTGGACATATTCAGCGACCGAAATTTGTTCTGGTCTTTTACCACCATCTACTCCCAAATCGGTTAATTGAGCAAAAGATATGATTCCTTTCAAATTGTTAGTCAGCGTTTTTCGCCGCATAGCAAAGGCACTTGCAACTAGTCGCTCCAATTGCTCTACTGCGACTTGTTCAAACGGAGAGGTTTGAAAAGGAATAAGACGTACTACCGCAGAATCCACTTTAGGTGGCGGTTCAAAAGCTTCGGGCGGTACATCAAATAAATGCGCTACATCACAATGATATTGTAACATCACACTTAACCGTCCATAGGCCTTGCATCCAGGTGCTGCCGCCATCCGATCAACAACCTCTTTTTGCAACATAAAGTACATATCTTTTATAAATGGGGCAAATTGCAATAAATGGATCAGTATTGGAGTTGAAATATTATAGGGTAAATTACCAACAACTCTTAAATCAGAACCAAACTGACTGTAGTCAATGGTTAAGGCATCAGCTGAAATTAGCTGCAGTTTACCTTGAGTGATGGGTAGCTGAGCTAAATATTGGTATAAATCAGTATCAATTTCGACAGCAGTTAAATGCTCCAGTTTGCGCAATAAAGGTTGGGTTAATGCCCCTAAGCCAGGACCTATTTCCAGCATATTATCTTTTGGCTGAGGATCAATAGCACGTAAAATCCCATCTATAGTATGGCGGTTTTGTAAAAAATTCTGACCAAAACGCTTACGCGGGCTGTGCCTCACTATATCACCTGCAAAAAATCAAAAATGAATTATAACGTGCTTAAGGAGGTTATACTAATTACTCATCATAATAAGTAATAGATAATTAAATCCGGGTAATTTAATCCCGAAAAGAGATACTCACTTTGATGAAAAGACAGTAAAAACCAGATTATTTTCTGGTGATCAATTCAGTTTGAAGGATAATGTAATCAACAATCCGCTGCGCTGTTTCTTTTTCCACCCGGACGGGATCATAAATCAGACCTAAATAATCGCCTTGATCTGTACTGCGAATCATTAAATTCAACCGCTCTGGACACGGGTAATTCCAAAGAGGAAAATGGGTTAAATGAGTCAAACTCATTTCCAGAATGGATTCTGCCGACTTAAACAGTCCCTGGCCTGACAGAGGCTGGTAATAATTAAATATAAAATCCGGCTGTGTATAACCACTTGTGCTCATATCATGATATCTTAAAGGACGCTGAATTTTTTTTATCGTTTCCAGGATAGAAAATTGAGTCATTTTAGCTGACTCGATAAAACCCTTTAAACCTGTTGATACTAATAACGGAACGTTGTCTGCAAAATAACCAATTATATCTGATTGAGGCAACATGGAACGATTGGATTTAACAATGCTGATGTAGACGGAGTCAACGTTATATTCCATGGCGATTGCTTCACACAATAATTGCAAGTAAATTGCATAGGGAGTGAATTGATGCCGGTGACAGAACTCATTTAAGAGCTTTACCTGCTCTGCATTTATTTTTTCATAACATAATTCTCCAAACGAGCCGCTTTTTTGTAATGACTCGGGCAGGAGATGATGTGCTTGGGCTGAGATTTTTTGATAATAATCTCTGTTCAGGCTTTGTGTCTGTAAATAACATCTCTCCTCTTCATTGTATAGAGATAAGTACTCTTCATTATCATTTAGATTAATTATTTTTTCTTTTTGTAAGTGCTGAAAATACCGGACTTCCAGTTGCTTCATAAAATATTCCGCAGATAAACCATCCATGATTAAATGATGAATTTTCACCAATAATAAATCTGGCTCATTTTTTGCCTGGATAATCCAGCAATGAAGTAATGGCGCTCTATCTGTAGCTATTGGTGTGCCTAATACTTCATTAATCGCCTCAAAAATCTGCTCTGTTTTAATTATCGAAATGAGGCTGTATTTTTTATGGGACAGAACATAATTTAAACCATCATCCTTAATCTCAAAATGAGTGCGTAATGCTGCTATCTCATCAATAGAGGATGAAAGGGCTTGTTGCAAAACGTCAGTGCTGTACTGATTATTCAGAATTTTAAACAAAGGAATACTATAAGGGCTTTCATCAGGACATTTTTTTAACAACTCCCAAAGATTTTGTTGTAAAACTGAAGCGGGGCGCTGAGTAATCACATATTCATCAGGTTTGGCGTTCGAAGCTATCAATGGTTGAATTGTTTTTATTCTCCACTGCTCTAAAAGAGACCGGGCATGTTCTTCACTGATTTTATCGGCGCGGTATTTCAACGATAAGCGCAGGCCTTCCTCTGTTTGCAGTACTTTAAATGAGAGTAATCTGGGCTCATCACCCCATAGAGAAGATTGCACGTTAGAGCAACTTGTCTGGGTAGCCGTCAACTCATCATTAGCAAAAATATTTTTATTGATCTTTTGAAAATCAAAAGATATTTGAGGTAACAACGCACACGTTTTTAATAGTTGGACTCTAAAATATTGGTGTTCAACAAGCTCCATTAGTTGTTTTTGCAATGCTTTTAAATAAAGTAGCGGGTCTATGCCGTCTGCCTGCTCCAGACACACAATAACATCATTGGATAAGTCTCCAAACACATTGGTAAATTCACCACTCTCTCTCCCTGAGAAAAACACCACCAAACCTTGTCTTCTTCGATTAAATGCATTTTGCAGAGTATGAGAAAGCGTCATTAATAAGAAATTACTTAAGGTAAGCTGATTTTGACCTAATAGACTTTTATTATTTTCTATCAAATTAACTGGAATCGAGCAGTTTATTACCACAGCTTTCTGTGGAAGATTAGTATCATAAGCCAATGGTACGTCAACAGGTATGGTGCTTAGTAACGGTTGCCATTTGTCACACAATAGAGGTACTTGATTGTGAAAATGATTCTCTCGTTGCCAAAGGATGTATTCCTGATAGGATTTAGCTGAAACGGGCTGAGAACCCTTTACATAATGAGTAACCACCTCATGGAGAAACTGATTGGCGGAGAGACCATCGGCGATTAAATGATGTAAAACAGTTAACCATAAATACTCGTTTTCTTTCTCTTTAATTATGAGACATCGAGCCAGTGGACCTATTTTTAGATTGAATGGTTTTCTGAAAAACAGTTTGACTTCATTCTCATTTGGCGAGTCGGAATAACTCACTTCAATTTGAGGCTGTGTCAAATTATTAATACTAACCTGAGTCAACACCTCATCAAATTGAAAGAAAAATACATCGTGACTTGCCGCAACAAAGTTAATCGATTTTTTAAAACGCTCATACGAGATGTTTGCCTTCAGACTTACCTGCATTGGTATGTAATAGGCTTTCGGATCTTGGGTAGTCTGGAGATAATTCCATACCTCTTGCTGTTGCAATGAAATTGACAGTTGGTTCCTAGCTGTTGCAACAGATAAAGGAGCATGATTAAGTGGTTCTAATTTAGGAATCACAAAATCAGTAAGCTCTTCACTGGACGCATGCTGAAAAATATCTTTGGATGTTACTTTTGCCTCGGGATAGATTCTGTTGATTGAGTAGGCGAGTTGACTTGCCATAATAGAATCCATACCTATTTCAAACCAGTTTTGACTGGTTTTTAAGAGAAGATCTACTTTTAATACCTTTTGAGCAAGTTGATTGATGGTTTCTTTAACTGATGAGACCTCCGCTCTCAGAGGCTCACTTCCAACAGTGGTAAATGAGTTGGTTTGATTCGATGGGGTCAAACGCTCAAGATTAATATCAGCATAAATGATCTCACCAGGACTGGATGATAATTGCAGCGGAATAAAGGTATTTTTTTTCTCAATAGCATAGATACCTTGTGATGCCAAGGCCTCAGTAATTGATAACTCACTTTTTTTAAACAGTCCAGTGTTTTTTATTGGACCGTAATTAATTACAACGGAAGGAAGTTTTTGCTCTAGTCGAAATCGATTTAATGCATTGAGAAAACCATTAGCTGCAGTATAGAGTGCCTGGCCCTGATTACCCAATATTGATGCAAGAGAGGAAATTAAAATAAAGTCCTCCAGGTTCATTGCTTTGGTAGCCAGGTGAAGATTCCAGGCACCTAAAGCTTTTCCTTTGAGCAGGGGATCCAACTCTTCCAAAGAGGTCTCTAACCAGAACTTATCATTTAATTCTCCAGCAGCGTGAATGATGCTTGTGATCGGTGGAAACGATTGATTTAACTCCTCAAAAAGTGCCTGCACCTCAGCATAATTACTTAAATCGCATGAGCGATAACTCAGAGTTTTATCTTCCCCGAGTAGTTTTTTAATGCTATTACTCCAGCGGTTCCCGCTACCAGTTTCTCCCCACCGATAGGTAATAGAATATTCCCTATCTATTCCTCATGGGCAGCAACAAGCAATTCACAAATCATCTGATTGCAAAACAAGCACTAATCGTTATCAAAACTCAAAAACTCATTTAAAACCAAAACAATAGCCGTGTTCAAAAATAAGATGCTATGAGGTATTAATGGGATTAAGTTTGATTTTCTCCTGCCCATGAATAATTGCGTTAAATAAATCATTCCAATTATCAACAAAATATTCACTGAATAGGCGTTTCATTTTATCCCAGAGACCAATTTTTGATTGGCGCATTTTTAGTGCTTTTTGGAACATATTACAACAAAGCTCCTGAACCTGATCAACAAAGAAAGCGAGCATCATCAATAAGGCTAGCATGGTCGAGAGATTTTTATATCCATGTCCAAAATTATGACCAAAGTGGTAGTTTAGGTTTTTGAGTGTATTAAATATGGGATTTTCTATTTTCCAGTTCGCACGTCCTCCTCGCATAATGTCATAAGCATTGTTATTGGTAATCGTTATGTCAGTGACCCAGCTAAAATGTTGCTTGCCACCCTTTTTATTTGTTTCCCAGTACTCCATGAAATTTACTTTAAAATCATAATGGCTTGTATTGAGTGGTGCGCCATTAATATAACGGTAACTGTGCGTCACCCCGTCTTCTGTTTTGTGCTCATAAGTAATACACTCATGTTCGTTGAGCCATTTAAATAGTGCTTTGTGATCCCCTTCTTTAGCACCCGTTATGAACTGCATATCCAGGTTTTTAAGCTCATTGAGGTGAGGGTAATTTGAAGCCAAGCTGTCTTCAACGACAATGACTTTTAAGTGTGGGTGTTCTCGTTTCAAATCCCTATATAACCGTTTGGAAGCGTTGCGTTCACAGTCGTTTTTAGTATCGCCATCTTCTTTCATGATAAGTTCTGGTACAAATGGAATAACCACTTTTTTATCCGGGTGAACTATGGCTGCGCAATACATATTGTGGTAATACGAGACCTTCTCGTCAGGAAATCGAGCATAATGATAGGATTTGATGGCCAGCTCTATTTCCGCCTTAACTTCTTTTGATAATTCCTTATACATTTTTTTATCATGCAGCAATGTAGGCAAACTATCGATATCTTTAATTGGAATCAAAGTAATTTTTTTGTGGTCATCTATATACCATAATGCAAAATATGTTCGTAGTGGATTAGCTAAAATATAACTACGTGCTTTCAGAGATAGGTCGGTAATAGATTGCTTTGTGGTTAAAACTACAGATAATTTGTGATCATGCTTAATACAACATTGGTCGCAATGAATTACATTGGATGCAAAAAATCCAGTTCCATCCCCAGCCAGTAAATAACGACCGTTTAGGTAACGATAAGATTCCAGGGATTTCCCTCTTTGAAGAAAGGCAAATAACCGCTTATAGACTTTACGCAGAGTAGATGGGGCTCCTTCATCCAATCGCTCGCGCATGTACGTATCACTAGGGATCTGTTCAATGCCATAAAGAGTTCCTAAATTATGTTGAACTTGGGGATCCAGTCGGTGACTCCTATCAAATTGGAGTAATGAAGGGTACTTGAGATTAAACATCGCAAAGGCAGACATCAAACAATCCGTCAACGAAATAACATTTTTCCCTGGCGCAGCATCACGGGGAGATTTGATTTTCTGAAACTCTTTACGAACTACAGTGATCAACCCAACTGCAGACAAAAATTTTCTTATTGGTAACATCTTTGGACATTCTATCATTCAGTTTTAAATTAAAGATAAAATAGCAAAAAAGTTTACGAAATAAAATAGTTGGGATGCAGTACTGGCGCACTGTTGAGTAGGTTACGGGAACTGCTGCTATTACTCCAAGGCTTAGGATTTCTGTTACGACCCACACTTATGATTGTTTTTACTTTGCTTTTTAAAAGTTGCTCAATAAAGTATTGCCCTAAATCACCAGTTCCACCGGTAATAAGATAAACTTTGTTTGCTAGCGATTTTTTCCTGGAAATTGCGTTTTTTTGTGGCGCGAAGGGTACTATAGCTTCAGATAGTACCTGCTGTTCATCGACACGCAGGCGAGTTTCTCTAAATAAGTGAGGGTTTGTAACGGTATGCCACAATAACGGATTTCTTATGTCCGTTGCATCAATGATATTCAGATGCCATTCCGGTTGTTCTTTATGTATTGATTTCAATGCAGCAATTAAGGTTTGTCCAACTACTGAATCGGCATGGGTAACATAAATAAATTGCTTCTCATGCGCTTTAGATAATAGATAGTGGCTTAAACGGTAAAAACAGGATAGTTCAACTATAAGATTTTCGGTTTCTGTCTGACAAAAATAAACAATAACCTCATGCTTGGCAATTAATGGTAACTGTTCTTCGGTTAAAATAACGGGAAGGGTTGTATTGGTCTCGGGTTTTAGCAATGATTCAATATATTGCGGCAACTTGTTGGTAGTTGAATCTGAAGAAATCAAAAGGGTCTTTAATTTTTTAGCTGGTTTGTCAGTTGGTACAGCTGATGCGTTAAACCAGGCGGTTTGATAAAGCATTTGCGTCCAATCTTCTCGTAAGGGGAGATTATTTTTTATTTTCAGCCAATATTCTCTACCCTGAAAAGGATAATAGGGTAACTGGACTGACGTGAATGTATTTTGATTGTATAAAATTTGCCAATTGAAATCCCAGCCCAAGAGATAAAACTGCCCGGTTGTATTCAAAAGATCGGTGAAGCCCTGTTCGGTATCCAGTATTGAGGGAATGCTGATGAACTTATGGTGCAATAGCGCAAGATCGCTTAGAACCGGTGAGGGTCCAATTTCCTGTATCATGCCAATTTCTCGCTCTACAAGCGTTTCAACGCCAGCTAAAAACGCTACCGTTTTGAGTATATGCTGACACCAATAGGTGGCATTATATGTATCTTCCATGGCCAATTTACCGGTCAAATTAGTGATCATTGGTATGGAGGGTGGATGGTAAATGATGGTGTTTGCTTTTAAATAAAATGCCTCAATCATTGGCTGCATCATTGGGGAGTGAAAAGCATGTGATGTAGGCAATTTTTTTGAATGAATGTTGTGTTTGCCACAAAAAATCGCCACCAAATCAATTGACTTATCAGGACCTGACAGCACTGTCTGCTCGGATCCATTATGTGCCGCGATAGATAAATCCGGAATATTCTTCTGTATCAAATCAACAACGTCCATTGCACTATGAATAGCAATCATCCCTCCATTGCCCGGTAACTCTGACATCAGTTGAGCACGAGCACAAACCAACATCAATGCATCAGATAACGACATTACTCCTGCAAGAGTTGCAGCAACGTACTCGCCAAGACTATGCCCCAAAAGTACGGTGGGTTTAATACCTAATTCCAACCACCAACGTGCCAATACATACTCAAAAACGAAAAGAGCTGGCTGAGCATATAAAGTGTCATTAATATCAATATCATCAGGAGTATCGATTAATATCGTTTTTAACGAATACGGCAGATAATTATCGGCAACCCCGCAGCAATCATCAACAAGTTTATTGAATAACATGGAATGAGAATTTAAGTCTCTGGCCATATTATTTTTTAATGACCCCTGGCCAGTAAATAACCAGGCTAACTGGTGACTTCCATGTTTTAATCCTCTCTGTGGGTTCTGGTGGAGTTCCCGGAGCCATTGTTCTTTATTATTCGCCACAATAAAACATCGATAAGGAAAATGATTCCGACCGGTTTGTAATTGATAACACATAGTTACAAATTCCTGAGCAGAAATTTTTTCTCCAAAATGCTTGTAATGCTGCAGGTACTCATCGAGGGCTACCTCGTCTTTAGCACTCAATGTCCATAAACAAGGATGTTCTTTTTCCGATGAGGCGGCGCACTCTTGCTTTGGCGCTGCTCCTAAAATTAAATGAGCGTTGGTCCCGCTAAAACCGAAAGAACTTATCCCCGCATAGAGCGACTCTTCGGAGGAGACATCAACTGATGTCGTTGGAACAATCATGTTGTCCTGAGTGTGAATTTTTGCATTGAACTTTTTAAAATGAAGGTGTGAAGGAATTGTTTTATAATAAAGGGATAATGTCGCTTTGATTAATCCTGCAATACCTGATGCCGCTTCAAGGTGGCCAATTCTTGTTTTCAAGGAAGTGATGTAAAGAGGCGAGTTGCGCTCTTCACCATAGACTTGACGAATCCCTTCCCATTCAATGGGATCACCTAATGGGGTTCCTGTTCCGTGGGCCTCTATGTGACATATTGCCCCCGCAGACAAGCAAGCAGTTGTCAACGCAGTCTGCATTACTTTGATTTGTGCAGCAAGGTTTGGAGCTGTCATTCCATTACTTGCTCCATCCTGGTTTACGGCACTACCGTGGATTACCGCATAAATTTTATTTCCATCCCGTAATGCATCATCCAGACGTTTCAATACGATCATGCCACAACCTTCTCCACGAACATAGCCGTCGGCTTCTTCATCAAAAGTATGACAATGATTAGTCGGAGAAAGCATTCCACTTTTAGAAAAAATAATATTATTTTCAGGAGATAAAATCAGATTGACCCCCCCTGCAATTGCCATATCGCACTCGTACTCATGCAATGCTCTGGCTGCTTGGTGGACTGCAACAAGCGAGGAAGAACAGGCCGTATCAATTGCCATACAAGGCCCTTCTGTGCCCAGAAAATAAGCCAGACGTCCGGCAGCAGTTGAGAAACTGGTTCCCGTTGCCTGATAAGTGCCTAACTCCTCCAATGCAGTATTTTTTTGAATCAACGTATCATAATCATGCGTACTGATTCCGAGAAATACTCCTGTGTTGCTATATTTTAGGCTTGAAGGAGGAATATTGGCATCTTCCAGTGCATGCCAAGATGTTTCAAGACTCAGTCGTTGCTGCGGATCAAGGTATTCCGCTTCTCGGGGTGAAATATTAAAAAAAAGAGCATCAAATTTTTTGATGTTATTTAAAAAACCACCTGCTGTTGCATAAGTTTTTCCTTCCTGTTGCTGATTTTCACTAAAATAAAGCCGATTATCCCACCGCTCCATTGGTATGGAACTAATCGCATCATTTTGGGTCATTAAGTGCTGCCAAAACTCACTTATATCGTTAACGTCTTGCTGCAATACTCCTGGAAAACGGGCATCCATTCCAACAATAGCAATTGGAGTATAAGGGATAACGGGGTGGTTTTTCTGGGCTGATTTTTCTTGATTGGTTAAACCCAAGACCAGCTCCTGTATATTTGGATATTGCCAAACAAGCCATGGTTCTAGTGTTTTTTTTGTATATTCTTCTAATTCATGAAGAAACTGAGCCTGAGCAACCGAGTCCAAATTATAGTCTAAAAAAGGACGTGTACTTTCAATTTTATTAATAGCAACAGCGCAGTGTTGCGCGATCCAGTTTTTTATCCAATTTTCCAATGAGTTTGCTGAAATAGACGAAGTTTTAATGGCGTCAGGTTTAGCGCTCAATAAGCGGGCGATTATTTTTAACTGGTTTTCTTGATAATTTTTCTTACACATACTGCGTTGAATTTTACCACTGCTTGTCTTGGAGATGTGGCGCGGTGGGATTAGAATGATGTCGTAAGGAAAAATACCGGACTCTTCAAAAATAGCCTTTTTTATTCCTTGTAATATTTCTTCATAAACAGCAGGTTTTAAATGTTCCTCCACCTCAGCAATGATGAGTATTTTTTCTTCATTACCTAGTGCAGCAGCAAATGCAGCAGCACTATTTTTTATAAGTTGATCATGTGAATCATAAGTTATTCGCTCTATATCCTGAGGATAAATATTTCGCCCATTGATAATAATTAAATCCTTTAGCCGTCCACAAATGATAAGATGATTTTCTTCATCAAAAACCCCCAAATCCCCTGTGCGTAAAAAAGGCCCCTCACCCGTATCACTTATATAGTTGTCAAAGATTTCTTTTGTTTTATTCTGATTCTGGTAGTAGCCAGCAGCTACAGAGTCGCCTTTCAACCAAATTTCGCCTACTTGCTTATTAGTTAATCTTTTATACGTTTCGGGACATACAATACGAACCTGATAATGAGAGTCCTTAATCATACCACAACGAACTAAATCGATTACTTCCTCACTGTTCTTGGCCAATACCAGTTTTCTTTCATGTAAGCCATTTTTAGATACCGATATAACACGCTCGGCTAAACTAGTATTAATCGAAATAGCCAATGTTGTTTCTGCCATGCCATAAGCGGGTTTCATGGTATTTGGTTTCAGGCCAAAACATGCTAATTTTTTTTCAAAATTTTCAATAGTGCTGGTTTTAACTGGTTCCGCCCCATTAACTAAATGACACATATTGGACAAATCGAGATTGGATTGATCATTCACAAAATTTAATGCCAGCTCATAAGCAAAATTGGGAGCCATGGTGAAAGTAGCTTTATGCTCACTCATGGCTTCTAACCAGAAGCAGGGTTTTTTCAAAAAGGTTAAAGGAGCCATGAATACTACTGTATTGCCATAATACAGAGGCAGTAAAGTGCAGCCGATCAAACCCATATCATGAAAAATAGGCAACCAGGATACAGCCACCTTTAAATTTTCCTCACCCAGCACTTGTGCCATTAAACGAACATTCGCAACAATATTTTGATGTCTGACAACAACACCTTTAGGGGCTCCTGTAGATCCAGAAGTATACTGCAAAAAAGCGATATCCTCACTGTCAACTGGGGTAGGCATAAATTGTGTGGTGGTTTTTACCAGAACGTCGGTACAGATAATTTCTGCTTGTTCCGGAAAAGAAAAGTGATTCTGATCACAATGAGCTTTAATCGTACTTTGAGTTAGAATTACATCGATTTTGGAGTCATCAAGAATACCTAATAATCGTTCAAGATGCCTTGTTTTTCTGGGAGGGTAAGCTGTAACCGCTATTTTACCTGCAAGCAAAGTAGCAAGAAAAGCAACAACGTAATCAAGCCCTGAATCAAACAGCAGTAAAATAGGGCTATCGCTTTTCGTACTCTGGATTCTAATTGCCAAATTAGTCATCTTGTCACATAACTGCTTGTAAGTTAACTGTGCGGAAGTCTGATAATCAGCGTTAAGAAATTTCAGAGCTATTTTATCTGGTGCTTGATGAGCATTTTTAAAAATGGAATTGATTAACAGATCGCCAGGGCCGAAGTTCATTTCTACCTCTCGTCAAACGTTCTAATGAAAAATAGTTCACATCCCTGAAACATATACTTACAACTCTTTTAAAATTAGACCACTACTGAGAGTATATCAATTGGTTAGTTGTGCTTCTCTTCATATGAATTGGAATACAAAAAAAATAATTCATATAAATCAAAGTGGTAACAATAATAATGGCCTCAAAGAACCCGCAAATAAAATTAAAAGATTTATCGAAAAAATTACCCGTCTCCTCACTAAACTAGGCGTGTCATCAATTAAATGGATTGCCCTGGCACTCGCACCATTACTTTTCTGTTTTAACTTTAACCTTAAATATTGACCAAAACTTTATAACTATAACTTACAGAAATCCGTTTAAAATTTAGTGTTTCTGGATTAAAAACATCGATAAAAAGGATGGTCCGCTAATGCCAGAATTTCTTTATCGCCACGACTGTCTCCATAAGCATAAATCTCAGTATTGTGGTTAATCCAGGGTTGTACCTTTTTTGCTTTTTCCAAACCATAACAACTGGCTCCAGATAGATGCCCTGTAAACTGATTGTTAGTTCCCACCTCAAGTACGGTGCATACCACTGCGTCAAAACCATAAAATTCCGCCCAGGATTTGATATAAATATCGTAAGCAGCGGTAGCCAAGATACAGTAATGACCGTCTTCTTGATGTTTTTTCAATTTATTAATTGCTTCACTCTTGAGCAGAGGAGGTATTTGAGTGCAGGCAAACATATCACCCCAAGAAAGTATTGTCTCTCTGGGTTTATTTTTAAAAAAGAGCCAGCAAATAAAGATGTTCAAGTTATCTATAGATATTAATCTGCAGGAAAAAAAAACTAAGACAGGGAATAAAAATGGCATTAGAAGTATAAATTGCCAGGGAAAAACAAATCGCAAAAAAGGTAACGTGGTCGATTTATTTGTGAAAGTCCCATCAAAATCAAAAATGGCAACTGTATCAATTTTATCCTGATTTTTTAAGCTCATCAATAATCTCCACTTATTCCCTAGTAGCTAAAAAATCCAGATCTCTTTTACTGATAAGTAAATTCAGATAACCCAAGGCTATTTTTGCATGATAAGCATAATGCGGTACTCTCATTGGATGTTGCATCCCTTTTGATAGACAAAAATAAAACCAAAAACACCATTTCAAAATGACAATATTCATTGCATGATGCAACTCTTCCGGGGCAATATAATATGGACCTTGAAAAGCAATTACTTTATCTGGATTTATCCTAAAGTTCCCCGCACTCTCCTCGATACACCATGCTAATAGGGTATCAAGATAATCTGCGCGGTGGTCAAAATCACAGGCAGCCTCCCAATCAATAACCCAAAAATCCTTATTTTCATTCCAAAGTACGTTTTTAGGCTTCAAATCATTATGACAAACTGAATCCAAAGACAGCGCATCTATCGATTGCACCAAATCGTGTTTATTATCCAGGATGAAACGGGATATTTTTTTTAATTTTTCAAAAAAAGTAAGATATTTGAGAGCCCAATCCAATTTTGCCCAGTGGGGATTTTCCACAAGCATGTGCGCCACCTGGATGTAATGAGCATTTTTTTGTTTGGAGAAATCCCGGTCGTAGCTTATGGTTCCATGATGCATTTGAAACAGCTTATGACTAATTCGGTCAATCATTTCATTATCAATTGCCAGATTTTCTACAACAGCGCCATTAACGAAAGGAAAAAGCATGTAAGCGAAATTATTATTTTCCAAGAAAACACCTGATTTTCCTTCTATTGCAGGAACTACATTTCCAAATCGTTGTTGCTCTCTACAAATACCTTCAACAAAAGATAACGATGTTTTTATCTCATTTTGAGTGGCTTTATATACTCGCTCGTACTCACTCAACTCTATTTTTTTAAGCAGGTAAGCGCTTGTTGTTGACTGAACTTGATAAGCTTGATTAACATCGCCCCCGGCCATATAGGTTATCTTCTTGGGAAGAAGCACAAGGGAGTAGTTTTCTTCAATTAAAATCAGCTCGTCTCTTGTTAACATAATATTCACTACGTTTAACGGAACGTATCTAATTATGGTTTACAATTGATCAATTATCAAAGAATAACCAGCTATATACCTTATAGCTCAAGAAGTTTACTGAACAGTATTTAGAAAAGAGGAATAAGCCCCTAACCGAAACCACAAGAAGAACTAGTCAACCTGGAACGGTCACCTGATTGTTTTGAAATAACGACGATTGGATGCACCTGCAATTAAGGCTCCAGCAAATCAAATTACATTCTGTCAAGGTCTAATGATTAATTAAAATGGCAAGTCAAGATAAGGGTTAATTCTCGTAATTAACTCACGAAACAACAATTTAATTTGTTGTAAATCGCCCTCCGTATTCGCCTCAAAACGCAGGGTTAACCAAGGGCCTGTATTTGAAGGTCTGATTAGGCCCCAAGACGTAGCAAAATTCACCCTTAACCCATCAATACAGATGATCGTTCCTCCAAGGAATTGTGGTGCCTGCTCTAACAATTGCCTCATAAAAGCTTCTTTCTTATGCTCAGAAATGGGAATTTTTAATTCACTGGTATTAATGGAGTTTGGAAATTGTTTGAAGTATGTGTGGGCATCATTCACTTGTTTAGATAACATTTCCAAGGTACGGGCTGCGGCATAAATACCGTCATTATAACCAAGCCAGCGATCTTTAAAATAAAAATGGCCACAATATTCACCACCAAGAAGAGCCTGATGTTCTGACATGCTAGACATAATGTTGGCCATTCCTGTTTTAGTCATTACTGGAATACCTTCACGAGCTAAAATGTAGTCGTTTAAATGCTGTGTGCATTTGACATCGAATACAATCCTTGGATTGTTTTTTTGGGTAAGTACTGCATGAGAAAAAGCAAGAAGCAGGCGATCGGAAGGAATAATACAACCTTTATTGTCAACAACGCCTAATCTATCTCCGTCACCATCAAATGCTACACCAAGGTCAGCCTTATGCTCCTGAACGTGGCAACATAAATCGTGCAAATTTTCTTCAACCGCAGGATCAGGATTATGGTTGGTAAAGGTTTCTTGAACATCACAATATAAAGGGATAACCTCACACCCTAATGCTGTTAATAATGGAGGTACCACAGTACCAGCAACAGCATTACCACAGTCGACAACAACACGCAGTTTTAGTGACAGCGAAAGATCGGTTTTAATAGCCTGAATATATTGAGTAACCATCTGCTCCGATGGATAATGAATGTGAACCTCATCATTTTTTTCAGTAATTCTGAGTTGATTTTGAATAATTCGATAGTGCAATGATCTCAGAAGCGCACCATGATAATTTTTTCCTGCAAGATTTATCTTTAATCCATTGTAGTTAATGGGATTATGGCTGGCTGTTACCATCAAACTTGATGGACAATGAAGAAAACGCATGGCAAAATGAAGGACCGGTGTAGGTAAACAACCAATATCAATGACGTCAATTCCGCTGAGTAATAGGCCTTGAGCCAAGGCTTTCGTAAAGGCTTTGCTACTTCCACGACTGTCTCGGCAAATCAGGATCATTTTTATGGTTTCTGTGTCTTGCAGCTCATTTCCAATAGCAACGCCAAGGGTGTAATAAGTGTCTCTGTTCAGCTCCGCGCCAATCAAACCGCGGACATCGTATTCGTTAAATAATGCCAAAACAGCTTTTGCCAAGCTTAACTTACTCATATTCTTCTCCTGACAAAGCAATAACTAAGTCACGGCTTTTTGTTCCGGATTTGCAATTATTTGATTCGGCCTTACAGTTAGGGTGCCAGGTACCTCAATAACTCTTGGTTTCTGCTGGCCGGGGGCTTTATGCCCAAACTGGGGTTGAATTTTAGGATAGATTACATCGTGGCAGAACTGGAAGGTTGTATTAAAACTACAACGCAAAATGACATATTGTCTAACAATGTGTTGAATCCTTTTTTCTAAAGTGAGCTCTTTTTCAGCCAATAAATTATCAACAGTGTGCTGAGAAGATAATTCGGTATTATTACTTAAAATACGGATTAATGTTCCTGTTGTATCAACAGAAGATTTCATTGGAGCTCCTCTCTTACAGACTAAAGACCGCTTCCCTTATCTTTCCATTGATAAAAAAATCAGCGGACCTTTGCCGAGGGGCCCACTTCACGTCTCCTTCCTTGGAAAAATCAATATAAACACCTCAATATAATACTGTAGCAATTGATTTATTAAAAATCAAGTTGATCTATTTGGTCACAACTGCCGTTCTTTTTCTGTAAAAGTTAACTATTAAACAGTTTACGATATGATCCATATTCTACAAAATACACACCCATCTGTTCCAGTGTGTAATGGGCAAGCAAGTGTTCGGCACAGTTATTTTTAAAATTTTTGTAGCATACATTTCCAATCATGGTGTAAAATTAAAACACAGTCAAAATGGACGAACTTCCATTAAGCCTTGTCCATTCACAATGCAAATTTAGGAAAAAATAATGGCTTATAGAAAAATGCTTAAATCAAAAATTCATCGTGGCTGTGTCACTCAAGCTGATTTGGAGTATGAAGGAAGTATCACCATTTCTCCCGAGCTTCTTAAAGCCGCTAATATACTGCCTTACGAAGCAGTGAATGTTTGGAATGTCACTGCAGGTACCCGATTTGAGACCTATACCATTACTGGAGAAAAGGGCTCCACTGATATCTGCGTTAATGGAGCTGCTGCCCATTTAGTTACCCCGGGAGATCTGATAATTATCGCATCCTTTACGCAAGTATTAGAAGAAGAGTGTACTACTTTAATTCCTACTGTAGTTTTTGTGGATCAATTTAATCGTTTAAAAGAAATTAGGCCTGAGCGCGTTGGCAGTAAACATAACATGACTTCTACGGTTTAATTTGTTTTCCAGGCATAATAATCTGCATCGGCTCTTTGTTCTTTTGAAAGAGGGCCAAGCTAATCAACAGGACTTATGCGAACTTTGGAGATGAGCTAGTTTGGTAGCATTGAATGGAGATAAATTTTGTATTTTTTCGTTTATAACCTTAAACCTTAACTTATGTTAACTCACTTACTTGAATTACGTCGTCGTGCACTCTATATCCTCTACTTTTTTAGCGCCCTTTTTTTAATATTTTTTTTCATGGCAGGGGATTTTTTTCATGCCGTGATGAGCCCTTTGTTGTCTGCTCTTCCCGGTCAAAGTGAATTAATTGCGACCCAAATTACCTCACCAATAATGACCCCCCTTAAACTTGCTGCTGACGCCGCATTATTGTTGAGCGCCCCATTTGCTTTATTTCACCTGTGGCGTTTTATCAGTCCAGGACTCCATAAAAATGAACAAGAACAATTTCGTGGCGCCATCTTCATGAGTGTATTGCTTTTCTTTGCAGGATTAACGTTTTGCTTTTACCTGATCCTTCCTTTTATGTTTCAGTTTTTTAGCCATGCGCTGCCTAGAGGGGTACATTTTATGCCTGATATGGCCTATGCCTTAGATTTCATTACGCGTATGTTGCTACTGTTCGGCTTGGTCTTTCAAATACCACTAATCACTATAGTGCTGGTCCGTTTAAAAACTATAGAGGTAGCAACTCTTAAAAAAATAAGACCCTATATTATTGTAGGGGCATTCATCGTTGGAATGCTATTGACTCCTCCTGACGTGTTTTCCCAAATAATGCTCGCCCTGCCCCTGTGCATCCTTTATGAACTAGGGATTATTTTAGCTCTTTGTTTTGCTTAACCCTTAAGCTATTCCTGTAGCCTGAACTTTATTTTCCGAGGGGTTTTGGACTTATCTTGTGATCCTGCCCCCTTGCGGACATATGATTTCTTGCGATCCGGATTTAGATCTCAGATAATGAAGAGCTTGGCACATGGAGTCGTGTCTTAAATTTAAGGATTGAATTATGAATAAATTTTCTCTGCTAAAAAAATTGTTATTGCTTTGCTCGGCTTTATTACTAATTCCAATACCAGAAACGTTAGCGTGCACACGAGCGGTCTATTTAGGATCAGATGATCTAATCATCACTGGCCGCTCTATGGACTGGATGGAAAACATGCATTCCAGCATCTGGGTATTTCCCAAAGGGATGAAACGTGATGGCTTAGCAGGTCCTGACTCCCCTAAGTGGACATCTAAATACGGTTCTGTGATTACCTCTGTGTATGATATTGCTACCGCGGATGGCATGAATGAACGAGGTCTGGTAATGAATATGCTTTATCTGGCCGAATCAGATTTTGGCAGTGCCAAAAAGGGCAACCCTCCTTTATCTGTAAGCGTTTGGGGGCAGTATGCCTTAGATAATTTTGCTACCGTGAGTGAAGCGGTTGATGCTATGTCGCAAACAATCTTCCAAATTATTGCACCCAACCTACCGAATGGAACACCGAGCCAAGTGCATTTATCATTATCTGATTCAAGCGGAGATTCCGCCATTTTTGAATATGTTGGTGGTGAGCTCGTTATTCATCACGGCAAACAGTATCAAGTCATGACTAACTCACCAATATACAGCAAACAGTTGGCCTTAAACGAATATTGGCAAGAAATTAATGGTGATGTATTTTTACCAGGGACAAGCCGGGCTGCCGACCGATTTGCCAGAGCATCCTTCTTAATTCAATCTATTCCTAAGAAAATAAGCAGTAATTACATTCAAGGAGTCCCTGAGCAAGCTTATACTTATCAGGCTATTGCCAGTGTATTAGGAGTCATGCGTTCCGTTTCTGTGCCGCTAGGTATTACTACTCCCAATAAACCTAATATTGCATCGACTTTATACCGTACGATTTCGGATCAAAAAAATAGAGTTTATTATTTTGACTCATCAACTTACCCCAGCACCATCTGGATTGATTTAAAAAATCTAAATTTCTCCCAAGATGCTCCTGTGCTTAGCTTAGCAGTGGAGAATGGTCATGTGCACTCCGGTGAAGTATCCAGTCTGTTAAAGCCGACAAAACCATTTGATTTTTTGCCAGCAAATTAGTCGATGATGTTTAACCAACATCACGAAAAAAATGGCTTCAAATTGACTTATAGGCCGTAAAATTCATCCCCTTAAATACTTCCAGACTCGTTGCACGACAATGAGTCTGGAAACTTATCAACGCTCACGTTCCAATAATGCTTTAATAATTGGCTCAAGATCTCTTAAACAATACCGATAGATGAATTATGGTGATCAAAAACAGAGCTAATAATGAATAAAATTGCTAAATTTAATATTGGAGATTTGGTTATCCATAAACGCAGTGGCTACAGAGCTATAATTGTGGATATAGATCCTTTATTCCAAGCCTCTGGTAATTACAATCCACAAGCAAGCAAGCGGGAGTTTGCAACACGTAATCCGTGGTATAGGCTTTTAGTGGATGACAGCAGTCAAATGACTTATGTTGAAGAAAACATGTTAACTGCTGATCCCAGCCAACACCCTGTTAACAATCCCCATCTTCATAACTTTTTAAATGAAAAAGAGGGAAGTTATCAAAGTGCGAATTCGAAGCATTAATGTTTAAATCTCTTGCATAACGGCCTCTTTACAAGACCACTGAATTGCAAGAGGTCTATACCACAACCCATAGCGGACTAAGCTATGAGTTTCTTAGCATCAAAACTAATAAAGCAATAAATCCAATTAACCCCATGGCCAATATACCCATGGTTAAAAAACTCTTGCTTAAATTTTCTTTACTGAATTGATCGGGTCTACCTTTTATCGCGCGATATAATACAAATACAATCATGATTGCGCCCAAAACACCCAAAATTTGATAGAAAGTATTCACTTGATTCCCCTTTTACTTGACTTGGTTTTTCTACTTGGATTCAAAGCTAAACGCATCTGAAAATAAATGGTTAGGTAACACCCCGTTAGCTACTAATATATCTCGCGTACTGTACACCATATCGAAAGGACCGCTGATTACCATTTGCCATTCAGTAAGATCTTCAGCATGATTTTTTAAGATATGAGATGCCAGTGTTTCTTTACTTTCATCAGCGAGAAGAGAAAAATAGTTAAACCGACTGACATGGGCTTCCCAGCTGCTTACCTTTTCATCCATGTACAGATCACTTTGGGATCTTGCTCCCCAATATAACTCAAAAGGTCTCCGATCCGCATTAGCCAATAATTGTTCTATCATTGCTTTAACCGGAGCAAATCCAGTTCCTCCGGCAATAAACATGATTGGTCTTTCTTCCGCTAAATGATTGATGCTGCACTCACCAAACGGTAAACGTAAAGTAACGGAACCTTGTTTTTTAATATGGGCAAATAAACGTTGATTATAGGGGTTATCAAGACTGTGTCTGATATGTAATTCATATTTATGAGATCCCAGGGGGGCGTTGGCAATTGAGTAACTAAACGCTTCTCCATCAAATAAAATTTGCAGGTACTGTCCCGCTTGATAATCAACAAACTCGTCCGGGGTTAAAATCAACTGAACGATACTATCAGTCAGTGGAGAAATTACCTCTACTTGAGCCTGAATTATTTGCCCGCTCATTCCTCTAACCCTAAAGAAGGCCAATAGCCATTCACTTTATCTAATATTTCTTTATCCATAACAATCGGCTTACCCCATTCTCTTTGCGTCTCTCCTGGCCATTTAGTGGTTGCATCCATACCCATTTTTGAGCCCAAACCGGAAACAGGTGATGCAAAGTCAAGATAATCTATAGGTGTATTTTCTATCATTACTGTATCACGGCAAGGATCCATACGTGTAGTCATTGCCCAGACAACATCGTGCCAATTACGCGCATCGACATCATCATCACAGACAATAACAAATTTTGTGTACATAAACTGACGCAGAAATGACCATACAGCCATCATGATTCGTTTTGCATGTCCGGGATATTGTTTTTTTATCGTCACTATTGCCAAACGATAAGAACATCCCTCTGGGGGTAAATAAAAATCAACAATCTCGGGGAATTGCTTTTGTAATAGGGGGATAAAGACTTCATTCAAGGCCACACCTAAAATAGCAGGTTCATCAGGTGGCCTTCCGGTATATGTACTATGATAAATTGGTTTTTCTCTATGAGTTACACGTTCCACAGTAAAGATTGGGAATGATTGTACTTCATTATAATAGCCAGTGTGATCTCCATACGGACCTTCCGGGGCTTCCACACCCGGTTCAAGATACCCTTCCAAAATAATTTCTCCACTGGCTGGCACATGTAATTCACTGCCGATGCACCGCGTCAACCGGGTACGTTGGCCTCGTAATAAACCAGCAAATGCATATTCAGATAGACTATCAGGCACGGGAGTCACTGCTGCCAGGATGGTTGCCGGGTCAGCTCCTAAAGTTACGGCAACGGGAAAACGCTCATCAGGATAAGCCTGTTGCCAGGCTTGATAATCCAAAGCACCTCCTCTATGGGATAACCAACGCATAATTAATTTATTTTTACTTAATAATTGCTGTCGATAAATTCCCATATTCTCACGAGTTTGCTGCGGTCCTTTAGTGGTCACCAGACCCCAGGTAATTAATGGAGCAACATCACCAGGCCAACAGGTTTGAATAGGCAAACGAGTTAAATCCACTTCATCATGTTCCCAAACATGGGTTTGACATTCTGCACCGTTAACATACTTTGGTGCCATGTTCAGCGCTTGTTTTAGAAGGGGCAGTTTGCCAAACGCATCTTTAAATCCTTTAGGAGGATCGGGTTCTTTTAAAGCGGCTAATAATTTACCCACCTCTCGTAATGCAGCGATGGTTTCTTCACCCATGCCCATGGCAACACGCTCAACTGTACCAAATAAATTAGTTAATACAGGCATATCGTGGTTTGGGGTGTTAGTAAAAAGAAGCGCAGGTCCACCGGCACGTAGAACACGTTCACTTACTGCTGTCATTTCAAGGTAAGGTGATACCGGGAAATTGATACGTTTTAATAATCCACGTAATTCCAGTTGAGCGATAAAGTCTCTAAGATCAGAGTATTTCATTGATGATGTATCTCTACAATTATGGGGATTTAAAGCAGTAACGCCGTCCTTTTTTCCTGAATCAAATGCTTATAAAGAAAAGACCATTCACATGTTCCGTATTATGCTTTGCTAATAAGGAACATGTGAATATAAACCACAAGACGAGACTTCTAAGCAGTCACTCCTACTCTTGTCGTTTCATTGCATCAAAGAATTCAGCGTTAGTCTTATGATTCTTCATTCGTTCTAACAAGAACTCAATTGCATCACATTCATCCATAGACTGGAGAATCTTGCGCAATATCCAGGTTCGTTGCAAATCTTCCGGGCTTAGCAACAGATCTTCTCGGCGGGTACCTGAACGATTGATATTAATTGCTGGGAAAACACGACGTTCAGCTATATTACGGCTCAAGTGAATTTCCATATTACCAGTTCCCTTGAATTCTTCGTAAATCACTTCATCCATTTTAGAACCAGTATCTACCAAAGCGGTAGCAATAATAGTCAAGCTACCTCCCTCTTCTATGTTTCGCGCAGCACCATATAAACGCTTAGGTCTTTGTAATGCGTTTGCATCAACCCCACCAGTAAGTACCTTACCTGATGAAGGAACTACAGTGTTATAAGCACGTGCTAAACGAGTGATGGAATCAAGCAAGATAACGACATCACGTTTATGCTCAACCAACCGTTTTGCTTTTTCAATCACCATTTCAGCGACTTGAACGTGACGGTTAGCAGGCTCATCAAACGTGCTGGCAACAACTTCCCCCTTAACAGAGCGTTGCATTTCAGTTACTTCCTCAGGACGTTCGTCAATCAATAAAACGATGAGGTAACATTCTGGATAATTTTTCTCTATCGAACGAGCAATGTTTTGCAGCATTAATGTTTTACCCGCTTTTGGTGGGGAAACAATCAAGCCACGTTGACCACGACCAAAGGGAGCGCATAAATCAACAACCCTGGCGGTCAAATCCTCAGTACTGCCATTACCTTGTTCCATAACCAAACGTTTTGAAGCAAACAATGGAGTTAAATTTTCAAATAAAATTTTACGCTTCGCACTGTCTGGAGTATCGTAGTTGATCTCATCCACTTTCAACAACGCAAAATAACGCTCACTGTCCTTGGGAGGACGAATTTTACCAGAGATGGTATCGCCAGACCGAAGACCAAAACGTCTGATCTGGCTAGGTGAGACATAAATGTCATCAGGACCGGCCAAATAAGAACCGTCTGCAGAACGCAAGAAACCAAAGCCATCCGTCAAAACTTCTAAAACGCCATCACCGTGGATGTCTTCACCCTTTAAAGCATGAGCCTTCAAAATGGCAAAAATAATGTCTTGCTTGCGCATACGGGAGGTATTTTCCACCCCCATTTCTTGTGCGATGTTAACGAGATCGGCAATAGGTAATTGCTTAAGTTCACTAAGATTCATACTTCTCACTTGATTTATTGTTTAAACGAATTGAATATCCGAGAAAATTTTTTTGTTAGGGAATAGCAGCTAAGGATTCTGCTGCCTATGAATCATACTTGCATTAAAGTATATTTCATATTTCACATAGGCTACCACAGCTTTACAACAAAATCTAATATTTTTGCAGTAAAAATAAAAAGTAATTTTCAAACGCTCATGCTTGATATTATTTTATTTCAATATCAATAGGTTAATAAATTATTGGAGCCACTTCTCAATAAGTCTTGATAACAGCTTGAACCGTGTATTCCACAAATCAGACATTCATATAATCACTTAGAAATCAATTGGCACTTAATGCTTAAGTACCGCGCCTAAAGCACGGTACCCAAGCAACAAGACAAATAATGATTCAATTGTATTTTATACGTGACTTTCGACAAAAGCACTTAATTGAGATTTAGATAGCAACCCCATTTTAACTGCTTCAACCTCGCCATTTTTAAACAAAATTAAAGTAGGAATACTCATTACACCAAACTTTGCTGGAGCTTGAGGATTCTCATCTATATTTATTTTAGCAAAAGTTACATCTTTACCATGTGTTGCAGCCACTTCTTCCAAAATTGGCGTCAACGCCCTGCAAGGACCACACCACTCAGCCCAAAAATCAACCAATACTGGTTTATTGGCATTTATAACGTCCTGGTCAAAGCTCGCATCTGTTACCGTTTTAATATGTTCACTCATGTCTAAACCCCAGTTATTTACCACTTTAAAAGTCTATTATAGATCACCACCCACAGCTTGCAACACACTTAATGCAGTAATTGCTGCAGTTTCTGTACGTAATATTCTTGGCCCTAAAGATAAAGGTAAAAATTCGTGGTGGCAAGCCAGATTAATCTCATCGTCAGTTAACCCCCCTTCGGGACCAATGATCAGGGCAATATCACAATATCCAACAGAGTAATCACGCCAGGTACTACTGCAATCAGGATTTAGAATGAACTTTAATTTGGCTTTAGCTGTTTTTAGATAATTATCCAGACTTATCGGTTGATGAACAGTTGGTACCTTATTACGACCAGACTGCTCACATGCCGCAATAACAATAGCCTGCCATTGATGAAGTTTTTTGGCCCATCGTTCTTTATCGAGTTTAACGGCACAACGCTCAGTGATTAATGGTGTGATGCTGGATACACCCAGCTCAACTGATTTTTGCATCACCAGCTCCATACGATCTCCTTTTGAAACGGCTTGAGCCAAATGAATATTCAGCGGTGACTCTCTGCTTTTTTCTTTTACCAAATCAATACGAACAATAACTTGCTTCTTTTTAACCGTCTCGATGGAAGTTGTAAATTCTTGGTTATCACCACAGAACAAAGTTAGTTTCTCGCCCGGTTGCATTCGTAACACCACAGCCACATGTTGTCCAGCTTCAGGAGATAGCTCTAGTAACTGACCACTATGATATTCTCCTGGCTGGTAAATGCGTATTTCTCTCACTTTTTTCACCATTATTTAGGGTAGAACTGGGTGCTGTTTTTTCGGTCTCCTCCATGGATTATTGAGAAGTTTAGCTTGCCTGTCCAGATTCCAAGAAAACAATTATAACCGCGCACAGTATCACAAAAATTACTTATTTTCGTCTGCTATGCTAAAATTTTCAATTTTACCATTTGAACGGAATATTTATGACCAAAACACGTACAGAATCGGACAGCATGGGTGAAATCAACGTCCCCGCTGATAAATATTGGGGGGCACAAACTGAACGCTCCTTACATCACTTTAATATCGGCAAGGATATCATGCCGCTTGAAGTGACCCATGCTTTTGGAATTTTAAAAAAAGCAGCGGCACTGACCAATCTGGATCTGGGAAAATTGCCTCAAGACAAAGCGGAGCTAATTGTCAAAGCGGCAGAAGAAGTAAGTAATGGCCTGCTAGATAATCATTTTCCCTTACATGTCTGGCAAACTGGAAGTGGTACTCAATCAAACATGAATGCCAACGAAGTCATTTCCAACCGTGCCATCGAACTTGCGGGGGGTACAATGGGTAGTAAATCCCCCATTCATCCCAATGATCATGTCAACATGTCTCAATCATCAAATGATACGTTCCCAACAGCCATGCATGTTGCAGCAGCCATGGCTTTTCATGAGAAACTACTACCTGCCGTACGCAATTTACGCAATGCTTTTGCAACTAAAATGACTGCCTTTAAAGATATAGTAAAAATTGGCCGTACTCATCTTCAAGATGCTGTTCCTATTACCCTGGGCCAGGAGTTTTCAGGCTATGTAGCCCAATTGGATGCATGTATTCACAGACTTGAGGAAGTATTACCTGAGTTATACGAGCTTGCCGCAGGAGGAACTGCAGTAGGAACCGGGTTAAATACCCATCCCCAATTTGCCAGTAAAGTTGCAGAACACATTGCCAAGATTACACAACTACCCTTTGTTACAGCGCCTAATAAATTTGCAGCTTTAGCCTCACATGAGCCGCTGGTTTTTGCCCACAGTGCCATGAAAACCCTGGCCTGTGCCTTAATGAAAATAGCTAATGACATTCGCTGGTTAGCCTCGGGACCTCGTTGTGGAATAGGAGAGTTACACATTCCGGAAAATGAACCAGGATCTTCTATTATGCCTGGTAAAGTAAACCCGACCCAGTGTGAGGCCATGACCATGGTTTGTGCCCAGGTTTTAGGCAATGATTCTACGGTAGGGATTGCAGATAGCCAGGGCAATTTCGAATTAAACGTTTTCAAACCAGTTATTATCTTTAATGTGCTTCACTCCCTGAATTTGCTAACGGATACCTGTCATTCATTTCAGGAGTTTTGTGCTGAAGGAATAGAGGCCAATCATACTGTAATTGATTACTACTTACATCACTCCTTAATGCTTGTAACCGCTCTTAATCAACACATAGGCTATGATAAAGCAGCAAAAATCGCAAAAACGGCTCATCATGACAACTCTTCGTTACAAGAAGCCGCTGTAAAATTGGGTTTTTTAACTGCTGAGCAATTTGCAGAATATGTTAAGCCGGAAGAAATGACTGCACCAAAGTAAATTGACATCTTTTATAAAAAAGGATAAAAGCTTCCGATTCTAAGGCGATTACCCCGGGTAATCGCCTTAGAATTTTGACACGATCAATAGCGACCATCAATTTTTGACCAAATGGAAAAATGAAAACCCTTATCGGAAACCAGGAAAATCAAGATGCAAAATCGCAGTTTCTCAATGCTAAAAAATCGAATAACTAATCCTCTTAAAACCTGCCTTATTAGAGTCCAGCAAGACCCCCTGGCCACAAAATATCTTTTCATTCTTATAGGTATCTCCTTATTAATCCATATGATATTTATCACATCGACCGTCTTGCTGGTGGAAGAGGCCTATTATTGGAATTATGCCCAACACCTTGATTTTAGCTATTTGGATCACCCGCCCATGGTGGCATTACTAATCAAAATATCTACATCAATCTTCGGCACTCATGAATTAGGTGTGCGCATGGTAAGCCTATTCTGCTGGATTTTTATGGCTTTTTTTAGCTATAAACTGGCTGAGTTAATCCATAATGGCTCCGGGCCATATGTTCTTATGTTGTTGGTCACATTACCCTTCTTTTTTATCCATTCGCTCTTTATTACACCTGATGTACCTCTTATTGTCTGCTGGTCAGCATCTCTTTACTGTCTTTATCGGGCACTTATTTTAAAGGAACCAAATTACTGGTACTTCGCCGGAATTGGGCTTGGTTTGGGAATGCTTTCAAAATACACCATTGCTCTATTAGGTATGACTACTCTTTTTTATATAATCATGGTACCAACAGCCAGGCAATGGTTCAGGCGGAAGGAACCTTATTTCTGTGCTCTGATTGCTGGGCTTATATTTACTCCTGTTATTTATTGGAATGCGACTCATCAATGGGTTTCTTTTCTATTTCAAAGCAGCCGTCGCTTTGCATCCACTTCATCCTTCCATCTACCTCAATTGATCGGACTATCCCTGTTTTTTCTAATGCCCATTGGTATTTACGGATTGGGCAAGCTGATGCAAAAAAACACCTTGGCGGTAGCGGATATAAGCGACCGAACTAAATATTTCATGCGTGTTTATACCCTAATTCCCTTAGGATTTTTTGCTCTGTTTAGCATCAACCACTCTGTTAAATTTAATTGGATAGGCCCTATTTTTTTAGCTCTCCTTCCCTGGCTGGCGGCCCTTATCGCAAACGCTCGTCAAAAGCGCCTTTGGCTAAAATCCTTTGTTTTTTTATTAGCATGTTATGGCACTGTTATATTGATTGGCTACTTTAATAAATCCGAAATGATGCAACAAAAGCTCCTCAGAGACGTCATTGCCTGGGATACACTAACCAAACAGTTTCTTGAGATTGCCAAACAAGTAGAAGCAACCACAAAGACAATACCAACCTTTGTTCCACTGGATAATTATCAAATTGGTAGTGAACTGTCTTTTTATCAAGCCAAGTTTCAGGCGCAAGAAGCAGTGGGCACTATTTACCCCATCGCGGGAGCACATTTTTTAGGCGGTGAAAGTTTAATGTATCGTTACTGGTCAAAAAAAGAGGATTATATAGGTAAGCCCTTAATTCTTATTGCTACCGATCTGCAGTCTTTTAACAACGCAGCACTTCGAAAACAACTTATTCAAATGTCAGAGACAAAAAAAATAGAAGCAATCAGCCAGGGGCAGGGTATAACAAGTAACCCTTACTACTACAAGGTGGTACAATTAAAGAAATAATCAATATCGTGGCTGGGTGTCCCTACCCGTTACACAGGGCTTTCTCATTGCGCGGGTTTCATACTATAATACCCACCTTTAGCCTGAGTTGAAATCTTTAATTTCTCTAAACCCTAAGCATCAAATCAATAAGATAATATGAGAAAATGCACTTGTTTAATACCAAATTCAAATGACTGAGTTATCTGAACCTTCTTCGGATCACATCCACATAGCCCCTCATACCCAGAGGTATCTCCTGGTTATTATTGGTATTTCTTTACTTATACATCTAGTGTGCATGACATCAGCTGATTTACTTGTTGAGGAAGCCTACTACTGGAATTATGCCCAACATCTTGATTTTAGCTACCTGGATCATCCCCCTATGGTTGCTCTGCTTATTAAATTCTCGACTTCAGTTTTTGGTACCAACGAATTCAGTGTGCGTATAACCAGCTTGATGTGTTGGTTGCTAACGGCTTTTTTTAGCTATAAATTAACCCACCTAATCAATCGTAAGGCTGCGATATACGCGTTGATGTTATTAGCTATATTACCCTTTTTTTTCATTCAGTCGCTGGTGATTACTCCCGACCTTCCCCTTCTCGTTTGTTGGTCTGCATCGCTTTATTGCCTTTATCGCTCCCTGATTTTAAATGAAGCATACTATTGGTATCTTACTGGTATTTGGCTTGGCTTAGGGATGCTGTCCAAATATACAATTGTGTTATTGGGCCTGGCAACTCTATATTACGTGATCACCGTGCCTACAGCTCGCCTCTGGCTCAAGCGGAAGGAGCCCTATGTATGCGCTCTTATTGCAGGAATACTGTTCACTCCTGTTATTTATTGGAATGCCACTCACCAATGGGCTTCTTTTTTATTTCAAAGCAAACGTCGATTCGCTTCAACATCGTCTATCGATCTACATTATCTTCTTGCCTTAATTTTTATCTTTATTACGCCGCTAGGCGTTTTGGGCTTATGGAGACTTTTGAAAAAAAATACCCTGGACACAAGTTGCAACATGATCAATGCGAAACGTTATCTACGTATTTTTATCTTGGTACCCTTGGGATTTTTTGCCTTATTTAGCTTGAATCATGAAATCAATTTAAACTGGATAGGTCCTCTGTTTTTAGCTCTTATCCCTTGGCTTGCTTTGCTTATTGCCAACAATTCCCGAAATCACTCCATATGGTTAGGAGCCGCGTTCTCCTTATTGCTATGTTATAGCTGTGCTTTTATGCTAGCCACTTTCAATAGCTCAAGGTTAGTGCAAGAAAAATTATTTATAAAAGTTGTTGCCTGGGAGTCTTTAATTAGAAAATTTCATCATATTGCCGAGCAAGTTGAAGTCCAAACCAAGAAAACACCCATTTTTATTCCTTTAGATAACTTCCCTATAAGTAGTGAGCTGGCATTTTATCAGAGTAAGTTTCTGGCTAAAGGCAGTGTACTAAAAAGTTACCCCATAGCCAGTTCCCATATTTTTGGGATAGAGAGCTTAATGTACCGTTACTGGTCAAAAGATATAGAGCTTGCAGGAAAACCAGTGATTTTAATTTCAAAAGAACTATGGCGTTTTGCTCTTCCGGAGATTAAAAAACAAGCCATTGAACAATCAACATTAAAGAAAATATGGTCAAAGGGCCAAGGACAGGGAGTAAGAAATATCCCTTTTTATTATCAAGTAATGCAGATGAAAGAATAACGCTACTGTAAAATAGCCTGCTGCCTTTTTTCTCGCCAAACCAGACGCGAATAAAAAAGATAATTTAATACAGAACCCAAGATTACGCCTGAAACCATGACTAGATTTTCTTTTAGATACCCTGTACCGAAGTAATTGATACCCAACTTCACCCAATTACCTTGAAAACCCACCATCAAAACAGAATACCCAACAAAAAAAGCAAAAGATTTAAACCGCTGACTTAAACTTCTTTTTTTAAACGTAAATTTATTGTTTAAAATAAAATTATTTACCATTGCGGCTACAACAGCTAATTGCACAGCAAAAAAAGGGGGGAAGTTTAAGCGCAGAACATTATAAACCAGACACTGGATGACTAAGCCTATGAGACCTACAGCACACATGCTGAAATAAGGTTTTAATTCATTTAAACGTAACGTGGCGAGAACCCGAAGGGAATCAAAAATACTGTTTGCAGGGAGCTTGCTTTGCCCTTTTTCTCTATCCACGAATTCAATAGGATATTCAGCAATTTTTGCTTTAGTTTTATGTAAGGCCCATAACAATTCTAATTTATATGCATAATTATTAGAAATAAAACGTTTGGGTAACGCTTTATTCAAAGCAAGGTAGTGAGTTGCTCTAAAGCCACTGGTAAAATCTTTATATTTGGGAGTAAGAGCGATACGTGCCACTATATTACCCAGTTTAGATAAAAGCTTACGATGCCAACCCCAATTGCGTGGGATGCTTCCCCCTTTAATATAGCGACTGCCCACAACAACGTCGTGATCATGCATTTTTTCAATCATCGGTAAAAGATAACACGGTTGATGCGATAAATCCGCATCAAACTCGACAATAATATCCGCACCTAAATGAGCTAATGCGTAATGCATCGCTTGTAAATAGGCTGAACCCAAGCCTGTTTTTTGTGGTTCTGTTATTACATGTAACTGGGGATACTGTTTTTGAAGGTGGGACACTATGTTCTGGGTATTATCTGTAGAGCTGCTGTCAAAGACCAACACATGAAAACTCATCGCAGCAGAAGATGTGGCTTTAAAAACCTGATGGATCGTTTCTTCAATTACAAGAGACTCATTATAAGTTGGAATGATAATTACAACATTTTTCATATTCATAAATAAAGCGAACTCCATTTTTCCCAAGGCACAACTGATACATCTAGAACAGACATATAAACTTTCTGAGTATAATGTAATTTGAACCCATATAGAAGAAGTGAACGCCAGAAATGAATCGCATCAAGCTCATTAGTATATTTTATAGTCATATTTTTAAATTAGAAACAATTAGTTAAGCGTTACGATCAACTTGCATTTCTTTTATTGTTATCACAAAATAAATTTTTAGTGTTTATTGAACATGACGATCACTAGCTTAGCACTAGCCGGGTACAAACAATGTATTCCCTCCCATCTGTTTATGGAGAGGGAATAAAGTGAAGGATAAGATTATTGAATCACTGGAAGTTGAGGCGCAGCTGTTTGTTTAGGTCCTGGTGTGGATCTTTGAGCTGGCTCTTTAGACGAAGAGCTTTTGACAGCCTCTTTGGTAGCACTGTTGGTGTTGGTTTTAGTAGCACCGGTATTTTGTTTCATCGTCTGGCGTGGTGTATATTCATCGGCTTGGGGATTGCGCCCGTCCATATAGCAACCGGATACGCCAAAAACCAGAGAAACAACTATCCCATAACCCCATTTTTTTAAATTCATCATAATTCGCTTCCTGCAAAAGTTAATAAAATAATTCTGATAATTTTTGAAAAATAATTTATCAATAACCCGAGAAAATTCATCATCCTACACATAGTGAAGGAAATCTCCCACCATATCGTATCCATGACGCTTCTCGAACTTATTGAGAAGTGACTTCAAAAGTCTTTAACTCGTTAATTAATATAAATTAAAAGACATCAAATAACCATAAATATTTTGCACGCTAAATATTTATTCTCCATTAGCCCATTCCACTAAGCTGAAAATTAATAGCTACCAGGTTATCATGATAGGTACTGCCACGAACAGAATGCGCATAAGATGGTATAATACGCAGCTGTTTGTAATGATAATCTATCCCGATACCATAACCATAGCCATATCGTCCCAAAAGAACTTCTGGGGTGGCAGAAAGAGCACCGAAATTAGCGGCCGTTATGGATCTGCTGAAATCTCGACTTACTATCTGGATAAATCCCCCGCTTACAAAGGGTGAAACGCGTTCATTTAGCTGATAATACAGGCGCGCATACTCCATTGTGGTCCCTATTTTTGTTTTCAGGGAGGGCACAAAAACATTTTGATTTGGGTAAATAACCGTGTAATTCTGTTGGCGAAAATTACTATAAAAATACGTTAAGTCACCCCGGAGATAAAAGGATCTATAGCTTTGACCAAAAAAAGTACGTGCACCTACCGTGCTGTCATTACCGTTATAGTTCGCAAAACCAGTTAATGGATTAGCCGTATCGCCATTTATAGTATTACTCAGGGTAAAATTATCCCGACCAAAACTTGCAAATATATCAATAAAAACAGGGGAAAACACGTGTTTCATCACATGCAGATACACTCCATTATCTACAAATGATTGACGGGCTTGGTTAAGGATGCTCGTCATTCGGGTAAGAGCGCTCGTGTTGGTAGTTATATTGTAAAAATTAAGCCCCCAATAGAAATTATATGTTTTAAAATTGTCGCCACCCACAGAAACAAAATTAGTGTGGCCGGAATATTGATTAAAAAATGCTCCCTGATTCGATGAAAATTTAAAGTCATCATAAAACGTAGTAACAATAGCTTTAGGTTGCAGATACTGTTGAATTAATTGCTCTACTTCTTGCTCACTCTTCATTTTGTTTTCGACAGAAAGAGACTGATTTTGAGCATCCACAGCGTTGGAGAGCAAAAGCAACAAAGAGAAAAAAATATTAGTTCTCATTATATTCCTTTATAAATGGTGCAATAAGTTAATACAGGCCATAAATTCAGCCCATTCCGTTTCCTAATGTGGAAGCAGCGATGGTGTTATTGTTTGTCCACACTCAGCTACTTGCAGGGTAGCCTGTGGCGGCATTATTAACGCCCCATTCGTGATAGTAGTTTGAGCTGTGTTTGTTTGGTTTTGCGTGTTCGCGGCCAGTCCAGCACTCTCAGGCATGTTTGCCGTTGAAGTATCAGTGCAACCAACAACCCAAACCAGTACAAATAACATAATCCAATGATACCATTTACCTGGCATAGCGCACATCCTGTATTTTTTTGATAGAAATCAAAATATAAATTAATCCCCATGATGAATCAATGGTTATTGATTCATTTACCATGGCTCAATCACTTATTGTCATTCAAGCTTTGTTCAACCCCCGACCTGAGCAGCTTTCCTACCAGTTTGTCATGAGTGTTACTCCCGAAGGCAACAAGTGTAATACTGTTGACCAGAGGGCCACAAAGTGCAATAATCACACAAAAATTTCCAGGGAAATACCTTTATGGGTTTCAAAAGAATCACGACTGTATTAATGCAAATCCTTGCTTTAATTTTGGTGTTAAAAGGAGCTTCTGCTGAAGATGTCACTGTTATTGGTTCAATAAAACATATCTTAAAGCAAGAAAAAGTGGATTCATCCCAAAAACTTATAGAATCCAGCAAGTTACCAAATAAAAAAATAATTCAATTATTGCAGATTCAGCTTTCTGATGAAGCAAACGATCTTCTTGCGAAGCGTGCACAAGATGCATTCACACACACCCATCAGTTTTCTCTAACATCTCAAAACGATGAAAGCACCTCCATAGCCCAGAAAGTACAGCTTGGAATGAATAATGTACCCGTCCTGGATCAAGGGATACATGGGACCTGTGTTACCTTTGCAGTTACCGGTGCCCTCGATGCAGTAATGGGTCAAAGTGATTATATTAGCCAGCTTTGTAACCTGCAATTAGGCAGCTATCTAGAAAAGCATGGTTATGGTATGAGTGGCTGGAATGGCAGCCATGCTATATCCGTGATAAATCAAATTGAACAGTTTGGCATTGTTACTAAGAAAAAACAAAAAAGTGTAGGCTGTGGGGGGATGACTCAATACCCAACCAATAAGTCTCACAGTCGAAACTCTTTTATGGAGCCCGAACAATATCGCGCAATAAGTGAACTGATTTTCGGTAAATTTGTCAGTTGGGCTGATGTATTTCAAAAATACGAGCCGGCTAAAACATTAAACGAAGTAAAACAAGCCCTCCATTCTGGAGATAGGCTGATATTTGCGGTCTTACTCCCTCGTACCGACCTGGGGTTTGTTGGAGCATTAGGTAAACACAAGACATGGATATACAAAGATAGCTGGGTGTTAACGCCTAAGATATTAGAAGGCATTGACAGTATCGAGGCGGCCCATGAAATGATCATTACAGGGTATGATGATAATGCCACTGCTACTGATGATAAGTGAACGAAACACAAGGGGCTGTTAACCTTGCGTAACTCATGGGGAAGCTCTGTTGGCGATTATGGCGACTTCTATATGTCTTATGATTATTTTAAATTACTGGCCTATGACGTCAAGCGATTCTCTTCTTATCCGATGTAGTTCCCAGCATCGGCCAAGCCCGAATTATATAGTGCCTCCTCCCTGCTTGCTGTCAGATGGAAAACATTTAATAATTCGCAGTACTGTTGTGTTACATAAGCAGGAAATGTAGGATAATTCGTATCCTGTCAGAATCGCCGGGTAAGTGTCTGCCACTGAGTCCGGATTAATCCGAGCCGCGCGCGTCAGCAAGCGGAATTCTTTAAAAATATTCAAAATACCTATTGACACGGTTTTTCTGTAAAACTGATGTTTTTCCATATCAAACGTAAGTCATGCAATATGCATGCCCTAAGATCCCCAAGATCACAATGTAGCCCCTTTCACTAATAAAACATCTCCCTCCTGAGGTCAGATTTTTTCTTAGCCCTTAGTGGCGTTAAAACTCGAAAAATGCGTTCAAAAAAAGTCATGTTATGATTGCCGTATCAGCATTAGTAACGCAGTGGTAGATGATGAAACGCCAAGAAATCAAACAAGTTTTAGATGAGTTAACAAAAGATATCGATAGTCTTGCCGACAAAAAGGCCGTGACTATCATTAAGGTATTGGTTAATTTGGTCGAAATGCTTGCCGAAGAAAATGCTTTGCTCAGAGAGGAAAACCAAGTATTACGTGATGAGATAAACCGCCTTAAGGGTGAACAGGGCAAACCTAATATTCGCGGTCAATCCAAAGGTAGCAATGGCGATAATACAGGCAATTCCAATCATTCATCTGAAGGAGATCGCAATAAACGTGGTAAAGGGAACAATAAAAACACAGGCAAAGACAAAAAAAACGTACGTATTGATAGACGTGTTACGATTGCTCTGGACAAAGCAACGCTGCCAGATGACGCCAAGTTCAAGGGTTTTGAGATTCGAATCATCCAGGATCTAAAAATCATCACGGATAATGTTGAATTCAAGCTGGAAACGTATTACTCACCATCTTTGAAAAAAACCTTTATTGCGCCGATTCCTGGCGAATATAAGGGCAGTGAATTTGGTCCTGGGGTTAAAGCGCTGGTCATCACATTATACCGTGATGCAGGGATGACGGAGAGCGCCATTGAGCGCTTTTTAAAAACATGTGGTATTCAAATATCACATGGTAAAATTGCTTCCATGCTGACAGAAGGCAATGATATTTTTCATCAGGAAAAAGAAGATATTGTCGATGCCGGTAGCAACGCAGGCTTGTACCAGCAGATGGATGACACAGGCAGTCGTGTTAACGGCAAAAATCACTACACCCATGTTTTATGTAATGACTTTTTTACAGCATACTTCACTCGTCGTAAAAAAGATCGCTTGACCTTATTGGAGTTGCTGTGTCGAGACCAATTAAAGTTTATGTTTAATCAGGAGGCTTATGAGTTAATGGATGAGTTTGGTCTCGCAAAAAAATGGTTGGATCAAATTAAACCAATGCTGCATGCACAACCCCTCACACGTGAATCAATCGATAGTTTGATGGGAACACTTTTTCCAAATCCAAAAAAACACAGCACGAATCGACGCATAATTCTTGAGTCAGCAGCTCTTGCCTATTATCAGCACTCGAAATACTTCATCCATTATTTAATGACAGATGATGCGCCTCAGTTTAATAAATTGGCCCTACATCATGCGCTGTGCTGGATCCATGAAGGTCGTCATTATAAAAAACTCACTCCATTCTCAGATATGAATCAGAATATATTGGCTGTATTTCTTGAGCAATTATGGGATTTCTACCATGCATTATTGACTTACAAGACGGCTCCATCTCAATCAATGGCCCAACAACTATCAATGCAATTTGATACTTTGTTCGCAACCACGACAGGCTATGATGTTTTAGATCAACGCATTGCAAAGACACGTGCTAAAAAACAAGCGTTATTATTGGTGTTAGACCATCCATTTCTGCCATTGCACAACAATGCCTCTGAATTAGGGACACGGTTTCAAGCAAGGATACGCGACATCAATCTCCAAACGGTCTCCCAAAATGGCACCAAATCAAAGGATACGTTTGCCACGATTGTACAGACGGCCAGAAAACTGAAAGTTAACGTTTATCAGTATATTTACGATAGGGTGACTAAAAAATTTGAAATGCCATCATTGGCTGAATTAATCTTACTTAAAGTGCGGCAGGTTCCATGCACCACATAAGCATCTCGAGATAATTCCGCTTGCTGACGCGCGCGGCTCGGATTAGTCCGGGCTCAGTGGCAGACACTTACCCGGCGATTCTGACAGGATACGATAATTCTTTATTAATTATCTCATTTTTGTCTGAATTAAAAAATTTTACGATTCAACTCAACTAAGGATGGAATGATGAAAAAAGTCCGTTTAAAAAGCGCCCTGTTCGCCACAATTTCTTTGGTACTTGGTGGAGCAGAAGCTGCTATCCATGCTAATTCTACAGGAAGTGCTACTTTAACAGTGGTAGCTGCATCCAAAAGCACCAAATCCACATTTACAACGTGTCGAAACACAATGCAGAACTGTCTTGTCACTCTAACTGTTATGCCCCCAAATGAGGGTTATGTGATTATTCAAAATACTTCTGATGTCGATGCCATAAACGTCCGAGCAACACTGCCTGTTGAGTTTAGTGATGTAAACCAGACATCCATCTGCGAGGTATTAAAAGCCCGCGAATCCTGCTCCCTGGCATTTGCACCAGGCTCAAACAGAACCCAACCCCACCCTCAAGCAACCATACCTGTAAAAGGAGATAATACTGGTACCGTGTTCTTCGATATGAGGGTCATAAATTAACTATTCCATTTCTGAAAGCGAATTTATTGGTTTACTTTAGGACTATAAGATGCCGCGAGCAGATCCTGAGAGTTCCTCAGAAAAAATGGTCGTAACTTATTGAAATAATTAATAATATAAAAATTGAATGTGCATGACGTTTATGATCAAATAGCGTTTCGAGACATTATGAGATCAACGTCATGCAACACATGAGATTATTACATAACCTATTCAAAAAGAATTACCTTTTGTGCATAAATCCCGACTTCAGAATCTATTTGATGCTAGTGAAATAGCGATTAAGAGTAACAACTTATATTTAACGGGTTTAGGAAGAGCATTATCAAATAAAAATAAAACGAGCAGCAATATCCAAAAAATTGACCGATTGTTAGGCAATAAATATCTACAAGAGGAGCACAATGATTTACATCACGTGATGTTTACCTATTTAATCCATGAGAATTCAACGCCTTGGCTGCATATTGATTGGACCTGTATTAACTCTACAACCAACCTTTATGCTTTACGAGCCAGTCTATCTATCTATGTCGGGTCGCTCGATTGTTATTTATGAAGAGTGCCATCTTAAAAAGAGTGAAAATAATCATGCGACTCACCAAGGGTTTTTAAATCAACTAAAAAAGTTATTACCTCAATCCGTTAGGCCTATTATCGTTACTGATGCAGGATTTCGCGTCCCTTGGTTTCAACATATACTGGACCCTGGGTGGGATTTTGTCGGGCGATTACGTAATAAAAATTTAGTGCTCTTAGACACGTCACCAACCGGGGAATTTAGTCACACTTTTTTTTGCAAGCTACAACAAAACCTCGGGATTTTAACTGAAAAAGGAAAAGTTCCATCGAACTTTATAGTGTATAAAGGCGCAAGTAAAAATAGGCACAAGCTTAATAAAAACAAAAAAACAGTTGCTCTGGAAAAAGCAAACTGCATTCAAGGGCCAATAAAGAACCGTGGGTTGTTGTCTCATCTCTTCATTTAAATTCAGACAACGCATGAGAATAGAAGAAAACATAAGAGATACTAAATATTCTCATTACGGCTTAGGACTTAAGAACAGCCTCTCTAAGTCACCAGCAAGATTAGCTATTTTACTACTTATTGTAGCTATCGCTACTTTTGCTGCTTGGCTTGCTGGAATAGAGACAAAATGTAGAGGAGTAGTCGCTGATTTCCAGGCTCATTCTTCCAAATTTACTCGTGTTTTATCATTAGTGTTTTTAGGGAGATAAGCTTTAAAAAAAGGCTTTAAAATTACAAAAAAACAATTAAATGTTGCACTCAAAATATTACATCAAATAAATAGGGAGGCTCAATTGGAGGCTCCCATATGAAAAAAGTGAAGACCGTTCAGGAGCAGATTGCGGCATGCGGGATGTTTAGAAGAGCAACACAACCTTCCTCGTATCCATTTTTAACAGGCCCACGTTTTCTTTTTCAACCTATATGCTTATAATCAAGCATTCAATCACCCTAAAGGACTACTATGATTTACCCCAATATACTGACAACAATAGGACATACTCCTGTTGTCAAGATTAATCGTCTGGGCAATGACCTGGATTGCGAGCTCTATGCCAAATGTGAGTTCCTCAACCCTGGTGGCTCGATAAAAGATCGTATTGGTTATGAGATGGTAATTAATGCAGAGCGCGATGGAAAAATCAAACCTGGCTATACACTTATTGAGCCCACGTCTGGTAATACAGGAATAGGTATTGCTCTGGCCGCTGCCGTTTTAGGCTACAAAGCGATTATTACCATGCCAGAAAAAATGAGTCAGGAAAAACAAAGCGTACTCGAACGTCTGGGTGCAAAAATCTATAGAACCCGAACCGAAGCTGCATCGCATGATCCGGACAGCCATATTTCCTTAGCTAAAAAATTACAGGCAGAAATACCGAATTCCTATATTCTGGACCAATATGCAAATCCTAATAATCCAAACGCTCATTACTGTGGAACAGCTCAAGAAATCATTGATGATTTCGGCAAAGATTTACACATGGTCGTAGTAGGTGTTGGCACTGGCGGAACCATTACCGGTATAGCAAAACGTCTTAAAGAATATAATCCGGCAATTAAGATTATAGGGGTGGATCCTGAAGGTTCAATTCTTGGTGGCGGTAGTGAAATCAAACCCTACCAGGTAGAGGGCATAGGCTATGATTTTTTTCCTGATGTACTGAATAATAGCTTGATTGATGCTTACATTAAAACGAATGATGCTGATTCGTTTCGTACAGCAAGACAGTTGATTCGCGATGAAGGATTATTAGTAGGCGGCTCCTGTGGTGCGGCCATGTGGGGTGCTTTACAGGCAGCAAAATCTCTAGGCAAAGGGAAGAAATGCCTGGTGATTTTACCCGACTCTATTCGGAATTACCTGTCTAAATTTGCTAACGATGAATGGATGAAAGTTCAGGGTTTTCTCTAAATATTTCTTTAACCCACCCTCTTTTTAGCGGATAGGTTAATTGTCGCACTTTATGCAGCAGGAGTTGATGACTGGCTGGACTGGGCTTCTATACGCTCAAATAATTGATCAACCTCAATTTTATTTGTACTAATCCATCCAGCCAACGAAGTTGCCAAAAGCTCATTGATCTGTTTATTTGGACCACTAAATGATTCGATGGTCACAGGAGTTTCAGCTGCATGAGTCAATTTGGAAAAAAATGCATTTGTATCGTCAATAACACCCCTCATGGCAGGTAAGAATTCAATATAAAAATCTATCATCTTTGCAGTGGTTAATTCTTTGCCCTTTAACATAGTCAAAAAATTCTCTCGCCATTGCAAGAAGGATTGTACCATTCGTTTATTATCTGCATCTATCAAAGTAACCATAGGAGCTATGGTACCAGTACTCTCATTACCATCGACGACTGGTTCGGGTGGACTTATAGCCAGTTGACCTACATAAGCAAAATCGACTTTATTCTCTACTCCAGGGAAATAATGTTCTCCCTGGACCTGAAGTACTAAATCAAGTTGGGAGGCTCTAACTGAGCCATCTGTAAAAACGTCCCGCTTTCTTATCTCTTTTCCATGCTCAGTAAAAGATAACGTAATCGTTATTCCCAATGATTGAGCAAGAGCACCAAACACACAATGGGAGAGTAGTGTAGTTGGCTTCCTCAAATATCCTTTTGACGTCATGGCATTCAGTCCGTCAAAGGCCTCGCGATAGTTTAAAGGATGAGCATAAATCTCATCAACTGCAAGTTGGCGCAACACAAAGGCCATGCATTCAACTTTTTCAGATTTCCGCGGCCCATTGATCAGCATACCCATTCGTTCGGCTGGAGTCAGATCGGGTAGTTGCGCTTTAAATTTTGGATAATAGTCAAAAAAACGATCCAGTAACACCTTCAAAGTTGTATCATCTACACGCGGCGCATTTCGTAAACTATCGATTAATGACACAGCTAACGCATGAAACGCCTCTCCACCCACATTAATAAAACTGAGTTCGGGTGTTACCTGCGTACTATTTTGATTCGCAGGAGTTCTAGTAAAAAAACCAGTATGTCCCCCAGTACGTGTCATTGATGCTCTCCTACCTTGAGACTATATTTCTATTCTAATGAATCAAGATTAAGGGAATATTAACAACCTGTTTATTATTTGGCGTATTTTGGGGACTACCCTCAGCGAATTTATCGCCTGAACCCAGGGAATAACCTTCAAATGAGGCACCGTGCACTTTCTATAGTTCTCTCAATCTATTAAAAATGGTGTTTGCTTTAATTATTAGGTAACTACCTGCTCGCAATCAGATTTAGGCATTACTGTTTTTTACTCTTGATTAAAAGACTAATTTAAGTCGGGAAATATAATAGTCGCGTTCTCAAAATAAGGCTATAGTTAAAGAACGCTTTTGAAGCTAACAAAAGGCTAGGAAGTGTAATTCGGGGTAAATATGGATATTTTACAGAGAGCCATTTTCAAGACTGAACAGCTCTAATAAAAGTAGGGAGAGCGTATGGAACATTCTCACGAAGATGATTTAATTCGTCTCAAAGAATTACTACGGCATACCGGTGAATTTGTTGCTTATTTTGAACTTGCAGAAACTAAAATGATTGAATGGCGCGAGGAAATCGAGCAAAAAGCCACTTTGCTCAGCCAGCATTCGCAAAGGCTCCAAAATGAATTCGCATCCTTAGAAAACCTTTTATCACAAGCAGGCACTACCCGTTTTAGGGTGATTGCAGAAAAAGCTTTGTCCCAAGGAGAAATCCAACTCCAAATCATGGAAAATAGCTGCAATCAATTTGCTGAAAATTTTCAAGACCAACAAGAGCAACTTGAATTACTTACCGCCCAATGCATCACCAAAATCGAACAACACTGCTCAAAAGCAACTGATGTTATTGTTGGTCAGTTAGCTAAGTATGATGCGCATCAATTTCACCGTATTGCTAATGAAAGTTGCGATCATGTAGAGCGTGTTGCTAGTGATGCCGTGAGTAAAAGCAATAAACTGCTCCATTTATTCCAAATGCGATTTGGCCTCTTTGCGGTATTTACTACAGTGCTTACTGCCTTTGTAATTGTACTCTATCTAAACGGTGAACTACCTTGGGAAATGCACCATAAGGCCGTGAATGAACGTCATGCAGGCAAAGTATTGCTCCAAGCCTGGCCGAATTTAACCCTTGAAGAAAGAACAAAGATATTAAACGATGATAACCTACAACATGGTGGATAATGTCTTGGCTTTAATAGACTCAAGAATTGGTCTGGTTTACCTGGTTATCCTGGTTATCCTAATGGCGTTGTTTTTTTTCTTTATGCGACAAAGGAGAAGAATATTACGAATTAAGCGCTGGCAGAAAATACTTAATTTACAGGATCATCAGCACGTTTTTCAACAATTATATCAACCGATCGATGGATTTATACTTTCCAATCTGGCACGCCAAAAGCAGAATGCAATAGAGTATACATATGGAGAAATAGAATTCTTACCCTTTATAGCACTTTTGTCTCTGGTAAAACCTGACCGCGAAACAGTTTTTTATGATCTGGGTAGCGGGATTGGCAAAGCAGTTATTGCCTGTGCCATGGTATACCCAGTCCTTAAAAGTGTGGGAGTAGAACTGTTACCGGAATTATATCTGGGGGCCTTGGATCAGGCTAAAAAATTGGCAACGAATCTGGACTATGCTGAGAAGACAAAAAAAATTGAGTTTGTCCTGGGTAATTTTCTTGAGGTCGACCTGAAAGAGGCCACATTAATTTTTATCAATTCAACAACAATATTCGGTTCAGTATGGGAGAGTCTTTGCATACTTCTCGATAATTTACCCCAACTAAACCATGTAATTACTACCAGCAAAACGCTAATGTCCACTCATTTTTTAGTCACAAATCACACTAAAATAGAGATGAGCTGGGGGATAGTAGAGGCCTATATCCACACTCGAAAAACAAATTTGCACTAACTGGCTTGAAAAGATTGAATAATTTTTTACCCAGTCTATACTTATAAAACAAAGGATAAATTGTCAGCACCTGATCTGTTTTGGTAGCAGACTATTGCAAAACACGCGACAAAACGAGGTGGGTATGATTAAATCGGAACTCATTGAACACATCGCTGCTCGAATGACACATCTTACCGAGAAACAAGTAGCGGATGGAATAAATAGAATATTGGAATTAATGAGCGAAGCGCTCGTTAATGGGCAACGAATAGAAATTCGCGGTTTTGGTAGCTTCTCACTGCACTACAGGCCGCCGCGGAATGCTCACAACCCTAAAACAGGCGAAAAAGTAGTGACTGAAGCCAAGCACAGTCCCCACTTTAAACCGGGAAAAGAACTGCGCGAACGGGTGGATGCGTCACGCATGAATTGCCCTCTGCCACGTGATGAATAAAGCGAAACTATTCGCTCTTGTTTGATTGAGCGTCAGTTTAGAGAGGAATGGACTCCCGTTTTTCATGGTCAGCTCAATTGCTGGAATTGCGATGCCAATCCGCTCAAATTTGGCAAACGCAGCCAATGCCCAAAATGATCATTTCTATATTCAAACAGTTCAATACCCCGCTTGACGCGCTTACCACACCAATCGAGTTCAGTATTCATGGAATGGTGAAATTTTGCAGATATCGCCTTTCTTGCGTCACTAAGGCTGGTGAATGACCGGTTTAGATACTTACAATCAGGTTCTGGGCAAAGTAACCCCTGTTTGCCCCTGATACTTCCCACCACGGTCCCGATAAGAAATGGCACATACCTCGCTGGCTTCGAGAAAAAGCATCTGCGCGACACCTTCATTGGCGTAAATTTTAGCAGGAAGCGTTGTTGTGTTGGAGAATTCAAGGGTTACATGTCCTTCCCACTCTGGTTCTAAAGGGGTAACATTCACTATTATGCCGCATCGTGCGTAGGTAGATTTCCCAAGACAAATAGTCAATACATTTCGAGGAATACGAAAATATTCTACTGTTCGCGCTAACGCAAATGAATTAGGCGGAATAATACATACGTCTGAATGCACATCGACAAAACTATTCTCATCAAAGGCTTTGGGATCTACAATAGCTGAGTTAATGTTGGTGAAAATCTTGAACTCATTGGAACAACGTACATCATACCCGTAACTGGAAACACCATAAGAAATAATGCGTCCACCATCATTCTCGCGCACTTGACCTGATTGAAATGGGCTTATCATCCCATGTTCAAGAGCCATTTTTTCTATCCATCGATCTGATTTGATTGACATGGTTAAACCTCATTAATTCTTCAAAAAATAGAGTTCTATCATAAAACTCACCCAAACGAAAGATTGGGTTAAAATTTTTCGGAGGAACCCGGATTCAATGAGCTTAATGGGCAGCTGCATAATCATGCTGAAAGACGGTAGGCTACTCATATTTCGACCAAGCAGCACTCCGGTTGTTTCCCTCTTATTTTTTCTTTGAAGCCATATTTGCTAATATTTCTCCTAACTCCATAGGCATGGGAAATATTATGGTTGAATTATTGGTGCCGGCAATTGCAGCTAGAGTCTGTAGATATCTTAATTGCATGGCCTGGGGTTGTTGGGCTAGAACCTGGGAGGCTTGCAATAGCTTTTCCGATGCTTGAAGCTCACCCTCGGCATGAATAATTTTGGCTCTTTTATCCCGCTCTGCCTCCGCTTGTTTTGCAATCGCTCGAATCATGCTTTCATCCAGATCCACATGTTTAATTTCAACATTGGATACTTTAATGCCCCAGCTATCTGTCTGAGCGTCTAATATTTTTTGCACGTCACTATTCAACCGCTCCCGCTCGGATAACATTTCATCTAACTCATGCTGGCCAAGCACTGAGCGCAACGTGGTTTGAGCTAGTTGACTGGTTGCTTCATAATAATTTTCTACTTGTATTATTGCATTCTCTGGAACCACAACCCGAAAGTATACTACTGCGTTAACTCTTACGGAGACGTTGTCTCTCGAGATTACATCCTGGCTAGGGACGTCCATCACGATGGTTCTTAAATCAACCCGAACCACCTGTTGAATGATTGGAATAATAATGACTAAACCTGGTCCTTTAACCCGCCAAAATCGCCCCAGCATAAAAACCACACCACGCTCATACTCTCGGAATACCTTGAACATGGACACAAAAAGTAACCCCAATATAACTATTAATACTCCGAAAAAAGTAGCCATCATTTTCTCCTTGAACTATCCCACTCGACTTTAGCCAATTATGCAGCCAAAGCCAGTTGATAAATCAATAAGTTAGCAGTTTTTTCGGTTATTTTTAAAGAATCCGTATTATTTTCGTAATTTTTAGACATTGAAAAATACATCTTCACCCAGATTGATCTTCTTATGGCTGTAATAATGTCGACTAAGGTGAGCTCGCCCTTTTTGTCATACCATGATGTAGTTTCTTGCACTAACAATTTTTTAGTTTCATGCATTTTAATGGCAACCAGTACCAATATCGAAAGTAGTCCCATAAGCAGAGGGGTAGTTCTTGCAATAGCCTTATCTGACCACTGACGCTGTGTTTCAATGCCTAAGTGGGCACGGGTTTCTTCAAAGGTAACTTCAATGTTCCAGCGTAAAACAAACCACTCAATAATTTGTGTCGGTGAATTTTCCGTATTGGTGCTGAAAAATGTCTCCGCCTCATTCTTACCATCGGGTGTTTTAACAAGCACTATGCGTAGCCTTATTGGTGGAACGCCTGCATGATACCATAGGCATTCAAAGGTTAAGCACTCAATAGTTTTTTGTTCACCACCATACCACTTTACCTGAAGTGTATCCCATGTCTTAGTATCTACTAGTAATTCCTTGAGCCGGATACGCTGTCCTTTAATTTGATTTCTTCCACGCTTTCCCGCTGGCTTGACCTCAGGAAATTCAAATAACTGCGCATCCATTCGTACTCTGGATATGAGTGTTGCACCATTTTTTATACAGACTTTTGCAAGGGCCATACAAGCATAGGCGCCATCACCAACCAAAATCCAAGGGGTACGGTGCAACCATCGGCTGACACAACGCACCATTTGTATGGTCCAGTCTATCGATGTTTTGTGTCTTTTTCCTGAGGCCTCATCTGACTTTTTTGATGGTGAAAGGATAACCATAAAAGGCAAAGCCCATGGTCTTTTACACCAAGGAAGCGGTACTATCAAGGTCATGCATTCCCATTTCAAACCAAAACAAATAACCACCCGTGATTGGCTGGACGCAACAGCATCACGGTATGCTCCTTTGGCTTTGATGTTCTTTCCGCGTCGGCGCTCCAGTGTTTCATCAACAGCAACAATCTTGGGCCATGATTCAGGAAGCAGTGTGATTAAAAGACCAAATAAAATTTTGCTGGCAGTTAAACCACTCCATTGTGTACGACTCAATACACGATGATATTTTGAGAAATTTTTAACCTCGCTTAAGCCCATAACACGTAAAATACTCGTAATACGCCTTGCCCCTCGACAAAGGATGGCACCAATGAAAAGCGTATTGATATTGTTCCAGGTAGGACGTGTAAATAAAGGTGCAAAAGCAGCTAAAACGGATATAATCTCGGGTGTCATTGTTGAGCAACTCCTTGTACCTTATTGTTTTTGCGAACATCAAGATACTCGCTTTATCCGCTTTAGCAATTTTTTTAAATAGGAGTCATCCCGCTCTTGGCCTCACACCACGAACATACAGAACAAAAATCAACATGAAACGATGGAGTATTGCCGACATGGTGAATATTGGCCGCAAGTTGTTCGCCAAAATTCACAAACAAAAACATCATGCAAACCCTAATCACGACGTGCATTTCATGGCACGAGAAATAGATGATTGGCTGGTGCGGGGTGTTGAATCCATGGTGAATGGCAGCTATACACCGCGCCATCTTAAGCGCCATTATTTTCCAGATGAAATGGTTGATCAGCTGCATTTATCGGACAGGATTTTCCAAAATATTTTGCTCAAACAAATAAAACCTACCTTCCCTTACGTGATGAACCCCAATTGCTACCATCTTCATGGACCAAGTGGTGTACGGCTTGCCACGCGGCGTATCCGGCAAGTGCTTTTGGAAAAAAAACCACAATACATCATCCGCGCTGACATCAAATCGTTTTACAAGTCCATCCCGCATCACCAATTGATTCAAGATATCAAAAAGCACTATAACGATCTCAATGTCCAATCCATGCTAGAACAAATTATTATCAATCCCATTGAAACCCCTCGCGGATATAAAAATCCCGATCAGGGAATTGCGCTACGTGGGCCGCTGTCTCAGTTTTTTAGTGGCATTTATTTAAAGCCATTGGATGATGCCTTCAATTCGATGGATGTAACCTATATCCGGTATCAGGATGACATTCTTATTCTGTGCCAAACCAGCCGTCAGCTTAACCGTTGCAAACAGCGCATGATGGAGGTGTTGCATGAAAGACGGCTCAGTTTATCGCGCAAAAAGACACGCATAGGCAACATTGAGAAAGGATTCCACTTTCTCGGAATACACTATCCTGGGACGCAAACCCAGGATAACACCCATGTGATACAGGCAAATGATAGAGCAGTTATCCCGGCGGGTACTGCGCAAAATCTAACCTCATTGTGGGGGGGGGTACAGAGATTGCAATTAATCATCAAACGCCTGGGCTTGACACTATTGTCCCGCACGCAAGGACGTTACGAAAAGCACGAGAGCAGATTAATCTTATGGTCAAAGATGGGGTGTCTCCCAAAAAGATCAGAAGGTACCTACATCTCTGGGTCATGTGGTGGGTAAGAACAACAGAAAGTTGGCAGTACCAGGAGCTACTTGAATGGTTTTTAAATGTGTGCTGGGATTTTAGCCCGGCGGCCTATGCCGCCGGTCTGCTCACGCACGCCATTAAAAAATACGGTTATCAATCTCAAGCCCAGGTTTTGTCGGCTCCAGGTTTTTACGCGACTGCGTGAGATCTAATGTTCTTACTTCATCAAGGCGGATTATAGCCGCCAAATCATCCGGCGCCGCCGAAAGCGTCCAACCCCCACGGCCCCGCCGCGCCCACCCCACGCCCCGCCCTAATTAATGCAAAATCAACCGCAAGCCCGGAAGAATCAGAAATAACCAAGGGGAACCACGATTCGCCTTTGTTTGTATTATAATTGTGGAACGCTAACTTACGGGGTAATTTGTCCTCATTAAACTGAGGTGTTGGGTCAAACGAGCGGTCTTTACGGCAATATTCATTAGCCACATGGACTGGAACATCGCGCTGCTCTTTTCCAACCTCCATCCATGCCGCCTTCATGGCGTCACAATTCTGGGAGCTCTCCCAGTTATCATAACCATCAATATAATTGTTCAGTGCTGTTTTGAGTGGGGTTAAGTCAAAATGCTTTGAATTCTTAACCTCGACCCCATGTTGCTTATAGGTTAACCCATTGCTCTCTATCGCTTCGCAGCGCTTTAGCATCGCCGCTTTTGTATTCTCGTCCATATGCGATTCAAGCATCCGGCACATATGCTTGTCCTTTGCCCAATAAGCGTATTCATACGCTGAAATATTGGTAAAGGTTCGACCTGAATAGTCGGTCACTGTGCCTCGTTCAAGTAATAACTCCTGGAGCTGGTGGGGATTTTTTTTCCTTATTGTAAATATTTTTTCTGCATGGTCTTGCTTTCCATGAGCCACAAACTCCAGGAATTTGGATAAAATGGCAGGGGGTTGAAATAAGGTTCGGGTATGTTTATCTAATATAGCATTCGTTTTGGCTTTTATCGAAGGTAGGTGACCCGAAATTTCCTTTCCTATCTCTGAAGGTAAATCGTAGATTGATTTTTTCATACCCATTCTCTCTTAATAATAATTCACATATTATAACCAGTATCACAAAAAAAGTACATAGTGAATTTATATTTATCATTTCGAATTCCATGCTATGGTTGAGGCGAGGTGAGTAGAATTGGGTTCGATATATTGCTTGAGGTTTTAAATTATCTCATAGCAGGTTTTGGAAAATGGCCAAAGTCCAGTCCCAATAACTCTTATTTTCCCAAACCCTCTTCTTCTACCTCAAGTACAAGTCCTGATGTTGAAATGACCTTGATATTTTTATCCGCTGCAATTGAGGTCCTGGCAGAAACACTCCATATCTCACCTCGAATTACTGCCTGCCCCTGTAAATTAATGTCACCTAATGCCCGGCCTGTAGCGCCAACGAGCATATTAAGTCCATTTCTAACATTTTGATTTCTTGATTTAAGTACCATTCCCATTAGAAGTATCAAAAACACAACATTAGCTACAGCCATTGCCCAAATGGCTGACCACGCGATTTGGTATGCCTCATTCGTTGTATTTATTAACAAAATGGAACCAAGGATAAAAGCGACCGTACCTCCTAGACCCAAAGCGCCAAAACTTGGTGTAAATCCTTCAGCTACAATAAAAGCAAGGCCTAAAATAATTAAGCCAAGTCCAGCATAATTTATGGGCAATAATTGTAACGCATAGAGAGCAATGATCATTGCTACTGCCCCAACTACTCCGGGGAATACGACACCTGGATTCATTAACTCGAAAAAAATGCCGTATATACCCAACAACAGTAAAAGGTAGGCAACCGTGGGATTGGTGATGGTCGACAAAAAACGGGTACGCCAATCCGGCTCCACCACCTCAATTGCCGCATTGAGTGTATTTAAGGTTATTTTTTGATTATTTTGCATGACGGTCACGTTATTAAGCTGAGACAATAAATCCGCCACATCCGTTGCAATATAATTTATTACTCCTGATTTTAAAGCCTCTGAAGCAGTTATAGAGATCGCATCCGTTACCGCCTTTTGAGCAAAAATCGGGTCGCGTCCTCTTAGTTGGGCTAATGAGCGAATAGTAGCTACCGCATCACTTCGCACCTTTTTCTCCATTGTGGTCGGTGCTTCATTACTCTTGAATCCGCCTCCAATACTAACAGGACTCGCCGCCCCTAATTGAGTTCCTGGTGCCATCGCAGCTAAAGTGCTTGCATATAGAAGGTAGGTTCCTGCACTTGCGGCTCTTGCCCCATTTGGACTCACATAGGTTACAACGGGAACTTTTGAAATTAAGAATTTTTGAATAATAATTCTCATTGCTTCGTCAAGTCCGCCTGGCGTATCCAGGATAACCAGAATTAAATCCGCATTTTGGGCATTTGTTATTCCTCGATCCATATAATCTGCCGTAGCGGGACCAATTGGACCCTTTATACTGAGCTCCACTATTTTTGCAGCATAAACAGGGAAAGAACCCAGCAGAATCAACATAATTATGAAGAGCAGATATTTGATTAAAAGAGATAAAAGTCTTTCGGGCCTGCAAGAGAAATTAACCACTTCCCGCATGGAGTAGGATTTAAACATGCACAGATCCTTTGAGTGGTTAATATAAGATATAAGATAGCACAATTTGCGTAAAACCGGTTGAGCATGATGGAACTATCACAATTTTATAGTCTACAATCCATTATCTATTTACAGGCTTTTACATAAGAGTTAGTTAACACTTATCTTTGACAAGTCCGTCACCCTGGCGACTGATTTGCAGGATATTAATGAGCAATTGTTATCAAACCGTTATTATTTGTTTTAGAAATACACCCCTATTTGGGCTGATACCGTATCTGCTGAGCGGCCTGTACCAAAAGATGTAGCATTCACAGCGCCATCAGGAGCTGCTCCATTTGCAAATTGATAAATATTATAATCGACATCATGCCTGTACTCTAAACTTTCTACAGTATCTTTCCACATGGATATGTTAAATACACTAATGAAACGATGTTGGGGTAAATTCAAGGCCAGAGCACCTTTCGACCATTGATATCCTATGCCTATGGATGATGGTCTATCGAAAGCCCTAAATGTCATACCCAACTCAGTCTGCACGGCTTGTGGTTTTGCTCCCAAACCATTAAAACTCAGATCCTGGGGTCTAAAGCGTTGGACAGCCCCCACCCATTCCGCTGCAAGGTTGTAACGGTCGAAATTCAGATTAGCGTGCACATCTGCAGCTTGAGTTTTGCGAACCGCTTCATTTCCATTGGTGAACGAACCAAACCCACCGAAGGTTGTACCAATATTAGCACCTGTACTCTGCATTCCGGCTGCATCAGCAATAGAACTGATATAACTGGCTCCTATTTCGCCACTTATACCCTTATATTCGTAGTTATAACCCCAATTCACCCCGCCAACCCCAGATTTACCTAAGATAGTATCACTTCGATAAACATATACGGCGGCAAATGGTCCAGTATCTGTCTGAGATTTATACCCTAAAATAAAAGGCCGTGTTTTAGTTCGAGCTAAATTCATGGTGAGAGAGGGACTGATCATTGAGCTTGCATACCGTCCAAAGGGTACATACAGTTGCCCCGCGGTAAAATAAACAGGGCTCTTATCCAGATTCCCTATATTTACAAATCCCATGTTCAAATTGAAAGCCGAATTATTAATCCTTGGTCCAATTGCCGGGGGGGTTTCGTCATAGGCTATGGACATATACGCTTCTACGTTCTGATTTAAAGCTGCAGCAACATCTAATTCGCTCGAACCTAAGGTAATATCTCCACTAATATTTCCACGGAAAGGACTATTTGTCACACCCACAGGTTCCGATTTTCCACTGAGCGCTATGATGGGCATGTGCGGAACAGGATAGCCTATACGTTTATACGCCTCGTATAAACGGCGACGTTGCTGCATTAAACGAATATCGCGGTTAATACTTGAAATGTTTACAATATAATCTGAGCCATCAAAAGCTGGCCTATCACCCAAATACGGGGAAGTTACGACTGGTGTACCGGCAATATAAGTTACCACACGATTTTCAGCAACTAAAGCTGTAGGATAAAAACCGATAGACTCTGGATGTAATTCAGGAGCATGTACGGTTACTCGACTTGAATGATAGTGATTTGTTTTGTCTGAAGAAGTGGTAATGGCTGCTTTTTTTTCTTTATTCTTCATCTTGTTCTCTTCATGATGGGCATGATGAGATACCATTTTTTTTTGCAGTTTATTTAGCTGTGTCTGCAGCACTTGTGTTTGTTTTTGTAATCGTTGAATTTCCTGAAGCAGCTGCTGATCATTTTCGGCAAACAATGGCGAGGATATACAGGCCAGAGCCAATATGATTTTTCTAAACTGCATGCGGATACTCCTGCGTTTTATTTTTCTTCTTATCGAATAGGCGGTGGATTATATCGCGTCAAATTCTGGAAGGCTAGGCCTAAATTTAATCTAACTCACCATATAATATAATGTATGTTAAATTTATAGTTTCTTGTGTTAAGCGCAAAGAAGCATCATATTGAGCATAGTGATCGCTCTGCTATGGCTTAGTTCCTTTTTTTGTAATTCTTCACTGTGCAGATTCTCTTTTCTTTTATTAAAGAGGTTGGGTGGGCGTTATGACTTGTTGATGAAGACTTTTTTTGGAAAAAAAAACCCATCATTGCGATGGGTTTTTTGATTTAATTCTCAATTATACGTTGCCTAGATATTTAAAACCAAAGTAGGGACCATAGAGTCCATAGTTCGCATTAACCACAGGGTTGAGTATATTTTGAAGAGGTTGGGCTTGTAATACATTAAAATAATTTATTACTTGATAGCCACCTTCAAAATTGAGTGTTCCTTGCGGCATATTGTACGCATAGTTCAAGCCAAGCTTCGCTTCAAAAGCAGGGACCACTTTCTTTATGGTTCTATATCTTGATGCAAGCACCAAGCCAACACTCGAAGCAACATAACCCGCATCATAGCGGCTGGTTCCATAAAGAATTGAAGCGGCGCTGTTGGCCGTTACGCTTAAGGCAGATGTCAGGGCATAAGAATAATCAATTCCTATCACCGGGCCAAATCCTTTGAAATCAGTGTTATCAAACAAGCTAATTGGAGATGTTAACAAAGCTGAAATTACCGCACTTGGGTAATAATTAGTTGCTTCTGCCTGGATGATTGCGTATTGCATTCCCCCGTAGAAACGCATTTTTTTTACCAGTCCCACATCAACATGCTGACCCGCGACTACGTTTATCTGATCCAATCTATTCTGATTCGCTTGGGCAAATGGACTTACAAATGGAGGCACTGGAACAAGCCCAATAAATCCTGTCTGATCGGTATGACTGCTGTAATGGGTCCAATTGACACTGATATCGCTGCCCGTATTATAATGATATGAACCTTCTGCTCTAAACCCCCAATTCCAGTCATTTTCTGCTTGATTGAATTGATTGACTGCAGCCTTCTCTTTACTAGCACCATAAATTGCTTGTAAATACAGCGCCTGGATACCTATATCCCATTGGTTTGCTTCACAAGGAACAGTCACATTTCCTGGGGTACAAACTGGCCCCATAGTACCGGCGCAGACAAAACTACTTGCTGACAATCCAATTACAGCTAAAGTTGTCTTTTTCAACATATGAACTCCATTCCTAAAAAAAAGAGCCCATCATTTATATGATGAGCTCTATTATAAATCTTAATTAATTTATTAATTAATTAATAAATTAAGAAATTAAGAAATTATACATTACCAACATACTTCAGACCAAGATATGGACCAGATGCAGCGAAGTCACTAGTTTGGTTAACACCAGCGCCAAATCCACCCAAGCCATTGTTCACAGCATTGAAGTAGTTAAACCACATGTAACCAGCATCTATAGTCAAATCACCTTGTGCCATAGCATAAGTGTAATCAGCACCTAACTTAGCTTCAACTTCTGGAACAATAGCATTCAATGAATCGAATACAAATCCAGCTGGAGCTACGTTATTCAGTTGGTTGTTCTGAGTACCTACTAAAATTGCAGTAGCTGCTTTAGCATATACACCAAAACCATTACCGAACACATAGTTCATGTCGATACCAGTACGTGGACCAAATCCGTTGAATGTTGAGTGAAGAGGATTGAATACAACAAAGTTGTTATTGTTGTTATCACCAGTTGTAACTCGTGCCCATTGGAAACCACCGTGGAAACGGATTTTCTTGTTAGCACTGAAATCAACAAACTGACCTAACTCACCATTAACAGCATCCCATCTGGCACGGTTGATGTTAAAACCGAAGACGTCGTTAAAGTGGTCGTTGTTATCAACATCCAAATGGTACCAGTTGATGTTCACATCGTTACCAGTATTGAAGTGATAAGAAGCTTCTAATTTAAAGCCCCAATTCCAGTTGTTGTTGTCGTTATTGTAGTAACCGTTAACAGCGCCAAAAGTAAGAAAATCATCTAAATTAGCGAAATTATTGTTACTTCCAGCATAAACTGGTTGCAGATACAATGCTTGACCACCGATATCCCATGCAGTTCTTTCGCAAGGAACGGTTACGTTTCCTGGTGTGCAAACTGGGCCCATGGTACCAGCAAATACTGCACTGCTACCTAAAGCAAGAACAGCTACCGCTGTTTTTTTCAAATTTAACATGCTTATCTCCACTTTTTTATTATTAATTTCCGTTCGTTACCAATTTAAACTAATCAGCAACAGTACGCATTTTTCGCTCTAATCGAGAGCGTACCTGGATAAATTATCCAGCTGGACTTTGATAAAGTCAACAGTATTGCTGAAATTTCTTAAAAAGTTAACAAATTATACATTACCAACATACTTCAGGCCAAGGTATGGACCAGATGCAGCGAAGTCACTAGTTTGGTTAACACCAGCGCCAAATCCAGCCAAGCCATTGTTCACAGCATTGAAGTAGTTAAACCACATGTAACCAGCATCTATAGTCAAATCACCTTGTGCCATAGCATAAGTGTAATCAGCACCTAACTTAGCTTCAACTTCTGGAACAATAGCATTCAATGAATCGAATACAAATCCAGCTGGAGCTACGTTATTCAGTTGGTTGTTCTGAGTACCTATTAAAATTGCAGTAGCTGCTTTAGCATATACACCAAAACCATTACCGAACACATAGTTCATGTCGATACCAGTACGTGGACCAAATCCGTTGAATGTTGAGTGAAGAGGATTGAATACAACAAAGTTGTTATTGTTGTTATCACCAGTTGTAACTCGTGCCCATTGGAAACCACCGTGGAAACGGATTTTCTTGTTAGCACTGAAATCAACAAACTGACCTAACTCACCATTAACAGCATCCCATCTGGCACGGTTGATGTTAAAACCGAAGACGTCGTTAAAGTGGTCGTTGTTATCAACATCCAAATGGTACCAGTTGATGTTCACATCGTTACCAGTATTGAAGTGATAAGAAGCTTCTAATTTAAAGCCCCAATTCCAGTTGTTGTTGTCGTTATTGTAGTAACCGTTAACAGCGCCAAAAGTAAGAAAATCATCTAAATTAGCGAAATTATTGTTACTTCCAGCATAAACTGGTTGCAGATACAATGCTTGACCACCGATATCCCATGCAGTTCTTTCGCAAGGAACGGTTACGTTTCCTGGTGTGCAAACTGGGCCCATGGTACCAGCAAATACTGCACTGCTTCCTAAAGCGAGTACTGCTACTGCTGTTTTTTTCAAACTAAACATGCTTTGTCTCCACTAGATTATTATTGAGTTCCCATTTCATTGATAACTCACCGTTGGAGTTGTCAATAGCACGCATTCGTCGCTTAGGTTCGAAGCATGCAACGATACCAGTATCTGCAGGGATTTTACATAAGTCAAGAATTTAGTGCAAAAAAAATCAATAATTTCATAGGGATATATTGTTATTGCTCACTCACGCTATTTTTTGAGCACATTGACAACAACACGTCTGTTTGCAGCTCGCCCCTCGTCCGTATCATTTCGGGCAATAGGTTTCAGGGCACCATACCAAGTAACCGATAATTTCCTTTTAGGTACTCCAAGCCACAATAAATAATGCTTTACTGCCTCAGCGCGAAATTGCGACACGGCGTTATTATAGCCCTTTCGGCCACTTTCATCAGCATAGCCAACTATTCTAATTACTTCAATCTGTACATCGGCTGCCGCATATTGAGCAATCCGTCTTAACTGATCTTTATCAGCATCAGTTAACTGGCTACTGTCCACATCAAAGTGAAACACACTTTCCTTTACCTGGTCGTAATTAAACGACAATAAATTTCCCAGACAACGTTGATAACGTGAGTATACCTTTTGAAATCGTATTGGAGAAAGAGCGACGGTAATAGCAAATCCCTCCTCGGACTGATAGTTAAAATTTGCCTGGTAACCCTGGGATAAATAAGTTAGCAACTTTAAAGTCGGCTCACGGGGTAAAAAAATTCCATACGCCCCGGGTTTGATAAATGTTCGAGTCACCACAAAGGATTGTCCAAAGGGTTTCCAAACAGGGGGTCTCGCCAGAACCTGGGCAGGCAAGGCGCGCTGAACTTGATCCCACTTGCGTAAAATAAAATGTGGTGGCCTGGTTGCATACTGTTCAAAATAGCCAATGCCATAATTAGGAATCATCAGTGATAAACCACAGCGAATAGGATTGCCGCTCATTCGCCATTTCTCATCGCCCATCGGGCTTAAAAAATCAACATGAGGAACTGCAAAAGAGGTGCTAACGGCGAGTACATAACTCATCATGCCTCTCTTTATAAATTTGCTGGTATTATGTCCAAACGCCATTTTTTGCTCATCCCAATGACCTAATTCATGTTATCCTTGTTTATCGGCAATAGTTCAGGAATCTTTATTATGCAAACTGTGATTATCAATCGTCCTGATGATTGGCATGTGCACCTCCGGGATGGAGATCAGTTACTTCACACAGTTCCGGCCACAGCAAAACATTTTGCCCGCGCTTTAATCATGCCTAACCTAAAGCCCGCCTTGACCACTTTGCCAGCCCTTGAAAATTATAGAAATAGAATTATTTCCGCAATTCCCAAAACGGCGTCATTCAATCCTTATATGACTTTTTATCTCAATGAGTCAGTGACCGCTGACGAGCTACACCAGGCAGCTTCAATTCCCTATATTTTAGGAGCAAAATTCTATCCTGCAGGAGCTACCACTAATTCCGAAGCTGGAGCAAAATCATTAACCGCTCTTTACCCTCTTTTTGAAATATTACAAAATAAAAATTTGGCCCTGCAAATCCATGGCGAAGTTACTCACGGTGATATTTTCGAGCGTGAGGCATTATTTATCGAAGAATATTTAAAACCATTAACGGCTAATTTCCCTAAATTGAGAATAGTGCTGGAACACATTTCAACACTGGCAGCTGTTAACTTTGTCACCCAAGCTCCGGCAACAGTTGCAGCCACCATAACGCCACATCATTTGTTATATAATCGTAATAGACTACTGGCGGGGGGACTCAGACCCCATTATTATTGCCTGCCTGTTTTAAAGCATGAAAAAGATCAAAAAGCCCTGCAAATTGCCGCCAGCAGTGGCAACCCCAAGTTTTTTGCTGGAACTGACAGCGCACCACACGCAGTGAACACTAAGGAAAATGCCTGTGGTTGCGCAGGCATTTACTCAGCCCCATTTGCATTGGCACTTTATGCCCAAATATTTGATGAACTCAATCAGCTGGAAAAACTCAATTATTTTACCAGTCGCTTTGGTGCTGAATTTTATCAACTGCCCCTTAATCGGGAAGAAATAGAGCTTATTAAATCACCCCGGCAAATACCCGATTCAATGCCTTTCGGCCCAAACCAAGTGGTTCCTATAGCCGCCGGAGAAACCATACAGTGGGGCATAAATGAACCCACTTGATAGTATCTTAAGTCATCGTATCAAGGAACGATTTCGTGGCTTTTTACCGGTAGTTGTCGATGTGGAAACAGCTGGAATAGAACCTCAGAAAAATGCTCTTTTGGAAATGTGCATTGTTTTGCTTGAAATGGATGATCAAGGCCTTCTTCATCGAGGTGAAAGCCATTTTGAGCATATTTTACCTTTTTCAGGAGCTGAGCTTGACCCAAAATCGTTGGCCTTTAATCAAATTGATCCCTTTCAACCTCTTCGTTTTGCCGTTGATGAAAAAACAGCTCTTGAGCATCTTTTTAAACCAATTAATATGGCGCTTAAAAAAGCGCGCTGCCAAAGAGCCGTTTTAGTCGGTCATAACGCCTGGTTTGATTTGTTATTTGTGAAGGAAGCCATTAAAAGAACCGGCCTAAAATGCCCGTTTCATGCGTTTACCTGTTTCGATACAGCAACCCTTGGAGGGATGGTTTATGGCCAAACTGTCTTAGCCAAAGCAGCTCAGGCTGCAAAAATCCCGTTCGATACAAACGAAGCACACTCAGCAATTTATGATGCAGAAAAAACAGCAGACTTATTTTGTGAAATGATTAACCAATGGCGCAAGATGAAACAGGAATAGACAGTAATAAAGTTTAGAAGTGACAGGATGAAACCCGCCAGGGGCTTATTTCTGGCGGTTCAAGAGTTAATTTTTATAAAGAATCTGCATGCTCTGACAGATAAGCTGCAACTCCTTTTGGAGAAGCTTTCATGCCTGCATCGCCTTTTTTCCATCCGGCAGGGCATACTTCACCATGCTCTTCAAAGTATTGTACGGCGTCTATGGTGCGTATAATTTCGTCTATATTTCGACCTATAGGTAAATCATTAACGATTTGAGAACGGACCATACCATTAGTATCGATAATAAATGCAGCACGGAAAGCAATGCCGGCAACTGGATGTTCTATGCCATAAGACTGACAAATACTATGATTCATATCAGCAGCCATAGTATAACGAACCGGACCAATGCCGCCGTCTTTTACGGGTGTATTTCTGTAAGCATTGTGAGTAAAGTGAGAGTCAATAGAAACAGAAACCACTTCGACGTTACGATTTTTGAACTCTTCGATACGATGATCGAGAGCAATTAATTCGGAAGGACATACAAAAGTAAAATCTAAAGGGTAGAAAAATACTAATCCATATTGACCTTTTAAATGCTCATGTAAATTAAATTTATCTACAATTTCACCGTTGCCCATCACTGCGGCTACGGTAAAGTCAGGAGCTTTACGTCCTACTAATACACTCATTCTATGATCTCCATTGCAAAACACAGGACTTCCTGTGCTTATTATTATAATTATGCAGCAATCGCATCACGTAACATAGGCTCTAACTCACCTTGCTGAAACATTTCAGCAATAATATCAGACCCACCAACCAGCTCACCTTTGACATACAACTGGGGAAAGGTAGGCCAATCTGATACTTGAGGCAGTGTTTGGCGAATATCAGGATTGGCGAGAATGTCCACATAGGCAAAATCCACCCCACAGGCCTCTACGCATTGTACTGCTCGGGCTGAAAATCCACACTGTGGCATCTTAGGTGTGCCTTTCATATAAAGCATGATTGCATTCTCGGCAATTTGCTTTTTAATTTTATCTAAAGTATCCACTTATGCACCTTTTAATAAATAACATAGAACTAATTATGGCGAAAACCGGCTAAGCCCGCAACTAATCATTTGCCACGATTAAGAATACTACAAACGGCATCACAACAAAAAAGTTTTTCGAGTAGCTGCATTATATTATGAGTTCATTTTTTGCGCAACAATCTGTTTGTTACTTTTCACTAATTGATTAATTTTTTTTCTGGACCATCGCTACAACTCAGTTATTCTTCATGAAATACCGGGTGAAGGAGTAATAAATAGAACGTCACTGCATTGAATATCACGCCCATCCTGCTACACTAACTCCTTATAACTTTCAGGAGATTACAATGACATTTACTTTACCGCCTCTGCCTTATGCCAAGAATGCGCTGACACCTCATATTTCCGAGGAAACACTTGAGTATCATTACGGGAAACATCATCAGGCTTATGTCACCAATTTAAATAAACTGGTAGCTGGTACTGAATTTGAATCAATGAAATTGGAGGATGTCATTCTAAAAGCCAAAGGAGGTATCTTTAATAACGCAGCTCAAGTTTGGAACCATACATTTTATTGGCATTGTCTTAGCCCCAACGGCGGGGACGAACCTACCGGTAAATTAGCTGAAGCAATCAATAAAAATTTTGATTCTTTTGCTTCATTCAAAGAAAAATTTACTCAAACAGCAATATCTACATTTGGTTCAGGTTGGGCATGGTTAGTTCAAGATTCTGCAGGAACTCTGAAAATCATCAGTACCAGTAATGCAGGCACTCCCATGACTGATGGATTGACCGCTCTGTTAACATGCGATGTGTGGGAACATGCTTATTATATTGATTATCGAAATGCAAGACCTGATTACATCAATGGCTTCTGGTCATTAGCCAATTGGGAATTTGTTACCAAAAATTTGAAATAAAAGATAACCGGGAGAGATCATGGCTTTAATTACTTGCTATAACCCCATGCCGATTACCTTCACTCACGGTGAAGGGGTTTGGCTATATGATGAACAGGGCAAGGCATATCTTGATGGCTTAAGCGGAATAGCGGTTTGCGGATTAGGTCATGCTCACCCCGATGTCACTCGTACCATACAACAACAGGCATCCAAATTACTGCATACTTCTAATGCCTTTCACATTAAAGAACAAGAACTCCTCGCTGCTAAGCTCACGACGATGGCGGGGATGGAGCAAGTTTTTTTCGCCAATTCGGGAGCGGAAGCTAATGAGGCAGCCATTAAACTAACTCGTCTTTTTGGGCATAACAAAGGAGTTGAAACACCCTCAATTATTGTTATGGAACGAGCCTTTCATGGTCGAACCATGGCAACCCTAACCGCTTCAGGAAGCCGCAAAGTTCAAGCCGGTTTTGAACCACTTGTGCCAGGCTTCATTCGGGCTCCATTCAATGATCTGGAGGCCATTCATAAGATTGCGGCCAATAGAGAGGATGTAGTGGCGGTCATGATTGAGCCCATCCAAGGGGAAGGAGGGATTTATGCAGCAGAAGAGGGGTACCTGCGTGCTCTGGCACAACTTTGTGAACAACATGACTGGATGCTTATTTTAGATGAAATTCAAACAGGAAATGGTCGTACAGGAAAACTCTATTCCTGTATGCATTACAATATCCAGCCTGACATTCTCACCACAGCTAAAGGGCTTGGGAACGGATTGCCCATCGGTGCCTGTTTAATGAGCAAAAAAGCGGTTAATTTATTTAAACCAGGAAATCATGGTTCAACTTTTGGCGGCAACCCTCTGGCATGTGCAACTGCCTTAACGGTTTTGGAAGTCATAGAACGTGATAAGCTGTGTGAAAAAGTAACTAAAAACAGTGCCATTTTAATGGATAAATTAATACGCAACCTTGGGGAGCATCCTCACGTAAAAGCCATACGCGGCAAAGGCTATATGATAGGCATAGAATTGGACAGACCAGCAACCGACATCAGGGCGGTGGGTTTGGCTAACGGCGTAATCTTTAATATTACAGCCGAAACGGTAATAAGACTTCTACCCCCATTGATAATTAATGAAGACGAAATAGAGGAACTGGTAAAACGTCTGACTCTGACTATCAGTCAATTTACTACATAATTAATAAACCTCACCCCGAGCGATAAAAGAGAGCCCAAAATAAACGCGGTGTCATAGGAGCTGTATCGCTCAAGAGGAAGGGCGCGCAGCATTAACTCACCCAAAATTCTGCGATTCACTTCCCAATGTAGCAGCTTCTTTTATGCTGTCCAAAATTGCAAACCATTGATTTTTTTCCATCTATATTGGGATTTCAATCTTTTAAGAACCCTTGCTTTTGAACTTGATTGCCACCTAAATCTTTATCTATGAAAACATGGGGTGTATAGAAATTAAATGTTTTCCCCGTATTGAAAATATAAAAGATCGGTAAGCTCACAATCTCGCATCTTGATGGTGGTGAGAGGAGAATGAATTCAGAGGGTTAGAGTATCAAGGTTCGGGTAATATTATGATTCATTACCCTTTAGTGATGTCGTAATTGATGCAAATAGCGAGCGAGAACTACCGCTTGATTTGTAAATATCCATTTTATATCTCTATTTAATTCCCTGAGTAAACTGTTTTTCGAATTCACAAAACCTACCCCTGAAAGCTGCTGTGCTTTATTTAATTGGTTTAGTCGTTTCCTGGTTAGTAATAAGTAATTTCCCATCACCCCACCGTAATTGTTTTTAATACTTAAATCGCAAAATGCCTTAACGTTGTTATGAATGGGAACCAGCAATAACGACTTTTTTGGAAATTGTAATAAAGAACTAAAAATCATGGGATCCAGAGAAAGTAGATGATAATCCCTACATGGTTTTAGATTTTTCAGTTCCTGTGCCAAAACATTCTCATCGTGGAAATGAGCCTTTAATTCAATAAACAAATGCACTCTCCCCCCGAACTCGGCGATTACTTCTGCAAGAGAGGGTATTTCAGGAACAAGGGAACGCAAGGAGTTGAACGTTAAATGAGCAATGGCAGCATCTTGACCCCACAAGCGATTTAAGGTGGGATCGTGATTGACCACTAAAATGTTATCTTCTGTCGCATGCACATCAAGCTCTATCGCCCAACAACCGGCCTTTTCTGCTAATCTAAACGCTTCTCGAGTATTTTCGACAATAGTCTGATTATCGTGAGCTCCTCTATGAGCAATTAACCGAGCGTTATTAATATTCTCAGGATAAGGTTTTTTCCTGGGGATAACAGCAAAATAAGTATCTACTATTTTTTCTATCAATTTAAGTAACACTAAAACTTCCCTATTTCTTATAGTACGAACATTCTATGCTTGTAAAGATTAAAAGGCAAAAGAGACCGAGATGAAGTATTTCTTTATCATAATGGCTCTTAATGCTTGTTAAATACTGATTTTTTATCTTCTCCTATTCCATTAATAGCCCGAATTGTGTAAAAATAATATAGGCCAATATTTTTTAATCCATGCTAATCGGTAGATTCATCTTGTTAGCTAATTTACTACTTGAGACCTCTTTATGCCTTTAATTACCACCAATCTAGAGCTGGCTGTTTTGGATTTACAAGCAGGAAAACCTGTGGCAATACCTACGGAAACTGTCTATGGATTAGCAGCAATGATCAATAAGCCAAATGCAATTAAAGCCGTTTTTGCAATGAAAAAAAGACCCCTTAATCATCCTCTGATTGTTCATGTGGCGCATGATTATGACCTAAGTGAACTTGTTGAAGAAATTCCTGAGTATGCTCAACAGTTAATTGAAAAATTTTGGCCAGGGCCTCTGACTTTAGTATTACAAGCTAAACAAGACCAAATTAACCCGTTAATTACCGGTGGCCAAACTTCTGTGGCCATAAGATGTCCAGCCCACCCCTTTGCTCAGAGCTTACTACAAAAACTCGATGCCCCTGTTGTTGCACCCTCAGCAAATCCCTTCGGCAAAATCAGTCCAACAACTGCATTACATGTAAAACAAGCGTTTCACGATCACGAATTAACGATTTTAGATGGAGGGCGATGCCAGGTAGGGATAGAATCAACAATAGTCAATGTGACCCAGCATAATCAGTATCAAATTTTACGTCATGGACTTATTGACGAAAAAGCAATAGCAGCAGTAGTTTCTACTGACTATTCTACTAATGAAAATGAGATTCGCGTACCTGGAAAATTAGAAAGCCACTATCAACCACAAAAAAAACTTTACTATTTTGATCAATATGAAATTCTGACCCAATTTTGCAAAAAAAGAGTGGGCGATGTATACGTCCTTGCGATTAAGCAACCTGAAACTGTAGAAAGCAAACACTTTCATCTTTTGGTGGATAATCCTAAAGTTGTAGCTTTCGATTTGTATTATCAACTAAGAAAAGCTGATGCTTCAAATGCCATATGTATTGCTATAGAGCTTCCACCGGAAACCAGTGAATGGCAAGGAGTCAGAGAGCGTATTTTAAAAGCCGGCTATCCCTATTCTTTAACTTGAATTTCCCAATTTAATTCAGATTGAAATCCAGTATGAAAATACAGGCCTTTTTAAGCCATTTCTTTTTCCGATGAGCTTTTGATAAATATCGGACGCAAAGTCTATTGACAGAAGAGAAAAATGTGCGTACCTTAGCGCCCAATGCCGAGGTGGTGGAATTGGTAGACACGCTAGCTTCAGGTGCTAGTGGGGGCAACCCCGTGGAGGTTCAAGTCCTCTTCTCGGTACCATTATAATATTAGATAATATTCCCAATTGCCTGGCCCAAACAAATCGTATTTCCTGCTTTTAAACTTTCGCCCCAGTGCAGCTTATGACCCTTGGCAAACAACAACACTACTGTAGAGCCTAATTTAAAAAAACCCATTTCCTTCCCTTTAGCCAGAATTTTGTGCATGGGATTGTCAGCATAATCAAAAACAACCTTTTTTTTGGCTCGCTTTAAATCACCATGCCAACTTGTTCCTATAGCACCCACTATAGTTGCACCAACCAGAACCATCACCATAGGGCCTACTCTGGTCTCAAAAAATACTGCAAGCCGCTCATTACGAGCAAATAATTTGGGCACAACCCGTGCTGTAGTCGGCTGCACAGAAAATAAGGCGCCTGGGATATAAATCATCGATTTAAGCTCGGCCTCCATGGGCATATGAACGCGATGGTAGTCTTTAGGTGACAAATATAAGGTAGCGAATTTCCCGTCAACAAATTGCTTGGCCATGACTTTATCGCAAGCCAGAAAATCTTCTACAGAATAGGACCGTCCTTTAGCTTGAATTAATTGCCCTTCTTTTATTGAGCCAATTTCACTGATACAACCATCTACTGGAGAAACAATGTCTGCTTGAGACAAAGGTCTGCACTCAGGTTTTAAATGACGAATAAAAAAATCATTAAAACAAGCATAGGCACTGGGATCTTCGATTAACGCCTCTCTCATATTAACTTGATATTTTCTGATGAAACGCTCAATAATATAATTTTTTACTTTTGGGTTTTTGACATTGGCCACACAACCAGCAAAAGTAGTAAGTCCGTGTTGTGGAATGACATATTGTGGAAAAGTTTTTAATAAATCAAAAAACATACAATGTACTCACAGTTCCTGAAAAAAAAAGATCATAACCTAAAGCACCCTCTATTGTCACAAGAAGAACACGCTTACAGGATTAATAACTAGATTATTTTAATGGACCAGGGAAGAGGTGGTTGTCACCGATCCTTGTTTGTGGGATGGGCCTATTGCATAAGTTTTTAGTACTTCGTAAATAGTTACATCTTCTGCGGGATTAAATTGCATAATAAGTCTGTTGCCTGGTAATTTTTGCTTCTTTTCATCCCTATTGATTTCTGATTTCATCCCTGCAATTATTTTCTGAAATAATTTCTCATTTAAGGTAGATGTTTTTTCTCCTTTAAGAAAAATCATGGCAAGAATTTGGGCTTGGCTTGTAGATGTTTTAAAATAGCCCTCTACCTCCGATCTCCTTGAAGTACCCCACCATAACTTTTCTTCATAATCATGAAGAGCCGAATTTATTATCCCTTTAAATTTTTTTTGTGGCAAAGAATCCACCCAATCATATACAGACTTGTAAAATAACTTTACCCCTTCATCGCAATAAAGATGGACAAAACGTTTATCATTTTTGGCAAAGGATACCGTTGCTGCGGTATAGAGCAATACGTCCTTCTTAAAAGCCCCCTCTCTTATAGCATTACACACGCTAGGCAAAGGATAGCTTTGAAGCATATGGCGGGTAAGGTGTTGAATAAGCAGTTGATTTAGCTCTCCTGTTTCTACCGTACCCGAACTGAAAATATGGGCCAATCGGTTATCACCACTCTCATCTTGGCTGGCGAGCAGATAATCTTTAACTGGCTGAGTACGCTGCCGCTTGGAAAGAGCAGAGACATAGGGCGCGTAATGAGCATCAATAATGTCATTAATATAACCACTGAACTCTTCTGGTTTTAGTCCCTTTGCCCATAAAAATAAAGAGTCATTATACTGTTTTATTACGCTGTCATCAGTATGTGGCAACACCTCTTTAGGAGCGGTTGAGTTTATAACAGCCTTCATTTGCTCGTCGGTAGTAGTTAGATGAAGTTGGAAGTTTACCTGTTCTGTAAATTGTTTCAGAAGAATGGAAATTCGATTAAACTCAGCAGCATGAGTTGTGGTATGGAATAAACTTTTACGCAGCGGCAAGTCGAATTTATCGTATAATTGCTTTAGTTGGGTGGCAAAACTAAGATTATCTTCTTCAGTTAAGTCTTTACGCTCTTTTTCATAATAGTTCTTGGTCAGAGCATGGAATGTGTTGGCAAACTCAACAAGCAACAGTAACCCCTCGCGAAACTTACTTTCTTTATCTACAAGAATCAAGGGCTCAATTTTAGATTTTGATAACTCGGGCATTGCATTTATCATTTCCCAAGCGCTGGTTAAATTATCATCGGTTGGTTTTTTTCCCTCTACTTCTGCCACGACCACTTGCGAAGATACCTGAAACAAGACCTTGTTAGTTAATTGATAACAGCTATGTAATAATTCCTTTACTGTGGGCGCATGAGCATCACGCCAGATCTGATGATAGCGCTTTTGCAGTTCTGGCAAATCGTATTTGATACTTGAATCATCCTTGCTGTACAGTGTTTCATTTTGTGTTTTTACCCACTCCTCTATTTTTCTATAAAACGAGGGTTTGCGGTAAAGAGCAGTGCACGTGGCCGGTAGTGAAACGCCATATCCATTATTTTCACATCCCATATAAAAAACAACCACACGATATAAATTATCATAATGCTTTTGATACATATTCAACAAAAACTCAACAAAAGGCTTGCTATTAGTCGTCTCATTACACAATTCGGGATATGCTTTCTCATAAGCTAACCGTAAACCAAGATCGGTCTCATCTAAAGAGGTGTAATTTAAGGTCATGTCGCCAAAAAGCTCGGTTAAACGCTTTCGCGTTGCTTCGGGCTGATAAGTTAATAGCGCTCTCATGGCAACTGCGAATTTTTGCTCATGAGCTTCCGACTCATGTGCCAGTTGCTCAAACTGTGTGGGATCAGCATAATTTTTGGGGAGAATTCGAGTTAAAAGGGTGGATTGCAGCGGTAAGCTTTCTTGTCCTGGATGTAAAAAAGTAAACCAATGATAAGGTTTAGAATCTTTAACATTGGGAAAACCTTCCCAATCACGGACAGATAAAGCAATACTCTTTTTAGGAACACCAACAACAGGTCTCGGCTCTTTCATCAAAATGGTGAACCAATAAAAAAACATATCGAAATCCAGGATAACTGAGGCATCCCCTGCAAAACCATTATTATGGGGATGTCCATCATCATTATCACCAAACCAAAAAGCAAAAGCCGCTTCCACATGCTTTTTTTCAAGCAAAGTTTTTGTACTGGGCACAACCTGTTCTTTAACAGAAGGATCAAGGGGCGCCGCTTCACTACTGTAATTAAAGGGCCTGAAACCATCAATAGCTATTGATAAAGTTCCAACTAATTCATCATTATCATTGAATACCAACCGCTCTTCAGCACAGTTTTTTCCGAGAAATAGTCGCTGTAAATGAGAAGTGCCTACGCTTATTTTAGCGAGGAGTTCAGGATAATGATTTTTAGGCTCTAGTTCTTTAAAATAGCCGATTTTAGCATTTCCATCGTCTATGAATTTAACCCGAATAATTGGATGAGAACCGTCAATAGCCTGACCAGCAGTTAAATCTTGTAAGTGATTTCGCCTGAGTCCTTTTTTGGGTATCCCCATATATCCAATCCCTTTTTCGATTCCATCCGTACATGCATCATATTAAGCAGAAATAATCAGGAAGTTCAAGAGTGATTTTCATACAACTCGTTATTAATAAGGGGGGTTCTGAAATTATAATGAACATTTTTTCTTTTGCTTGATTAAAGATATAAAAAAACAACTTATAAAATAGCCCGTATTAGATTCAGCCAGAGGGAGCAGGGCCCTTTCCCTCATCCAGTTAAGCACTTAGAACGGGGTCTGGCCTGGGTAAATCAATCACCCCGATAACCTCTCTATCCAAAGCACGTATTTGTTCCCCCAATCGAGTTTGATTAAAAAACCAATAGTTTCCCGTAGATGACATCTTAATGCTATTGGCTATACCCAAAGTTAATGCAGTAATTACTATGTTGGCAATTACGATAAACGCTTTCTTTAAAAATGAAGTAACTTCTGGATCTAATATATCTAATACTTTTCGTTCTTCCTGAGCAATTCTGCCCCGTACATCCACATCCAGTTGAGTAAGACCATCATAAGCGATACAATACAACATGATTCTATAATTTTTCTCTGCGCGTTGCCATTGGCGAACCATATTCTGATCTGCAACAGAAACACGTAATCTTTCGTGGACAAATTTACATTTCTCCTCGACTTGCAGGATGATTTTTCTTAAACGACGCCCTTTTATTCCTGAATCTTCAGCAGCCAAAGCAACTATTTCTTTTTTGAAATTCAACTCTTGTATTTGTTTTGCACAAATAAAACGTTCATGCAAATTTTTGGCTAAAGCCAATAAGTTGCGGTCTGTTATATTTTTAATTATCATACCTTGCCGCACCGGACCATAGATAACTCCTGTATAAAGAACATTTATTAATTCCTTGCGATAAGAAATATTATCGACTTTTTCTAAGTTAGGTAAAAATAAGCGTAACAATTGTCCCTTCCGGTTATTCCTTAAAGCTAGAGTATATTTATCGCTAACAGGCACGCCTGTTTTTTTGAGGACAAAGAATGATTTAATCAATTCTGCTAACTCTTCAACATTCAGTTTCTTTAAATAAGATTTTACTGAATCCAACTTGGCAATCTGGGCTGAGAAATGGTGTAAAAATGATTGTTGCTGATGTTCTAAGGGATTGAGTGCCAGTTTTTTCAAAGTTTCAACAGGAATTACTTCTCCTTGATCTAAAGCGACTAAAGTTTCGGCAAGCAAAGGAAAGGCTACAGTTTCCGCCACTATTTTCTTATAACCTTCGATCTTTAAATTGCTTTTAGCCCAAAAAATAAGACATAGTTTTTTGGCATCAACATGTTCTAAACGATGAATGTATTCCAATTCTTTGCACTTTTCTGGAGCAGCAAAAAATAATCGGATATCAGCTGCATAACACTTAGATTCTTATAGACTGACACATAGCGATCTTGCCGATTAATTTTGGATTAAGTGTCAGTCTATAAGATTTGTTGAGCTAAACTGCCGATTTTGTGGTAAAGAACTATGGGGTTTGTATTAAATTTATCATGGGCAGTTGTGTTAAACGAGATGTACTTATGTTGGCATTTCCACCTAGGTCATACTTTTTTAAATAGATTCTTGCGTTGGTTCTTCCTTGATTAATGAGGGAAGACGATTTTTTTACGAAAACTGCCATAGTTAGCCATGCTCCTTCATTAATATTATAAGCTATTAAATGTACACTATTTATCTTCATATAACTCCCAACTCGATTGGAGGATCTCCAGAATGAGTGACCCACTTAGCTAAAAACGATTCAACTATATTTAATCGTCCAGAACCACAGCGTGGACAATTAGTTATGTCTATTCCTGTCAGTCGTAGCATTAAGTCATGGATTTTTTCTTTTCTCTTTGGCTTCATTTCAGGGTGATTAAGTGCTATTCGTGCTTGTTTTAGGTTTATGGATTTATAACGATTTGCTAAAATCCCATAGTGTCGTAAGCGTTGAAATCCCTTTGGTAAGACATGCAACAGGTAACGTCGAGTAAATTCATTGACGTTTAATTTCATTATTTTTGGTTGACTGTTGTCTGCGTAATCACGCCATTTAAATGAGACTGTATTATTTTGAAAAGCGACTAATCGCTGATTTCCAATAGCAATTCGATGGGTGTAGCGTCCAAGGTATTTCAGAACGTGTTCTGGTCCTGCAAAGGGAGGTTTAGCATAAACAATCCAATCCTTTTCGTACAGTAATGAGATAAGTTGTTGAATGGTTTCTTTATTAGTAGAGCCATTAGGTAAACATACTTCGCGATTGTTTAATAAGACCTTAAGTTGTTCCAGGTATTTTCCTCTAAAAACTTTAGATAGTGCACGAATCGGGAAAAGAAATGCTCTTTTAGCATGGTTCCATTGCTTATTTTTTGTTAATCCACCACCACTTATAATGCAATGCACATGGATATGTTGCTCCAGGTTTTGTCCCCAAGTATGAAGAACCATAGTAATACTTGGTTTAGCACCTAACCATTTGGGATTTGCACTAAATTGTAATAATGTGTCACGTGCCGTTTGAAATAATAAATTGTAAATGAGTTCCGGTGTTCCTTGAGCAAGAGGATTAATGTGGTGAGGTAGGGTAAAAACAACATGAAAATATCCTGTGGGTAATAATTCTTCTGTACGTGCATCAATCCAACGTTCCTTTTGCATTGCCTGGCATTTTGGACAATGGCGGTTACGGCATGAATTATAACTTATTGATTCGTAGTAACATTTATCGCATCGGGAGAGATGACCTCCTAAACAAGCAGTACGACAAGCAACAATAGCCCGTATCGCTTTATACTGTTGGCTGCACAGTTTATGATTACTCCTATAGGTTTGGCTATAATTGCGGAAAATATCAGCAAGTTCCAAGTGTGGTTTTAAGCCCCTATGTTGTTTTGGCTGGTGCATGATTTAAGATTTTGGTACTTGGGTTAAAAGGAGCGAGTCGAGCGGTGATGGAGTCTCTGCCAAACGCAGTTTGGTTAAACGAAGATAGCGTGTAGTGGTGCGGATGGAAGAATGGCCTAAAAGTTGTTTAATGGTATATAAATCGACCCCATCTTCTAGCATGTGCGTTGCAAAAGCATGCCTGAGCCCATGAATACCTCCGCAGTGGTGGAGGTTTGCTTTTTCCTTTATCTGTTGCCATATACGGCGAATAGAAGGCGTTGTAATTGGCTCAGTACCATCTGTAAGAGAAAATAGCCATGTTTTAGGATGATAAGCTTTCCAGTATTGGCGTAACTCTATTAATAAACAGGGTGGTAGTACCGTGTATCGATCTTTTTGGCCTTTCCCCTGTTCTATTTTAAGGCACATTTGTTCGCTATCGATGTCTTTAATTTTTAAATTAGCGATCTCACTAATTCGTAAACCAGAACCATAGGCTAACATCAATATAACTCGGTATTTAACGTCATGAGCGACAGAAAAAAGCTGTTGAATCTCTTGACGGCTAGGAACCTCCGGTAATTTTTGTGGTTGTTTTACTATAGGGATACAAAAAGAAGTGTTTGGATGACCTAAGGTTTTTTCATAAAAAAATTTTAAAGCAGACACTAGGCAATTACAGGTTGAATAGGAGAATTTTTTATCTTTTAAAAGATGTAAGAGGTATTGTTCAATTTCATCATTGCTTATTTTATCAGGAGATCGATTATAGTAATTAGCCATACGACGAATACTTGTAATATATGACTTTCTTGTATTAAAACTAAAGCCATGTAAAAGCATATCATTATTCATTTTGTTACTTAACTTACTCATAGTAGTTCCTTCTATAATGAATCAAAGACACTATAAGTTTGGCACTTAAAAGAACAAATATAGATTCGCGGGTTGTTTAGAACTGGAACAATACTTTGAGGCCTATGTGTACAAGGGTTTAGAGGTTGCCACCGCCGCTAGGCGGTTTAGTTCAACCTAGCTTAACAAGCATCTGGATAGAACTATAATATGTTTCCTCAGCTAAAATTAACTGCAATAGCTTTTCATCATAGTGTTCTCTGAGCATAAATGGAATCAACTGGACTTGCTCACTGTTCCACAATGCACCATTCATAGTTTTTGCAAACACATTTTTTTGTAAGAAAACTCTGTTTTCGTTCAGTACTTGCTCTTCATAAAATAAAACTACCATTTGCAATATACTTCTATTGATTCGTGCATCATCACTTAAGAGAGTGTTTTCAATTTCCTTTCGTAATCCGCCATGTTCTGATAAGCAATCGTTTAACATGGCGGCAGATAAAATAATCTTATATTCAGCTAATAAGTCCAGAATGGGGTTCTCTGCAAGTAGTGTTTCAAGTCCAAATTCATTAAAATTTATAGGCTCCACACCCTTTGCTGCTTGATCAGTAACTGGCATCAAACGTGTCAGGTGAGCCAACCTGAACGCCTTGGTATCAATTTCTCCCGTCTCCTTTTTGATTATATTTTGCAGCCAATTATAGATAAACGGAAAGTCAATTTGATTCATTAATGGATTTTGTAAAGGATCTGTTGAAGAGACTGCAACATCTTGTGCTGTCGTTCTTTGGACATAGGGTGTCAAATCACAACCGGATAAAAGTATAACTGTTCTTGCTTCTGGGGCAAGATGATTATTTTTAACCAGACCCAACATCCATTGTTTTGGTTCATCTTGCCTGTACATTAACATTAAACCACAAGGTTCTTGTTTATCATTTACATAAGCAAAATGTAGATGAACAAAATTTTCTTGATACTCCTTTAGGGTTTCATTATCCTTTATTAAAGGGTTAGCCTCGCCCATAAACCAATACAAATTACCAGCAGACATATTTCCACTTAAATAAGAACTTTGCGCTTCGGCACCCCAGGATTTGATAAAATAACTTGCCTGGACATTGGTACCAAGAAATCTGGTCTGGAGCATATCTCCTGTCGTTAGATAGTGCTCAGCACTTGTTCCCAGCATCCACTCCTGATTGCAAGCATGAAATAATTGTGGCGCCTTGCCTTGTAATAAATAAACCATAATCAGGTATCTCTAGCTCTAAATTACAGACATTATAAACAATAATGATGCATAATAGTGATGTTTATTTGCAGATATTTGAATAAATTGTGTTTTTTTAATATTTTATGCCTTTTTTATGGTCGATCTATTGATATTATTGCATCCGTTTATCGAAATAAATAAAATGGGAACTACATTTAAGGCAATAAAACATATAGTCCAGGAAAAAGAGTTTAACTCAAAACAAATAAAACATTAGACGTGGGAATTAGAGTTGGTACATGAAAAAAAGCATGGGGCTCTCTTAATTATAGAAAATAAAGTTTCACCTTAACTTATCATAAACCATACTCTTTTTATTATAAGAGGCTCACCTTGTATAAACTATTAACCTCTTTTCCAAATTATTTAGATATTCTAATAGGAACATATGAAATTTAATATTATCGGTGCAGGAAGACTGGGTAAAAATGTTGCCCTGTCACTTTCAACAGCTCACATTGCCTCATTGCAATCAGTGTATAATCGCACATTCAAAAGTGGCGAGAGGGCATGTCTCCAACTTGGTTCAGGCAATCCAGTAAATAAAATCAGCGATTTGTCTCGTGCAGATATTACCTGGATTACTTGTAATGATGACTCAATTAAATCAACAGTCGCCAATCTGGAGAACCATTCATTATTAAAAGAAGGCAGTCTGGTTTTCCACTGTAGTGGTGTATTAAATTCAACGCTGCTAACACCTCTGAAAAAACGAAAATGCCTGGTTGCGAGTTTCCATCCTATAAAGGCATTTAAGGCAGACTATTTAGATGCAAATGCTTTTAATCTTATCGACTGTGTTGTAGAAGGAGATGAGCAGGCCTGTGCATGGTTGCACCGCACCTTTACCAGTCTGGGGGCCAATATCATCACCCTTAAACCTGAAACTAAAACCGTATACCATGCTGCTGCGTGCATGGCATCAAATTATTTAATTACTCTAGCCTCTTGTAGTGAACACTTATTTCTTCAGTCCGGCATAGACAAAAAGCACGCCCGACACATCATGTGCAAATTAATGCAGGGAAATTTAAATAACATACAAGAGACAAGGTTACTATCCGAGGCGCTCACTGGACCAATAATGCGCGGTGATTATGAAACACTTGCTCTGCATCTGAGGGCAATAAAGGACCCGATTATAGAGCAATTATATAAAGCAGCCGGATTAGCTACTCTTCAACTAACTCAGCTACCAGAAGATCAGAAGCGACTCATGTCTCACTTGCTACAACTTGAATCTGAAAGTTAAATCAGTAACCAAACCCTTACTGCACCAAGCGAATGACGCGAACAAGTCACGACATGTAGATAACAGAGTCCTCCCATCAACACGTGATGTTTCACGGGAAACTTTTCTTTATCACCTTATTGCCTGGTAAGGGAGAATAAGGGCACCAAAACTGAAGCCTCCCAAGTTGCACGGAGACCTCTAATAGAAGTTCCATATTAGCTCGATCCTGCTTCTGTAACCTGCAAATGAGTTACATTCTGCAATCCTCTGGGAAGATGGTTACCTCTTCGTCCCCGCTCACCTTTGTAATGAATAAGATCCCCACCTTTGAGAGTAAAATGCCGCTTTCCTGCATGAACAGTTAGTGAATCTGCAATCGATAAAACCTGTACATCAACTATATATTCCTCTCTAGAGATTGCTTTAGCGGAAGGAATACTAATTAATTTATTCCCTTTTCCACGCGACAATGCCGGTAGCTCGTTAATCGAAAAAATAAGCAAGCGCCCTACGCTGGTAGCGCAAGCAACAAATACTTCATTGTGATTTGGCAAAAGTCTTGGTGGTAATATCCGACTATTTTTGGGTAATTTAATACATGCTTTACCATTACGATTTTTTACATAGAGATCACTTACTTTTGCAATAAACCCATACCCAGCATCACTTGCTAAGAGAACTTTTTGATCAGGCTCTCCCCCAACTATGGCTTCAAATACCATCCCTTCAGCAGGATTTAATTTACCTGTTAATGGTTCACCTTGTCCCCTTGCAGAAGGAAGTACATGTCCGGGCAAAGAATAAACTTTGCCTTCACTATCAAAAAATACAATTTGTTGATTGGAGCGAGCTAAAGTCTGCGCTTTAAATTCATCTCCTGCTTTGTAATTAAGATCCTTTCCATCAACATCATGCCCTTTTCCAGCTCTTATCCAACCATTTTTAGACAGGACAACGGTAATAGGTTCATTAGGGAGAATATCCTCTTCTTTTAACGCCTGAGATTCTTGTCTGACAATAATTGGTGAACGGCGACCATCACCGTACTCATTCCTGTCTTTAATAATCTCTTCTTTAACTAATTTCTTCAAAAGGGTTTCACTGGCTAGAGTAGTTTGTAAGTTATCCCGCTCCGCACTGAGTGCATCCAATTCCCCATGTAATTTTACTTCTTCCAATTTAGCTAAATGACGCAGTTTCATTTCCAGAATAGCTTCTGCTTGTCGTTCACTCAGACTAAAACGAGCAATTAATCCTTGTTTAGGATGATCATGCTCACGAATAATGGCTATTACTTCATCAATATTCAAGTAGGCAATCAGTAATCCCTCAAGAACATGGATACGCTCAAGAACTTTCTCCAACCTGTATTGCAAACGTCTTTTTACCGTAGCCAAACGATAAATCAACCATTCATTAAGAATTTGGACCAATCCTTTGACCCGTGGCTTGCCATCAAGGCCTATCATATTAAAGTTAACGCGGTAACTGCGCTCCAGATCCGTAGTGGCGAATAGATGAGACATCAATCCTTCGGTATCAACACGATTGGATTTAGGAATGATTACCAATCGTGTGGGATGTTCGTGATCGGACTCATCGCGTAAGTCGTCGACCATCGGGATTTTTTTCTGCTGCATTTGCAGAGCAATTTGCTCAATTATCTTTGCGCCCGAGACCTGGTAGGGCAGTTCGGTAATGACGATATTATGTTTTTCTTGTATGTAAACTGCCCTCATTTTAATTGAACCACTTCCTGTTTCATACATGGCAGTAATTGATTCGCTGGGGGTAATTATTTCCGCCTGTGTTGGAAAATCGGGGCCTTGAATATGTTCGCGAATAGCAGTTAAACCCGCCTGAGGGTGATCCAGCAAATGAATACAAGCATTAGCCACCTCAGTTAGATTATGGGGTAAGATATCCGAGGCCATTCCCACTGCAATCCCAGTGGCTCCATTTAATAAAATATTGGGTAGTCGAGCGGGAAGCAAAGAAGGCTCTTGCAAAGTGCCATCAAAGTTATCTACCCAATTCACTGTTCCCTGTAATAACTCACCAAGTAAAACTTCTGCATAGGGAGATAAACGAGCTTCTGTATATCGCATTGCTGCAAATGATTTCGGATCATCGGGCGATCCCCAGTTTCCCTGTCCATCCACAAAGGGATACCGATAGGAAAACGGTTGTGCCATTAAAACCATTGCTTCATAGCAGGCACTATCACCATGCGGGTGAAATTTACCTAATACATCCCCTACAGTTCGTGCTGATTTCTTATATTTAGCTGTAGCTTTTAATCCCAGTTCAGACATGGCGTAAACGATGCGACGTTGGACTGGTTTTAAGCCATCAGCTATATTGGGTAAAGCTCTGTCCAAAATGACATACATTGAGTAATCAAGGTAGGCTTTTTCTGTAAATTCGGTCAGAGGTTTTCTTTCAGTCACTTGGTTCATATTATTTATTGTCATTTAAGTTATTAATCACTATTCAATCATCGTAGTGCAATCATGCTGAGTATTGCAAAGCTATTTTAACAGAATATTCATGATGTTAGAAATGTAAACAGGATGTTAATTGTGCATAACTTTGTCCCTAATTTCAGGCAACTGCAACCGTCTAATGTAACTTGTTGATATATCTATAAATATTTTAATAAAATTTTGTTGTGGATTATTTATTCTGTGGATAACCCTGTGTATGAATCATGAATAAGTAGTGTAACTCTTTGTTAAATACATTAATTTTCTTTTCAAGAATGATAAGGTATCGAACTAGAAAAATATCTTTGTTTCTAAGCAGATATCATTAAATATATATAATTAAAAAGCGTAAGCCTCTTAATTAAAAAGATTTTGAAATGGTCCTTTCTGCATGATGGTGTGAAATCAATTTTCGAGTTTGCTGTATCAGGTCGTCCATTTTTGTAAATAATTTGCAACCATACCCCTTTCTGTTTAATCAATGCCAAAAACGTCCTAAACAGATTTTTTAGTATGAATGTGATGAATCAAGACTTACACAGAAGAAGAAATAAGATAAAGTCGGTAACCATGTCCGACCTTATCTATTTAAAAAACATTACTTGATGATTTTTCTGAATTTTTGAATAGCACGAATCTGGGCAACTGCACGAGCTAATTCCACAGCAGCAACTGAATAATCTATATCGCCATTTTTATTTGCCATTGCAGCTTCAGCTTGTGACTTGGCAGTAAGTGCTGCAGCCTCATCTAAATAATCTGCACGTTCAACAGCATCGGCAAGCACGGTAACACAGTTAGGTTGCACCTCGAGCATGCCGCCCTGTACGTAATAAATTTCCTGCGCGCCACCTGGCAAGGTAAGTCGTACCTCGCCTGGTTTTAATACAGTAAGCAATGGAGCATGACCCGGTGTAATGCCAACCTCACCCAATTCTCCACTAGCAACTACCATCTCTACCAAACCGGAGAAGATTTCATGTTCTGCACTGACAATATCCAGGTGCGTTGTAATCGTCATATCTGCTTGCCTCATAAGGTTTTAGCTTTAGCAACAGCTTCCTCTATGCTTCCGACCATATAAAATGCCTGCTCAGGTAAATCATCATATTCACCAGCGAGAATGCCTTGAAATCCTTTAATAGTGTCCTTAAGAGATACATACTTTCCTGGAGAACCGGTAAACACTTCAGCAACGAAGAACGGCTGCGACAAGAATCTTTGAATTTTGCGTGCACGGGTTACCACTCGTTTGTCCTCTTCGGATAACTCATCCATACCCAAAATTGCAATAATATCTTTTAATTCCTTGTAGCGCTGTAGAGTTTGTTGTACGCGACGAGCAGTATCATAATGCTCCTGGCCAACCACTAATGGATCCAGTTGTCGTGAAGTTGAATCCAAAGGATCCACTGCTGGGTAAATACCAAGCTCTGCAATTTGCCGCGATAGAACTACTGTGGCATCCAAGTGGGCAAAAGTAGTTGCAGGTGATGGGTCAGTCAAGTCATCCGCAGGAACATATACTGCTTGAATCGAGGTAATTGAACCCGTTTTAGTAGAAGTAATCCGCTCCTGTAACATACCCATTTCTTCCGCCAATGTAGGCTGATAACCTACCGCTGATGGCATACGACCCAATAATGCAGAAACCTCAACTCCCGCGAGAGTGTAACGATAAATGTTATCTATAAATAGCAACACATCGCGACCTTCGTCACGGAATTTTTCAGCCATAGTCAAACCGGTTAAAGCAACGCGTAAACGGTTACCTGGAGGCTCATTCATTTGGCCATAAACCAGAGATACTTTATCTAATACGTTAGAATCTTTCATTTCATGATAGAAGTCATTGCCTTCCCGCGTACGCTCACCAACCCCAGCAAACACTGAATAGCCACTATGTTCAATAGCGATGTTTCGAATTAATTCCATCATGTTTACGGTTTTACCAACGCCTGCTCCACCAAACAGACCAACCTTACCACCTTTAGCAAAAGGACAGAGTAAGTCAATTACTTTAATTCCTGTTTCTAATAATTCCTGACTCCCAGCTTGTTCCTCATAACTTGGTGCCTTACGATGAATAGCCCAATGATCTTCAGCATTAATAGGACCAGCATCGTCTATAGGACGACCTAAAACATCCATAATGCGACCTAAGGTTTTTGTACCGACAGGAACCTGGATTGGCTTACCGGTATTTTGAGCTTTAAGCCCACGTTTCAGGCCATCCGTTGTACCCATTGCAATGGTGCGAACCACACCATCTCCTAACTGTTGCTGGACCTCGAAAACCAGATCGCCATCAACAAGTGTTAATGCATCATTAATTTTAGGCACAACATCACGGGGAAACTCTACGTCTACCACTGGACCAATTACTTCTATTACAGTTCCTAAGCTCATTCTATACCCTCTTATAAAGCGGCTGCGCCACCGACAATTTCTGCCAATTCTTGAGTAATTGCAGCTTGTCGGGCTTTGTTATAGGCCAATTGAAATTCTTTAATTAAATCACCCGCATTATCCGTTGCACTTTTCATTGCAATCATTTTAGCTGCCTGCTCGCAAGCAATATTTTCTACAACAGCTTGATAAACTTGTAATTCAATATATCGTTCTAAAATATCATCCAGTAGATCTTTGGCATCAGGTTCGTAAATATAATCCCAATGATGCCCCATAACCTTACTGTCTTCTTCTGATTTCGGTAATGGCAATAATTGTTTTACCACTGGTTTTTGCGTCATAGTGTTAACAAATTCGTTATAGACTATATGTAACGCATCGATAGTACCGCTGTAATAAGCATCTAACATTACTTTTACAAGACCGATAAAATCATTAATACCAGGGGTGTCACCAAGATGATCTATAGATCCGAGGATGTTACCACCAACTCGTTTAAAGAAAGCCTGTCCTTTTCGACCAATTACGGCCACATCGACTTCTTTACCTTGCTCTTTAGAGTTCCGCATGGTGCGAATCGTTTCCCGAAGTAAATTCGCGTTTAAACCACCGCATAATCCTCGATCTGTGGTGACTACAATAACACCGACACGTTTTATTTCACGCACATCCATAAATGGATGTCGGTATTCTGAGTTCGCACGAGCAATATGTTTTACTACATCATATATTTTATTGGCATAAGGTTTGGATGCTCGCATTCTTTCCTGCGTTTTACGCATTTTACTTGCCGCCACCATTTCCATCGCACGTGTAATTTTTCGAGTTTTGTTAATGCTCGAAATTTTCGTACGGATTTCTTTTGCTCCAGCCATATATCACTTCGCCTTTATTGATTTATAGGTCATTACTTTTATGGCAATGACCTTATAATTTACCAACTAGCCGTACGTTTAAAATCCTCAACAGCTGCTTTCAGTTTTGCTTCAATTGCGTCATCATACCCACCAGCTTCATTTATGGAGTGTAACAATGCTGCATGTGAGCTGCGCATGTAGTCATGCAGTGATGCTTCAAATGAACTTATTTCGTTCACAGGAACATCATCCAAATATCCTTTTTCAACGACAAATAACGACACACCCATTTCTGCAACAGAAAATGGTGAATACTGTTTTTGCTTCATTAGCTCGGTAATTCGTTGACCACGTTCCAGTTGCTTACGTGTTGCATCATCCAAATCTGAGGCAAACTGAGAGAACGCCTCCAACTCACGGAATTGAGCAAGAGCCAAGCGTGTACCGCCACCTAGTTTTTTCATGATTTTTGTTTGTGCTGCACCACCAACCCGTGAAACGGACAAACCAGAGTTAATAGCCGGTCTTACTCCTGAGTTGAATAAATCCACATCCAGGAAAATCTGGCCGTCGGTAATGGAAATTACGTTTGTTGGCACGAATGCGGAAACGTCACCGGCTTGCGTTTCGATAATCGGTAGTGCAGTTAGGGATCCTGTTTTACCTTTTACTTCGCCGTTAGTTAGTTTTTCAACTTCTTCAGCATTAATTCGAGCGGCTCTTTCCAGTAATCGTGAATGTAAATAAAAAATATCTCCAGGATATGCCTCGCGGCCTGGAGGTCTGCGGAGTAACAGAGAAATTTGACGATAAGCCCAAGCTTGTTTAGTCAAGTCATCATAGACGATCAAAGCATCTTCGCCACGTTCCATGAAGTACTCACCCATCGTGCAGCCAGAATAAGGTGCAATAAACTGTAGTGCGGCAGAATCAGAAGCACCAGCAACAACAACGATTGTATGCTCCAAAGCGCCGTGCTCTTCTAGTTTGCGTACTATAGAAGCCACTGAGGATGCCTTCTGGCCTATAGCCACGTACACGCATTTAACCCCAGTGCCTTTTTGATTGATAATCGCATCAATTGCGATTGCTGTTTTACCTGTTTGCCGGTCGCCAATAATAAGCTCACGCTGCCCACGGCCAACAGGAATCATTGCATCGATTGCTTTCAATCCTGTCTGTACTGGTTGATCCACTGATTTACGTGAAATTACGCCAGGAGCAACCTTTTCGATGGGAGACATTCTGTCAGACTCAATAGGTCCTTTTCCATCAATAGGGTTACCTAAAGCATCAACAACACGTCCTAAAAGGCCTTTACCTACTGGAACTTCAAGAATGCGGCCGGTACATTTACCTTTTTGGCCTTCAGCCAATGATGAAGAATCACCGAGAATTACAGCACCGACTGAATCTCTTTCCAGGTTAAGTGCCAGACCATAAACACCACCAGGGAACTCAATCATTTCACCTGCCATTGCATCAGCAAGGCCATGTAAACGAACAATCCCGTCTTTTAAACTAACTACTGTCCCTTCATTACGTGCTTCTGAGACCACATTGAATTGATCTATTTTCTTTCTGATTAATTCGCTGATTTCAGAAGGATTTAACGCTACTTGTTCTGACATGAAAACTATCCTCTAAATTAAGCGGCCAAGCCGGTGCCAAGTTTATTGAGCTTGCCCCGAACTGAGCCATCGATAACTAAATCACCTGCTCGGATTACTGCTCCGCCAAGCAAGGAGGGATCAATACTTATTTTTAACGACACTTTACGTTTGATGCGCTTACTTAATGAATCTATCATTTGCTGCTGTTGCGTGGCGGTTAGGGTAGAATAACTGACTACATCGACATCTAATGTCTTTTCTTGCTCTGCTCTATGAGCTTCGTAGAGTCCTTTAATTTCTGGCAACAACATCAGTCTTTTATTAGTAGCTAACAAGGAAATCAAATGATGTAATGACTTGCTCTCTTTTACTTTAGAGCCACATATTGATTGTAAAAGGTCAATTTGCTGTTCCATTTTTGCTGCAGGATTGGTAATAAATTCACATGCTTTAGGATCCAGGATTGCTTGAGCAAGAATAAGCAAATACTCAGACCATTCAGCTAATTTATTTTCCGCTAGTGCATGTTCAAAAATAGCCTTTGCATAAGGTCTGGCTATGGTGGTGCTATCAGACATTTTAAATCTCTTCTATCAAGTTATCTAGCAGTGCGCTGTTCGCTTTAGCATCCACTTCACGCATTAGTATTTTTTCAGCGCCGGAGATAGCTAATTTGGCAACTTGCTTTCGAAGCGCTTCTTTGGCGTGGTTTACTTGCTGCGCTAACTGCTCCTGAGCGAGTTTTGCCTGAATCTGGGCTTCTCGTTTAGCTGCCTCTTTAGCTTCTTCAATGATTTGTGACGCGCGTTTATTCGCTTTATCAATAATATCAGCGGATTGGGCTTTTGCTTGTCTTAACTCATCTTTAACACGATGTTGTGCTAATTCCAGTTCCTTTCGACCACGCTCGGCAGCTGATAAGCCATCAGCGATTTTTTCTTGTCTTTCTTCTAATGCCTTGGCTAATGGAGGCCAAACCAGTTTCATAGTAAACAGAACAAATGCGGCAAAAACCAGCATTTGTACTACTAATGTTAAATTAATATCCAAAGTAATTTCTCCTGTAACAATTAGGGCGCAGCGGCGCCCTGTTTATGTGTTATCAAGAACCCAGGTTGCTAAGGAATGGGTTAGCAAAAGTAAAGAACAATGCTATACCAACACCAATCATAGTTACCGCGTCTAATAAACCGGCAACGATGAACATTTTAACTTGTAGCATAGGAACCATTTCAGGCTGACGAGCTGAGCCTTCAAGGAATTTGCCACCAAGCAAACCAAATCCTATTGCTGTGCCCAATGCACCTAATCCTATTAATAACGCAACCGCAATAACGGTCATACTTTGAACTTGTGCTATTAAACCAGCAGCTTGCATATTTATCCCCTTTACAATGGATGATGAAAATTAAATCGGTTAGTGTTCTTCGTGTGCCAGACTGAGATATACAATAGTCAGCACCATGAAAATAAATGCTTGCAATGTTATCACTAAAATATGAAAAATTGACCAGGCAAGTGCCAGAATAAACTGAGCTGATCCAAGAGTCACAGTGCTCATTAGTGATGTCGATGTAGCATTTAAGGTGAGTAAGGCTATCAAAATAAAAATTAATTCGCCAGCATATAAGTTTCCAAATAACCGTAATGCCAATGATATGGGCTTGGCGATCAAGCCAACCAGTTCAAGGAGCAGGTTAAAGGGGATAAAAGCGTAATGATTAAAAGGCTGAAGCGTCAGTTCTTTTAAAAAAGTTTTCGGACCTTTGATTTTAAGACTGTAAAAAATTATTAATAAAAATACGGATATGGACAGGCCAAATGTTAAATTTAAATCGTTTGTTGGAACAACTTTAAGATAATGAACCCCACCTAGTTGAGCGGCCATTGGTAGCACATCTACAGGCAGAATATCCATAAAATTCATTAAGAATACCCACATAAATATAGTGAGTGCCAAAGGGCCAATTAAATTATTTTTTCCGTGAAAACAGTCTTTTACCTGATTGTCGGCAAATTGCAACATGAGCTCAGCAAAGTTCTGCATCTTGCCGGGAACACCCGTTGTCACTTTTCTAGCGCCATAATACATTGCGAGCAGAGCGATGGCGCCTAAAATTATAGAGAAGAATATTGTGTCAAGGTTCAAGGTCCAAAAACCACCAGATGAACCCATTTTCATCTCACTAACGTTATAGGTGAGATACGTTAGATGATGTTTGATATAGTTTGTACTAGATACCATTTCAGTCACTTTCAGGCCTATTCAGTTTATTGACAATAATCCATGGAGCAAACCAATGCGTCATGAGTACTAAAATATACGATGCAAAAAACGCAAGCGGTGTAATCCTGCATAATACAAATACTGCAGTGAAAAGGAATATTGACAAAATTATCTTGAATGCCTCGCCCTTATAAAAACTACTAACTATTTGTTTTGCGGCTCGTGCACCCTGATATTTAAATACTTTGCTGGCAAAATATGCATTAGGAATGATACACACCATGCCGCCAAGTAATGCTGAAGTTGCTGCATTTACACTATAAATCATTGCGCATAGAGCTGCGATGATTAAAGTAATGACAATTTGTATCAGCCATAATCGAATGATACCACGCCTGTTCAGCTGTTTGTTCACATATTCACCTACTTTCACCGCGCGAATTATAAATCAATCGATTGGAATAATCAACGCCGTTATTCAATTCTCAAGCTATAATATAAATGTAGGGCTTATTTTAATCCAAAAGATGAATAAGCAGCTGTAATTACATCTCGCCAAAGGAATCAATATGTCTGAAAAAACTCAACATACGGCAGCTAGTCTGCGAGAAAAAATGCTCCATCGGTATAGTGATGGGTTGGACCACAAACACAACAAGAATCACCTCTCATATCGGCAACACTGTAAATCCCACCCCTGCAATCAAAACCGCGATAAAGACGAAGAATCCATGTTAAATGAGTCTACGGGGCTATTAAGAGAATTTAAATTACGAAAAATTCGTAAACGACTGGATAAAGGTAGAATCCATTGATACAGTATATGTTATCCTCCCAGGTTAGCCACTTCCTGGATTGGACGCGCAGCTGATGGCCTGATTTTGTTCAGGCCATATTTATTTCGATCTTGTTACGGTTGGTACGTGAAATACCTCAGTATCTTAACAACGTGCTCTACACCTCTGGTAAAACGGGCTATTTTAATTACCTTTTCAGCTTCATCTCGTTTCACATCACCCATTAAATAGACAATTCGATCGGAGGTGACTATCTTAAATGCATCCGGATCTATGGTAGAGTCTGCCAATATTTGACTGCGAATTTTAGTAGTTATCCAAACATCCTGTATCTTGTTTGATGCAATTGAATTAACTGTTATTTCGTTAAATAACCGCCGATACCCATTGACGGAACGTAGGCGGCGTGACAATTCATCAAGCAGTTCGACCGAAGGCACATGACCGGCAAGTAATATATCACCATTAAAAACCGCAATATCAATGGCACAATTCTTGTTATTAAAGGTTCTATCCACCGCTAAAACATTGTTTACTTCTACAAGCAGGTGATAATCGTCTAATTTTTTATACGTATCATGCCGGTCATAAATCACAGAGGCACCAGTCCATATGGTTCCAATACAACCTGACAAACCACAGGCCATAATTATAGCAGGTACTATATAACGTCCTTGTTTTGACATTTTAGCGAATGTACTGGAAGATTTTAACGACTTTAGTCACCCCATTAACACGCCTTGCCACATCAACCGATAATGTTGCCTGTTCTGAAGAAACAATACCCATTAAATACACTACCCCATTTTCGGTTACTACGCGTATGGAACCGGACTCAAGTCCTTTTTTAGTTAACATATTGCTTCTTACCTGACTGGTTATCCAACTGTCCTTAGTGCGTTGAGTCATGGGTAGGGGGTTGGCGACCGTGATTTCATCATAAACTCTTTTCACCCCAGGAGCACTTTGTGCTTTTTTTTCTGCTAGCACCCGCAAGGAAGCAGTTGGCGTTTGACCAACTAGAAGTACCACCCGATTAAAACTGGTAACCAAAATACGTGAGTCTCGAAATTGGTGATCGGTTACTATGGATGTATGAGCCACATGAAATATTCTTGCGTCCGCTTCCAAAGTGGCAACGCTGCGCCGATCATAGACCATTCCTGCCGCAGCTCCTGCAACAACAGCTACAACACAACTGGTTAATACCGTACTGAATAAAACAACTGCTATCAATTTTAATTTAGAATGAACGTTCATTTTATTATCCCAAAACTTGACCAAACAAGGACTGATCAATTAAATCACAAAAACAATGTAATATGAACAAGTGCAACTCTCTTATTCGAGCGGCACTGTCTGAGGCAACGCGCAACTCTATATCCTCTGGTCCCAAATGATTTGCGAGCACACCACCATCACGTCCGCTCAATGCAATAGTGTCCATACCTCGTTCATTTGCCGCATGCAATGCATACAACATGCTATCTGAGTTGCCTGAAGTAGTTAACAGAAGTAACACGTCCTGTTCATGGCCCAGGGCTTGAATTTGTCGCGCAAAAACTTGACCATAATGATTTTCATTCGCAAAAGAGCCTAAGCTTGTGGCATCAGTACTTAAATTAAAAACAGGTAATGAAGGCCTTTCTACCTCAAAATGATTTAGCATGGAGCTGGCAAAATGCATGCAATTGGCCCCAGACCCCCCATTGCCACAAATCAGTATTTTACCATCGCCAAGCAGACAATTAACCAACCGTTGTCCTGCTTTGGCAATTGAGTCTGACAGCGCATCAGCGACAGCAATTTTTGTTTCAATGTTAACCCCAAAAAGATAGCGTACTCTTTCTTCCATCTGAACCATGTCATGAACCTTATTGTTTATACACTTCGTTAAAATAAGCTAATCTTAGCATTGTAAGTAGGCTCGACCCAACACTGTGGCCTTCAAGAGCCCCTTTTTGAGTTAAGAGCCAACCTTTAGTTTTTTCAATTAATGGCAGCAACTATCTGGGTCAACCCCTCAATAGTCTGCGCCAAAAGCATCTTTTATCCAGGTAATTACTCCCGACGCCCCATCAATACTAACCACGTCAAAACGAAGAGGACATTTATCCTGCATTTTATTTTTCATAATATAGTGCGAAGTAGTTTTTATTATTTTTTGTCTTTTCGCATAAGTAATACTTGCCATTCCACCACCGAAGCTCATGCTCGTACGTGAACGAACCTCTATAAAAACCAAATACTCTTTATCGCGCATAATTAAATCAATTTCACCTAAACGACAAGTATAATTCCGCATCACCAATTTTAGTCCTTTATCAACTAGATAGTTTAAAGCCTTTTCTTCGGCAACACGTCCTGTTTGCTGAGTTATCAATTTCCGCTTCCCTCTGGATGTTTAACTTATAAATGTTTTGAGCTAATATCTGGAAAACGGCTCTAGGCCGTTTCACCCAGGGAATGTGCTAACCCCTGTCTAAATTGCCCCCACTCCAACACTCGAGCTACCTGCTGTGAGGGTTTTAAAAATAAGATACCGTTTGTATCCCTGGAGCCATCCGCTGGAAACAATATTAATTGATTCAACTGAGTTGCTAATGCATGACTATCCATGCCTAAAGCATAGAGTCTGTTATAACTATTGAGCTGTTCTGGCCAGTTTCTTGTTCCCATCTGATGGGCAAAAACCCATGGAATATCACAAAATATAACTCCATTCAAATCTTTATCCTTTAAGGCGTTAGCACTTCCCCCATATACACTGGAGGTCGCATATACCGGCACATCTCCAGCATAATAATATTTTAATAAAGGCATGATTTGTCTGGCTTTAGAGGGGTAGGCCAGTAAAAATATCATATCAAAATCTTGCCTGCGACTCGTTGACGATTGTAAATTTTGACCTAATAACTGTTTTAAATGTTTTTCTCGGGCCTGACTTTCAGTGATATGCAAAAAGTCCCGCATTCTTTTATTCAAATCGTCGTTGGGCCCATATGAAAAACTATCAGCTATTTGACCACCATTCTTTTGCCATTGATGAGTAAATACTTTGGTTACCTCATTACCCCAATCATTTTCAGGAGCAATGATCAACGCTCTTGCGTAGCCCTTGCTTCTTGCTCTTATAGCAACCTGAATGGCTTCATTAGCTGGTGAAAGACCAAATGAATAGGAGTTTTCCTGTGCAATTACATCAGAATCGTTTAACAATAAAGTAGGAACGGGGTGATTTAGAGCAGCAATCACTGCAACCTGGCTTTTAGTTAAAGGACCGACTACGTAGTCCGCTCCTTCTGCTAGGGCTTGTTGATAGGTATTGGAGACATCTCCCTTATTTGTATCATACATTTTTACCTGAGTGTCTGAACTCGACTTACTTGTGGCATTAGCCGCCATAAAGCCCTCTCGTATTGCATTACCGGGGCCAGACAAAGGGCCACTAAATGGCAATAAAAGCGCCACCTGTTTTGGCTGAGTCAACATTTTATCAGCAATACTATCCAGCGGGTCAGGTAAAATATTATTCGCAGAATGACCACTATACTGTGATTGCCATTGATCCAAAGCAACCAGCAGGGTTTTAGAGTTATTGCGATATTTTCGCGAAATAATGGCCAATTGTAACCAGCCTTGTAATTCAGATTTATTGGTAGCTTCCTCAGCCATAGTGGTAAGTTCAGCATCTGGTAAATTAATCAAAGTGAGCCACAAAGTGCGCCTGTTATTAATCTGACTTTCATTATTAATAAGCAAAGACTCCAATTTTATTCGTTCAGTCACTGATTCAGCAAATTTACCAGTAGCCCGGTATGCTTGGGCTAGCAATTCATGAAACTGTATTTACTGATAGCCTGAAAGGGTGTCAATCTCATGAATACTTGCCAATTTAGCTAAAGCCACTTTCGGTCTGTCACGCATTACATCAGTTTTTGCCAGTAATAAACTCTTTTCATCAGTTTGGACAGGCGTTAGATCACGGGTCTGTGCTAATATAGCAGAGCCTTGTTGCCATTTTCCTTCAGAGATTAAACGACCAGCGGCTAGTAGTAACAGACTTTGCTTTTGATTACCCTCTTGCTTTTCAGCCATAGCTAAGTAGGAAGCGGTAGGCAAAGAATAAGGGCTTAGTGGGTTTTTCTTGTTAACCACCACCGGTTTTGGTGGGTGAACCACCTTAATACATTGGCAAAGCATCAGGGTCGATGCAACTAAAAATAATACGCGGATTTTATATAATTTTATATACATGTTAATACGCCAAATACGCTATAACGCAAGAGGATAAACCATGACAAACTCACTAGCAACAGGCATAGGAACTCTCTACATAGTTGCAACTCCGATAGGGAATCGTGATGATATTACTCTAAGAGCCTTAAGTATCTTAAAGTCGGTAGATTTAATACTTGCGGAAGATACCCGTCATTCCATCCAGTTATTAATTTCTTTAGGAATAAAAAATAATTTAAGCTCGCTTCATGCCCATAATGAAAGTGACAAAAGTAAAAGCGTCATAGGACAACTCTTAGCTGGAAAATCAATAGCCTTAATCAGCGATGCGGGAACCCCATTAATCAGCGATCCGGGCTTTCCCTTAGTAAAGCTTGCTCGTGAACATGAAATTCCCGTGGTACCAATCCCAGGCCCCTGTGCTTTAATTACTGCACTTAGCGCCGCAGGAGTACCTTGTGATTCATTTTTATTTTTAGGTTTTCTACCCGCAAAACAAAATGCTCGAAAAAATAAGCTAGGTGCTCTAAGATCGGAACCACATACCTTGATTTTTTATGAATCTACCCATCGCATTCTGGAATGTCTTGATGATCTAAGCGATACCTATGGGCAAAGTTGTGAAGTTGTTTTAGCCAAAGAGCTGACCAAAACTTTTGAACGCTTTATTTCTGGAACGGTGCTTGCTATAAAAAACTGGTTATTAGCAGACTCAGGCCATATCAAGGGCGAGTTTGTTTTAATTATTCCACCTCGCCCCGTTGCAGAGGACAAAAACTCAAATGAAGAATTACTTGCTGTGTTGCTAAAAGAATTGCCTCTGAAACAGGCCGTCACTATAGCCTGCAAACTAACTAAAAAAAACAAAAATGAACTGTATGAAGCGGCACTAAAACTAAGAGAGTCGTAATATAATTTAGTGAAGGATTTTCATTTTATGTTTAATTTTGTCATAGAAATTTATTTTTATTTTTTATACACTGTTCATAATTTATTCTTGGCTCGGGAAGTTACAATGAAACATCGTTTGAAGGCAATTAGTTTTGTTTGCTTCTCGTTCTTTCTATCCCCCTTAAATGCTGATCACATAAAAAAAGTGACCGTGGCTGATCCAATTAGTGGAAGCCGATTTGTAGAGTATGAGGAAATAGATGGCTATGCGATTACAGAAGGGGATATAATTCTGGGTAAAATAACCGATTTAAATCAACACGGTGCAGTTATTACCCCGATGCTTGGAGGATCGCGCTGGGCAGGAGGGATAGTACCATATGAAGTTGCAGAAGATTTACCTTTCAGAAGTAAATTAGCCATTTACCAGGCTATAGAACATTGGCAAAAACGCAGCAAAATAGAATTCGTTGCGTTAACTACAAAAAACCGTCTTGAATACCATGATTTTCTTTCGTTTCTTCGTGCAGAAGGTACCATATGTGCTTCTTTTGTCGGACGCCAGGGGGGTAAACAAATTATTGAGTTATCACCCCGCTGTACCACCATGAATACAGTACATGAAATTGGCCATGCTTTAGGTATGTGGCACGAGCAATCAAGAGCTGACAGAGATTACTATATCCGTATTGCCTGGGAAAATATTGAAGAGGAACATCAATATAATTTTAACCAACATTTAACCGATGGTAAAGATTATGGTGATTACGATTATCAATCCATTATGCATTACGGCCCCTATGCCTTTTCTAAAAATGGAAATCCTACTATAACGCCATTGGTTGACGGAATAGAAATAGGTCAAAGAAACCAATTAAGTGAAAAAGATATAGAAGCTATTAATTCCATGTACACGGAAAGATAGCCTGATGTCCAACCAGGAAGGAGTAGCAGGTTTTTAAGTCTGGAAAGTTGCGTTAGCTTGTAAGAGGTGAGATTCATCACTCTCTTCTTGAGGGCCGGTTAAAGCAAGTTGCTTTACAACCTTACTTTCAGAGTGTTGATCATAGGCATGGTAAAGTTCATAACCTGCATACATCACGGTTAAAACAATCGCGGCTGGCCAACAGATTGCAAACGTTGTAATCATTATCAAAGGCATTACAGTATTTTTGACCATTGTAAAAATAAAATCATTTCGCGCTGCCTCATATTCTTTCAGAGCCACAGAAAGATTTTTTCCAGACTGCTGAGACTGCTCCAAGTACAGGTTTTTTTCCTGGTATTTAGAATAGGAATCAGCAGAGAGATACATAGCAACAGCAATAATACAGGCAAAATAACAACCAGCTATCATAACCGCTGGGCCTAGCAGCATTGAGGCTGTAAACCCCATCACCAGTAAAGCGGCGGCTGCAGCAACAAAATAAAATGTTGCTTCCTTAGTCAGCCAATCCATTTTCAAGGCGAGAAGCTGTTGGTCGAGCATTTCAATGTGCATCTGTCTTTGCTCAGGAGTCAGTTTTCTAAAACGATCCGGATTAGAGTATTCATCCTTTTCTGCTATATATTGGGCTTTTTTAGTTAAATATTCCTGTTTAGCCAGATTGCATTTGTACAAAATCATACAGACGTCAAAAACTAAAAAAGCCGAAGTAAGATAGCCTGCCACAGGACCAGAAATATGGACAACCTGGTTAAAATTGGTTAAAAAATTTACTGTAGCCCACACCAAGTCATTGGCAAAATTACAATGCCTTTTATAAATTTCATATTTAAACCGATCCCAAGGAGTAGTACTCTCCGGGACATGACCTGTTTCTTCTGTAATGATTGTTCTTACTTCCTCAGCAAACAATCGAATGGACTGTTCCTTATTTAATTTATCTAATAAAGTTCTTTGTAATTTATTTTTATTTTTTATTTTCAGTTTCTCCGCACTTCCGCTTTGAGGAATATAGTAAAGCTCAATTTCGGTACCGTATTCATTGGGGACCATGATGTAAGTATTTCTATAAGACTCTAGAGTGGCAGCGCCTGGAAGATCATCTAATTGAATTACTTCGCAACTATTCTCTGCTCCTTTTTCTTGCTCTGTAGGAAAAAAGGTGTGCCTTAGAAGCAAACCACCATCTATCATAAAACGAATCAGGAAAAATCCAACACTAAGATAGTTAATATAATAATTGGGAGCCTGAAGAACACCCGTTATTTTTTCAATGTCGGTATGAGCACCCAGCACAGTATCTAACATCTCAATAAGGTCTTTTGCGACAGATAACCCCTGGACTATGGTCAGACGGCAAAATACCCAATAGATACGACATAGATTGGAGTAAGCAACGTAATCTCTTATTTTAGATAGATGAAAAGGTGAGTTGACCAGATTACGAAAACCCTGAAGAAAAGAGTTCTCCAGCGATTGGATAAAGCTTTCTTCAGCTTCATTAGTTATTTTATCGTGATTCAAACGCTCTTTAATTTGTTGTCTAATCAATCTGTATTTCTCAGCATTGCCATGCTGAGAATAGGCCTTATAAAATGCTTCCAAAAGCGAAGCACAATAGTAACAGTAAAGCCAAAAAATATCTTTTTTCTCGTCATCTTGCTGTTGCAAAAAAACAAACATATTAGTGAATTCAGTTTCAAGTGCATTCTGATTGCGTAGCAAATAAGTGTAGCCAATATTTTGGGTTCGTGTGTTGATGGCTTTAAGCTGGTTATCAAGTTTTTCAGCTGAGGAAAATTGAACAAAAAACCGATGTTTTTCCCTACCAACAGCAGCATTTTGACTTGAATAAACCATAATCACAACTCACAAAAAATATACAGGAGGTTTCACTTCTAATACGTTACCACCTGAGTTTGCATTTGACAAGCCTTCTTGTTTTGTTTTTTTACACATTGATTTAAGAGGTACAGCAGATTTTGGCTTATGCAGTTAAGGTCTGTCTCGTTTTTTATAAGAAGAAAAAAGACAACATCGCCGAATCGTTGAAGATTTTTATGATTGTTTCTTAGGCCATTGATCTGCGTCTTACAAATCATCAAAAAATTAAAGAGACAAAGTACAATCTTTCTTCTATGACCTCAGACTCAAGCCATGTTATTAAAGGACCTACCAAAGCCTATTTGCCAATGCAAAAACTGGAAAAAATTTTGCCTAATAAATCATCAGAAGTAAATTCACCCGTTATTTCACATAAAACCTGATGTGCCAACCGTAAATCTTCTGCTAACAATTCACCTGCACGATGATCTGCTAGTTGTATTTGTCCAGTGAGCAATAATTGTTTTGCCTCATCTAATGCATTGAGATGACGTCGCCGAGCTAGAAAGTGGCCCTCATTAGGTTGATAACCTACTACTTGTTTAATAATTTTTTTAAGGCCATCAACTCCTTCCCCTGATTTAGCTGAAAGATATACAGACAGTTCATCTATTTGAGGGGGATAACCTAAAGTATCAATTTTATTGAACACGCTAATAATAGGAATTTCTTTTGGCAAGACCGAGCGTAGTTCATCTGTTATAAATGGGTGTTCCTCCGGTGCATTCACATCCACTACGAGTAACACACAATCGGCTTGCTTTAATTCGTGCCAAGCTCGTTTTATGCCCTCTTTCTCTATCAGGTCATCACTATCTCGAAGTCCTGCAGTATCAATGATATGAATGGGAATTTCGTCAATTAAAATATGTTCACGCATAATATCTCGGGTAGTACCTGCAACTTCTGTTACTATAGCCACATCCTTACCGGCCAAACAGTTAATCAAAGTTGATTTTCCAGCGTTTGGTCTTCCTGCAATAACTAAAGACAGTCCTTCGCGTAAAATTACTCCTTGATTCGCCTCACCACGAATTGTGTCCAGTTTATCCAAAATAGACTTCAGTAAATGAGCAACTTTGCCATCATTTAAGAAGTCTATTTCTTCTTCAGGGAAATCAATTGCCGCTTCGACATATAAGCGCAAATATATCAGCTCTTCATTTAACTGATTAATTTTTTTCGAAAACTCTCCTTGCAGGGTTTTAAATGCCATGCGAGCTGCAGTTTGGGAGCTGGCCTGAATTAAATCTGCTATGGCCTCGGCTTGAGTCAAATCTATTTTGTCATTGAGAAATGCTCGTTCAGAGAATTCACCGGGCCTTGCTAATCGAGCACCTAATGCAACAGATTCTTTAGTCAGTAAATCAAGAACAACTGGGGAGCCATGCGCTTGAATTTCAATAACATCTTCACCAGTAAAAGAATTTGGCGCTTTAAAATAGAGCATTAACCCCTGATCTACCAACTCTTTATCAGATGTAAAAAAAGAACAATAAGTGGCAAGTCGGGGTTGAAGAGTTTTATTTCCATTCAGCTGGAGAGCAATCAAATAAGATTTGGGGCCTGATAATCGGATGATGCCTACTCCACCTTTTCCTGGTGGAGTAGCTATGGCCACTATGGTATCGATTGACATTTATTTTGCAGTAACGGTTATTTTCTTAGTTGGTTTTTCATCCGAATATTTTCGGGTGATATACCATTGCTGCAATATAGACAAGGTATTATTCACTATCCAATATAACACCAGACCTGATGGAAAATTCCAAAATAATCCAGTAAATAATATAGGTAAAAACATCATCACTTTTGCCTGCATTGGATCGGGTGGTGCAGGATTTAATTTTTGTTGAATGAGCATGGTCGCACCCATAATAAGAGGGAGCACATGGTAGGGATCTGGAGATGCCAAGTCCTTAATCCAGAATATAAAAGGAGCTTGTCTTAATTCAACACTTTCTAACAATACCCAATATAAAGCAATAAACACTGGAATTTGAATCACAATGGGCAAGCAGCCGCCTAATGGATTAACTTTTTCCTGTTTGTAAAGCTCCATGGTTGCCTGACTTATCTTGGCCTTATCGTCACCATAACGCTCTCGCAAGGCTTGCAATTTAGGTTGCAGCTTGCGCATACCAGCCATAGATTTATAGCTTGTTGCTGATAATCGATAAAAAGCGAGCTTGATCAATACGGTAACTAAAACAATTGACCAACCCCAGTTACCAACAAAACCGTAAATAGCTTTCATTAATGAAAATAATAATGAAGAGACAAACCATAAAATTCCATAATCAACTGTTAAATCTAAAGAAGGAGCTATTTCTTTCAGCACACTGGTTATTTCCGGACCCATATACAGTCTGGAACCTATTTCTTTTTGCTCAGCAGGTTTAATAGAAATGGGCTGGCTTACTGCACCAATAGTATAGTCCCCATTAATAGCACGAGTATAAAATTTATTATCACTGGTAGAGCTGGGAATCCATGCACTTAAAAAATAGTGTTGTTGCATGGCAACCCAGCCCCCCTTTGCATCAACGTCCAGATTAGTTTTGCTCATATCACTGAAACTTACTTTTTGATACCGGTGTTTACCGGGATTTGAAAACGAGGCACCAGTATATGAACCAACATGAAATATAGAAGACTTATCTTCTTTAGGAGAGCTACGTAACAACTGGGTATTTAAATAGCCTTTCCATTCTTGGGAGCTGTTATTAACAATTTTATAATTTACATCGATTAAATAACTGCCTTTAGTAAAGATAAATTCTTTTTTAACAGCTAATCCATCCTTATTTTCACCATCTAGCGTTACAACCAGTTGATTTTGCTCCGGATTTAACTGGTACTCTTGCTGTTTCGTGGTAAATCCAAAATCAAGAGACTGAATCGATTGTCCAGAAGATACAAAAATACTGCTATTAGCGACATAACGTTCACTAGGCTGGTTTTGTAAAAGCGGGAAAGGCGTGTTTTTATCTTCAACACTCAAAGGATAATCGAGCAATAAACCGGAAACAACATCACCTTGCTTTAAATCTATACTCATGTCCAAAACATCAGTTTTAACCTTAACTAATCGAGAAGGAGTATTTGGAGTGAGTACAGATTGATCTGCGGAGGGGGTTAAATCTGTTTGTTTTGTATCAACAGGAGTGACTTGAGGTAACAAATGACCATCAATGTTAACTGAATTGCTTATTTCTTCTTTTACAGGTGGTTTAACTGGATAATCAATTTGCCAGGCATTCCAAAGTGATAAACCAATAAGCGCAAGCGCCATATATAATATAATACGTCTTATATCCATCAAAGCTTCTCATCGTTAGGGAGTACGGGATCATAACCACCACGCGACCACGGATGGCAACGTAATAATCTTTTAAAGGCCATCCATATCCCTTTGACTACGCCATGTTGCTTAATAGCACTAATTGCATACTGTGAACAACTCGGGTAAAAGCGACAGCATGGTTTAATCAAAGGGCTAATCAAATATCGATACATTTTTATGGGCATGCATACTATTTGTTGTATTACGATGTTAATTTTTTCCATGTTTCGCTCAACCTGGTATTGATACTTGAACTCGTTTGCTTTGCAACACCTTGCCTGGCCAAAAAAATCATATCTACAGCTGGTAATCGCGATTGGCGAAAACTTTCTCTTAGCAGTCGTTTAATCCGGTTTCTGTCATGGGCTTTAGCTATCATTTTCTTCGATAACGCCAGCCCGATACGGGCATAACCAAAATTATTTTCTCGGTAAAGAATAATGAACTCTCTGGTTATAATTTTTTTTGCTTGCTCAAACACATGGTCATAATCGATTTTATTCAATAAGCGTTGTGTTTTTTTAAACTCAAACACTTAAGCTGATAAACGCTTACGGCCTTTAGCGCGACGACGTTTAATTACCAATCTGCCGGATCGAGTAGCCATACGTTCACGAAAACCATGATCGCGTTTGCGTTTAAGATTACTTGGTTGAAAGGTGCGTTTCATGATGAACCTGTTTATAAATTTATGAGGTTGGCAATGATAGATAACTTTTGTGACACTGTCAATTTACAAAGTTGATTATTTTTTGATTAATTGGGTTGTCATAGATTTTGCTAATAACTATTAAGTTATTAAGTTATTTAACTTATGTTTATTATTAGCTTCGAAATATCTGTTGATAACCATTATTATTTATTATATATCAGCAAGTTACCATTTTTTTATATTGTATAGAACTCTTGTATCTTTATTCATTAGATTGTGTGTAAGTGTCCCCCTTTTTTTTATCTACATTTTATACACTTTATATATAGGGTATTAAACATCCTCTTATCCACACCTTTCCCGATAAAAAGTTTATTTTTTTTATTTTGGTTAATGAACGCTTTTTTTCTTAGAGATAATTTTTTGATTATTGCACTGGACGTAATAATATATAAAATATATATATTTAAACCTTATATTTATTATTAGGTAAGCTAAACCCTGTTAGTAATCTTTTTTTTGCTATAAATTTCAATCGATTGACTGATTTTTTACTGTGTTCATAAGTACAGATTTACCCTGTGACTTATTTGTTTATATTTTTTCATTTAGAGTATGCACCATGGTTATATCCAACTTATCCTCTGTCTGATTGCAGCTTTATCCATAACTAACTTTACTCATTATGCATCTATTGGAGTCATTATTTGAATTTTCTTTAGTTTATCCTTGAAATATAGTTCGGAATATTCTGGTTTTTTTGTGTGGATAACTTTGCCTTTTATTCCAGGCTGAGTATAATCGACCAAATTAGTACATTAATTAATAACACTCTTTTTTATTTTATAAGTTTTATATCAATTTTTTGATCCTTAAATTTATTCTTTTTAATTATCTTGCCGTGTAGGTGCTTTCAGTGGCAATATTTATAGCCGTGGATAATTAGTTTTAACATTCTTTTTACCACCCTTATTTAGTGAGGAGTTATGTT